>JBKJUK010000003.1:0-25875 GCA_046590705.1 Thermoanaerobaculia bacterium
TGGAAAGATCCTGGCCATCAAAGGTCTCGGTGGTTTTCAGCTGGCCGTCGACGCGCGGAACGAGGCTGCCGTCGAACGATTGCGAACCGCGAAGCATCGTCCTCACCAACCATTCGCCGTGATGGCTCGCGACCTCGAAACCGCAGCGTCGATCGGATTCGTTGAGAGTGCAGCGTCGAAGGAACTGACATCATCGCGCGCGCCGATCGTGCTGCTCCCCCGACGAGAGAGAGCGCTCGCTGATTCCGTCGCACCGTCTCTCGACCAGATTGGAGTGATGCTGCCCTCTACACCGCTTCATCATCTGCTGCTGCGCGAGATTCCGGTTCTGGTGATGACGAGTGGCAACCGCTCACACGAGCCTGTCGAGATCGAGAACGGCGGCGCACTTTCAAGATTGGGCGACATTGCCGACGCATTTCTACTTCATGACCGCACCATCAGAGCGCGTGCCGATGATTCCGTCCTGCGCATCATCGACGGCGCTCCACAGGTGATTCGGCGTGCGCGTGGATATGTTCCACAGCCGATCACCCTTGCCGGTCCGCCTGATTTTCGCGAGCAGCTTGAGAAAATCTCACTGCTCGGAACCGGAGCGCAGGTCAAAAATTCTATCTGCGTTACGCGCGGCACAGAGGCGTTTCTGTCGCCTCACATCGGCGATCTCGACTCTCCGTTGACGCGGAGTGCATTCGATCAGGCGCGCTCTGACCTCTCACGGTTACTCGGGGTCGATCCGAAGCTGATCGCTCACGATCTACATCCTGATTACTGGTCGACGCGCTGGGCACTCGGCCAGCAGGTTCCAACGGTGGCGGTACAACATCATCATGCCCACATCGCTTCGTGCCTGGCCGAGCATCAGCGTTACGACGAGGTGATCGGAGTCGCGTTCGACGGCACCGGATGTGGCCCCGAGGGCGACGCGTGGGGTGGTGAAATCCTCGCCGCATCTCCACGCTCGATGCGGCGGCTGGCACATCTGCGGCCGCTGGCCATGATCGGTGGCGAGGCCGCGATCCGCGAGCCCTGGCGGCTGGCACTGGCCGCTCTTCTGGATGCGGGAGAAGATCCGGCCATTCTCCGCACTGTTCCGAGGGAGCGTCTGACCCTGGCCGCGGCAATGTTTCGGAAGAATGTGCGGACGCTGACTTCTACCAGCGGCGGTAGATGGTTCGACGCGATCGCCGCACTTTGCGGTATCCGGGAAACGATTTCGTACGAAGCGCAAGCCGCCATTGAACTCGAGGCTCTGGTGTCGACCGACGAGGTCTCGCCGTACTCGATCGAGACGCGCGGCACTTCCATCATGGAGCTCGATTTGCGGCCGATGGTGAGAGAGATCGTGCGCGACCTCGCCCGCCACACGCCCGTTTCGATCATCTCCGCGCGGTTCCATGAGACGATTGCAGAATCGATCAGGATTGCGGCAGGTCACGTCCGTCGGCAACTTGCAATTGGTGTGGTCGCTCTCTCCGGTGGATGCTTTCAGAATAAGAGACTCAGCGAGCGCGCACGCATCCTTCTTCAACGTGACGGCTTTGAAGTACTTCAGCATCGGAACGTTCCCGCAAACGACGGTGGTATCGCGCTCGGACAGGTTTACGTTGCCGCCCACCAGTTATCGCTGCGCAGCGAATTGAGAGGAAAGCTATGTGTCTAGGTATCCCTGGTGAAATTCTCGAACTCTCGGAGCAGAAGGGTCTTCCGTTTGGCAAAGTACGATTCGGCGGCATCTCACGTCAGGTCTGTCTCGCGTATGTACCTGAAGCCAAAATCGGGGAGTTCGTGGTGGTACATGTCGGCTTCGCGATCTCGTTGATCGATCGTGATGAGGCTTTCCGCGCCTACAAGATCCTCGAGGAGATCGGCATGCTCGCGGAACTAACCTCGGACGTTCCTGAACAGGAAGAGGAGGCCTCATGAGATACCTGGACGAGTATCGAGACGAAAAGGTAGCGAAAGGCCTGGTGAACGAGATTGCGGCAATCGTCACACGTCCATGGGTGCTGATGGAAGTTTGTGGCGGCCAGACACATTCGATCGTCCGATACGGGATCGACCGGATGCTGCCGCCGCTTGTGGAACTCGTGCACGGGCCCGGCTGTCCGGTCTGCGTGACCTCACTCGAGACCATCGACCGTGCGCATGCCATCGCCAGGCAACCTGACGTCATTTTCACATCCTTCGGCGACATGCTTCGAGTTCCGGGCTCTCGGGAAGATCTGCTGACGCTACGAAGCCGCGGAGCCGACGTACGGGTGGTGTACTCGCCGCTCGATGCGGTGAAAATCGCACGCGACAATCCTGACCGCCGCGTGGTCTTCTTCGGCATTGGATTCGAGACCACGGCACCCGCGAACGCGATGGCGGTTTTCGCTGCGCACGCCGAAGGACTCCAGAATTTCTCGATGCTCGTCTCGCACGTCCTGGTTCCGCCAGCGATGTCGGCGATTCTCGGTGCGGAAGACAATCGCGTGCAGGGGTTTCTCGGACCGGGACATGTCTGCTCCATCATGGGCACCGACGAATACGAAGAGCTTTCACGAGAGCACAACGTTCCGATCGTCGTCACCGGATTCGAGCCGATCGACCTGCTGGAAGGCATCCTGATGACGGTCCGTCAACTCGAAGAAGGTCGTGCGGAACTCGAGAATCAGTACGCACGTGCTGTTCCTGCGGCGGGCAATCGCCCCGCCCGCGATCTCGTCGAAAAAGTCTTCGAGGTCACCGATCGAAAATGGCGCGGAATCGGTGAGATTCCGGAGTCCGGCCTTCGTCTGCGTGACGAGTACGCGGCGCATGATGCCGCCAAACTTTTCTCGGTGGAACACATCGAGACTCCCGAACCGGAAATCTGCATCAGTGGAGAAATTCTCCGCGGCCTGAAAAAGCCGAACGACTGCCCGGCTTTCGGGAAACAATGCCGGCCGGAACATCCGATCGGAGCAACGATGGTCTCCGCCGAGGGTTCGTGTGCGGCATACTTTCAGTACGGTCGCTATGCAGAACTACAGGCCGAATGAATACTCTAAAGGCTGGAGTCGAACGATGTCGCGTCCAATCCTGAAGGAGTTCAGATTGACTCTGCCCCGGCCCCCGGCCTCCGGCCCCCGGCTTCGTTCTGCGTTCATCCGCCATGCCCGATAACAATTCGATCCTCTTCGCCAACTGCCCCCTCCCCCTTCGCGACACCTCGCAGATTCTGCTGGGACATGGGAGCGGCGGAAAACTTACCGCCGAGCTCATCGAAAAAGTGTTCCTCCCGGCGTTCGGCAACGAGCACCTGAATCGTCTCGACGATGCGGCTGCCATCGCATTCGGTGAACATCGAATCGCATTCACGACCGACAGCTACGTGGTGACTCCGATCTTTTTTCCGGGTGGCGACATCGGATCTCTCGCAGTGAACGGCACCATCAACGATCTTTCCATGGTCGGTGCGACGCCACGCGCACTCTCGCTCGCGTTCATCATCGAAGAAGGATTCTCTACGAGCGAGTTGAGACAGATCGTCGAGTCCATTCGAGATGCAGCAGCGAGCGCGGGAGTGAAGATCGTCACAGGCGACACGAAGGTCGTCGGGAAAGGTAGCGGCGACAAGATATTCATCAACACCTCCGGCATCGGACTGATCCCTGAGGGTGTCGATCTTTCATCGGCAAACGTGGTGGACGGAGACGAAATCCTTCTTTCGGGAACGATCGGAGATCACGGCGTCGCCATTTTGTCGCAGCGTGAAGGACTCGAGTTCGAGGGACCACTTGCAAGTGATACGGCAGCGCTGCACTCCCTGGTCGCCGACATGCTGGCCGCCTCCCGCGCAATCCATGCCCTGCGCGATCCCACCCGCGGCGGACTGGCATCGACACTGGTCGAAATCGCCTCACGTCAGGGTCTCGGCATGGAGATCGATGAAGATGCGCTACCGGTTCGAGACTCCGTACGCGGTGCGTGCGAGATGCTCGGGCTCGATCCGCTCTTCGTCGCCAACGAAGGCAAACTCGTCGCGTTCGTGCCACGCGAACACTCCGAAGCAGTCCTGGCGGCGATGCGCAACCATCCACTCGGACGCGACGCCGTCCGGATCGGCCGAGTTGTCACCGACAAGGTCGGCCGAGTGCGGCTGCGCACACCGATCGGCGGCGAACGCATTCTCGAGCTCCCCTTCGGCGAACTTCTTCCGCGGATTTGCTGACGCAGCGACTTCATCCGCACTTTGTTCTAAGGCAAACAGCAGTCTTCCCGAAGCTAGGTGGGGCGGCCCGCGGAAGCTGACTGACATCCACCTGCCATTGCCATCTCGTTCAATCGCAGCACCACTCGAAGTACTATTCGCCCATGATCACGAAACGAAAACTCGGCTCGCTCGGACTCGAAGTCTCCACGCTCGGACTCGGCTGCATGGGAATGAGCCAGTCGTACGGTGTGGCGGACGAGCAGGAATCGATCGCGACGATTCATCGCGCGATCGATCTAGGTATCACCTTCTTCGATACCGCCGAGGTGTATGGGCCGTTTCACAACGAGGAGCTGCTCGGCCGCGCGCTGAAAGGGAAGCGCAATGGGCTGGTCATCGCGAGCAAGTTCGGCTGGAACATCGAAGACGGGAAGGTGAATGGAATCACGAGTCGCCCGGATCGAATTCGAGCGGCCGTGGATGGTTCTCTCGCTCGCCTGGCCATCGATACGATCGATCTCCTCTATCAGCATCGCGTCGACCCCGAGGTTCCGATCGAGGATGTGATTGGAGTGATGTCGGAACTTGTGCAATCGGGCAAGGTTCGCTTCATAGGACTGTCAGAAGCAGGTGAAACGACGATCCGACGTGCGCACGCGGTGCATCCGATTACAGCGTTGCAGAGCGAGTATTCGCTGTGGGAACGAAACCTCGAAGCGGAGATCATCCCTCTGCTTCGGGAGCTCGGCATCGGCCTCGTGCCTTTCAGTCCTCTCGGTCGCGGCTTCCTCGCAGCGAATGCAAGGCAGGCGGAAGACTATCCCGAAGGAGATTACCGACGCGGCGATCCCCGTTTCCAGGGAGAGAACTTTTCGCGAAACGTCGCCGCTGCCGCGATCGTGAAACAGATTGCCACTTCTCTCGGGGCAACTCCCGCTCAAGTATCCATCGCATGGCTGCTGCAGAAAGGTGACGACATCGTTCCAATACCGGGCACGAAACGGCGCTCCTATCTCGAAGAGAACGTCGGCGCGACTGAGCTGAAGCTCTCGGCGCATGACGTCCATCAACTAAACATTTCACTCACCGCGGATGCGATCTCCGGACCGCGCTACAACGAGAAGGCGATGCGGTGGGTGGATCGAGATTGAGTGCGCACTCACGACTGGTGGTCTGACCCTTGAACTGTTTCCTGTGAACCGCCTCTAAACCGCCGGATACAGCTTTTCGAACTCGGGGTCGCCATGCAGCAGCGCGAGATCCGGATCGCGGCGCGTCCACTCCGAGTCACGCCATCCGTTCGTCCAGGCGCGACGAATCAGTTCCAGAGCTTCGGTTTTCTTCCCCAGACTCCCCATAACGCAGGCGACGTTGTACGCGATCGTGGCATCGTTTGGCCGCAGTGCCATCCCGAAACTGGCCTCCCGGTTCGCATCGTCAGCCCGACCAACGCAAGCGTAGTCGGTGGCGAGAAGCACACGCGCGCGGGCATCCTCCGGCACGCGCAGAACGTGTTCCTCGAACACCTGCATCCTGCGCTGGCGGAACTTTTTCAATGCTTCCGTCTTGCTGAGCGCTCCGAGCGCATTCGTGATCGGTACGTAGATATTGTAGTTCTCCCCCGAATGGGCAATCGCCGTCTCGGATGCGTCGATGATCTCCTGGCATCGTCCCGCCGAGAAAAGCGTTCGGAACAGGAGGTAGTAGGCACTTTCGGTGTCCGGCTTACGCGCGATTGCCGCGCGCAGCTTCTCGACCGCGGCGTCGAACGAGCTGTCGGACGCCAGTATCCAGGCCTCGGCGACCAGCACCTCCGGCGCATCTTTGCTTAATTCACTGGCGCGAAGGCTGGCTGCGTTGGCCCGGTCCATCCAGCTGCGTGAACGATCGTAATGGTAATAGTACTGAGCGGCGACGATCGCACTTGCCGCCCATGCCAGCGCGAATCCGGGATCGAGCGCGACGGCGTTGTCGAACATCTGCAGCGCGAACTCGAAGTCTTGGCGGGTCATGCGGCGCGTATAGCTGCGTCCGCGGAGAAAAAGGTCGTAGGCCTGCGCGTTCTCGGTCGGCTTGTTCGCCAGCGCCTCCTTCTCCTGAGGGGAGAGCGTCACTCGCAGCGCCTCGGCAATGTTGCGCGCGATCTCGTCCTGCAGCTCGAACACGTCAGCCATCTCCCGGTCGTACCGTTCCGACCAGAGCGGAAAATCGGTGCGTGTGTCGACGAGTTGAGCGGTGATGCGCAACCGGTTGCCGGCCCGCCTCAGGCTGCCGGTCAAAACGTAAGAGGCTCCGGTCTGCTGGCCCACAAGAGCAGGCGTTACCGGCCGGTCGCGAAAGGCGAGCACGGTCGGGCGTGAGAAAATGCGGAGGCCCTTGATCTTCGAAAGCTCCGTAATGATGTCTTCGGTGATGCCATCTCGGAGATACTCATCATCCTTCACTCCGCTCTGGTTCTCGAGGTAGAGGACCGCCAGAGACTGCGCGGACGCCGCTTCATGCTGCGAGTCGCTCGAAGAGGCGCGCCTGCCTCCTGAGTCGAGCTCACGTTTCAATCTGAGTAGATCCGTCTTCACCTCGGTTGCTGACTGATAGCGGTAGCTGCGATCCTTTTCGAGCGCTTTGTCGATGACCCGGTCGAGCGCCGCTGGAAGGGAGGGATTGAGGTTCGACAACGGCGGCGGCTGGCGGTTAAGGATCGCGTCGTAGACCACGGCGTTCGTATCACCCTGAAACGGAAGAACTCCGCTGATCATCTGGTAGAGAACCACTCCGAAGGAAAAGAGATCTGTGCGCGAATCGGTGGGCAGGCCGCGTGCCTGTTCGGGAGACATGTACGAGACGGTGCCGAGGGCCGTGCCCGCTTGCGTAAGTTCTTCGGGGCGCGCCGCTGTGAGCATGTCCTGAACGTTATCGCCAGGGCGATGAACGATCTCGATCTTGGCGAGACCGAAGTCGAGGATCTTGGCCTGACCTCGCGGCGTGATGACGATGTTCGCCGGCTTCAGGTCACGATGCACGATGCCCTTGGCGTGTGCCGACTCCAGCGCATCAGCGATCTGCGTTGCGAGATCGAGCATCGTGTCCAGCGATGCGTCCCGGCTCGAGATAACCTGGGCGAGTGTGCGTCCCTCGAGCAACTCCATCACGATGAAGTGATTCGACTCATGCTGCTCGATCGCGTAGACCGTACAGATTCCCGGGTGGTTAAGTGCAGACGCGGCACGCGCCTCCCGCTGGAAACGCTGCAGAGACGCGGGATTCGTGGCCAGTTCCGGTGGGAGCAGCTTTATGGCGACCTGCCTCCCGAGGCGTGTGTCCTCCGCTTCGTAGACGACGCCCATTCCTCCGGCGCCGAGTCGTGACGTTACGCGGTAGTGCGAGAGGCTCTGCCCGATCATCTGATCTCCTGGTGAGAAGCCTGATGCTAGCTGAGGGAGATGGGGAGGTCAACGATCGTTCATGTCGGCGAGCAATTTGCGCTCCACGACATGCGCGCGACTTTTAGTGAAGGTAGTCGTCGATGCTTTTACAGGCTGCAACTGTACCGATGTTTGCACCCTCTCCCTCGGGGAGAGGGAAGCTGGGCCCTCTCCCGAGGGAGAGGGTGGTTGCGCCAGCAACCGGGTGAGGGCGAGCGGACGCCTCAACCAGATGTAGCTTCCCGCCGCAATCGCTGAACCGGCGATCCCCGTTTACTTCTCGTTGCTGCTACTGCGCTGGAACGTAGGTCGGGTCCTGAGTCTTGTTATCGATCATCGAGCCATACCCGGTGATCTTTCCTTCGCCGCTGATGACTCTCAGCGAGAGTCTGGCGTTGTAGGCGATCGGCAGATTCAGCTGCTTGAAAATCTGCGTGATCTGGGTGAACTGATTCGGAGCGAGTTGATAGATCCTGCGGATGGGAATTGTCGAATCAGGAACGATGGCCGTCACTTCCACCGTCGCGGACTTACCGGAGACTTCGGCAAGACCGAGATTCGTTCGATAGCGCACGGATTCTTCGAGCTGCTGTATCTCCTGTGCTTTATCCCCGAGGCCGATGGACGCGGCCACTGTGACTGCCTGGATGAACTGGCCGACGGTACCTTCGGGACGCTGGTCGTAAGTGCGCGCCGTTACGATGAGAGAGACGTTGCTGGTGGTATTGACGTGCACTGCGCCGCCTACGTCGCGCAGTTTGAAGAGATTGCGAAGAATCCCATCGAGCACCTTCACCTCTCCTGGTGCGATCGACAGAGAGACCGATTTCGATTCCTGCGGTTTGTTCTCCGGGTAAAAGGTCAGCGTTGCATTCACCGGGTTCGGTGAGCTGTTGAAGAGGCGCATATCCGTGCGCCAGCTTGCTCTTTCGGTTGTGTAGTCGGCTACGCCCGGAACGATGAACCGGCTGGCAATCACGCGTGAGAGTTCGACAGCGGGAACGAGTGAGGGATCACTGGTGATCGCGTCGATCACTGAGGCGTAGCCTGTGATTTTTCCGGTATCGGAGATGACTTTCAACTCGATGCGGCCATCCTCGAGTGTGATTCCTTTCGTCGCCAGAACGCTGTTGAGTTGCTGATGTTCTGCGGCCTTGAGCTTCTGCACGAATTCTGTGAGCTTCTTCCCGGACGCGTCGAAGACCGTGACCTGCACGTCGGCCGGTTTGCCGGACCCTTCCACGATGCCGAGATTCGTGCGGAATTTCGAAGACTGCGCAATCTGCTGCATGCTCAGTATGCCGCTCGACTGAGCCGAGGCTTTTCCTGCGAAGCCGGCGAACGGTACAGCCGGCACGAACTGCCCTACTGTACCTGCCTCCGAGACGTTGTAAGAGCGGCTCGAAGCGATCGTGGCGAAGTTGAACTGATTCGCGAAACTCTGCTTTCCTGCAAAATCGACCGGACGGATCTCGAGCGTTCCGTTCGCTCCTTCGGCAATCGTTCTCAGCCCGAACCAGCGATCGACGATGTCGTCCATGGCGATGGTTTGACCCGCTTCCACTTCAATCGTGGTTCGTAGCCCTGTCACAGTCCCATCCGTCCCTGATGGAGTGTAGGTCAGGTGGTAGGAAAGTTTCCTCGAGGCAGTGTTGGTCACTCGGACATCGGACTGCCAGCTGGAGTGAATACCATCGATATGAGCCACTGCCGGGAGGATGAAGGCGTTTGCGGGAGATACACCCTTAGCGATCGGAGACACCGGCGTGATCAGGCTGATTGATACCGGCACATTCAGCGAAAGCGCAGGGCCGGAGGTGGTCGTGAAGGTCAGCGTACCGGTGGTGGTTCCGTTCGGTAGTCCCTCAGGATTTACGATCACTGTGAACGTTGCCGATCCGTCGGCCGGAATCGTCACGGACGACGGTGTCACCGATAGCCATGGCTGAGCCGAGGTAATCGTTACGGTGGTGTCGATTCCATGCTGGCCCACATCTAATTTTCCAGATTTTACGTCGAGAACAATCAATCTTCCATTGGCGATTCCGATAGCCGCTACTATGAACGCCTTAAGATCAATCTTCTCTGGACTCTCATAAAAAGACAGGTCGATGGAGAGTTTTACGGATGTAGTAACTGGGGCGAGGCGCCCGACGGTGATGAGGGCGCTGTCGGAGTACGGCCCCGGCTCGTTGTTGCAGGATGCGATCGCGCGAACACGATAGTAGTACTTGGTTTCCTGACCGACGGACGAATGAATGAACGCTGCTGCCGTGCCACTCACCCTCTTCGCCGGTGTTGCGAAGATCGCGGTGTTGGGGTTGCTCTCCTGCACCTCGTAAGCAGAGGCCCCCTCTACTGCCGTCCATCCCAGAACGTAACTAGTGTTGCTCTGCGCCGAGGCTACGAGTTCAGGAGTGGGTTTGCCTGCCACGAGGCAGGGTGGGGGCGGCGGCGGGGCTACGATGGTGAAGGTGGATTGCTCCGACGCTTTGACGCAGCTACCGACAGCCTCTACGTACCACGTGATTGCAACTGACGGAAGCTGTCCTCTAGAAAAAACTTTCTTATAAGTAGAGATTGGCACTTCCTCAGACTCGATCGGGCCGTTTCCCACTCTGGTGTGCACGTTGTAGAAAAAATTCCCGGGAACCCCGCTCCAGCGAAAGGTGACGGTGACGCCGGTTCCCGAGTCAATGATCTCAGCACTACTTCGCGGCTCGAGCAGAGTGGCAGCTACCAGGTCACATGCCGCCTTTGCGGTCGTGAATCTGTTACACGAACTCACGACGTCCGGACAACCAGCCTTGATCGCTCTGATTTTATACTCGTATTCGGTTCCCGCGCTTAGTCCCGAGTAGTTGAATCTGGTACCCGTAATGCCGCTGTACCTCGGACTCGGAGTCAAGCAACCACTACCTTTTAACCCCAGATAGACGTCATAGGTAGCCGCTCCCTCGTGGACCCAGCTGAGAAAACCATTCACCGGAATATCACTCGAACCGTTCAACGGGGTCAAGATATTGAACGGGACCGGGCATGACATGTAGGTGAAGTCATCCGCGACGGTGTCGGCGCTAGTCTGGCCGCCGACGGTGACGCGAACACTCACGGTTCCGGTTCCTGGAGGGCTTATCGCCTGACAGCTCGAAGTCGTCGCGCAGAAGACGCTCGTAGCCGGCGTCGTTCCGAACATTACTGTCACGGCGCCAGCGGTCGTGGAGAAGCCAGTGCCGCCGATGAGCACCCTGGTGTTGCCAGAGGCGGGACCGCTGGACGGATTGATCGCGGTGACAGTCGGTGAGTCGATGTAGGTGAAGTCATCCGCGATCGTGTCGGCGCTGGTCTGGCCGCCAGCGGTGACGCGAACACTCGCGGTTCCGCTTCCTGCGGGACTTGTCGCGACACAGCTCGAGGTCGACGCGCAGGAGACGCTCGTGGCCGAAGCGGTTCCGAACACTACGGTCGTGGCGCCAGCGCTCGTCGAGAAGCCAGTGCCGGTGATGGTGACCACGGTTCCACCAGCAGAAGGACCACTGGTCGGATTGAGAGCCGAGATAGTTGGAGCCGCGACGTAGGTGAAGTTGTCCGCGACTGTGTCGGCGCTGGTCTGCCCGCTGACGATGATGCGGACACTCACGACGCCGGTTCCTGCCGGGCTCGTGGCTGTGCAGGTCGAAGTCGTTGCGCAGGAAACGTTCGTGGCAGGGAAGGTGACGTCGGCAGGCGATCGAAACGTTATGCCGGTTTGGCCAGCGGTCGTCGAGAAGCCACTGCCGGTGATGGTGACCACCGTTCCGCCAGTGGAAGGACCGCTCGTCGGGCTGATCGACGTGACGGTTGGCGCAGCGATGTAAGTGAAGTCATCTGCGGCGGTGTTAACGCTGGTGACGCCCGCGGTCGTGGCCAGAACGTCTACGACTCCCGTTCCAGCGGGGCTGACTACGCTGAATTGGGTGGACGAGACATAGGCCCCTTGCGTGACCGCGGTTCCACCAAAGCTTATGGTCGTCGCCGTGGTGAAGTTGGTTCCAACGATGAAGACCGTCGTTCCACCAGCAGAAGGACCACTCGTCGGACTGAGACCTGTGACGGTCGGCGCAGCGACGTAGGTGAAGAGATCCAAGGAGGTGCCGGCACTGGTCTGGCCGCCGGTGGTGATGCGAACATTCACGGTTCCGGTTCCTGTCGGGCTCGTGGCTGTGCAGGTTGTGGTCGATGAACAGAGGACATTCGTGGCAACCGTGGTTCCGAACGTTACTGTGGTAGCACCACTCGTCGTCGAGAAGCCACCGCCGGTGATCGTTACCACGGTTCCACCAGCCGAAGGACCACTCGTCGGACTGAGACCCGTGACGAACGGTGCCGCGATATAGGTGAAGTCATCCGCGACGGTGTCGGCGCTGGTCTGGCCACCGACAGTGAGGCGAACACTCGCGGTTCCGGTTCCTGCAGGGCTCGTGGCTGTGCAGGTCGTGGTCGATGAACAGAGGACATTCGTGGCAGGCGTGGTTCCGAACGTTACTGTGGTAGCACCACTCGTCGAGAAGCCACCGCCGGTGATCGTTACCACGGTTCCACCAGCCGAAGGACCACTCGCCGGACTGAGAGCCGAGACGGTTGGCCCAGCGACGTAGGTGAAGAGATCAAGGGAGGTGCCGGCACTAGTCTGGCCGCCGGTGGTGATGCGAACATTTACGGTTCCGGTTCCTGCCGGGCTCGTGGCTGTGCAGGTCGTAGTCGATGAACAGAGGACAGTGGCGGGCGTGGTTCCGAACGTGGCTGTGGTAGCACCACTCGTCGAGAAGCCACCGCCGGTGATCGTTACCACGGTTCCACCAGCCGAAGGACCACTCGTCGGACTGACAGCCCCGACGAATAGTGCCGCGATATAGGTGAAGTCATCCGCGACGGTGTCGGCGCTGGTCTGGCCGCCCGTGGTGACGCGAACACTCACAGTTCCGCTTCCTGCAAAAGGGCTTGTGGCAGTGCAGGTCGTGGTCGATGAACAGAGGACATTCGTAGCAGGCATGGTTCCGAACGTTACCGTGGTGGCTCCACCAGTCGTCGAGAAGCCAGTGCCGGTGATCGTTACGACAGTGGCGGTGAAGGCGGGACCACTCGCCGGACTGAGCGCCGTGACGGTCGGCGCTGGCTGCGCGATGACCAGCGTGAAAGCTTGCGTGGCAGCGGGGGCAGTACCGTTACCGGCTGTAATGGTGATCGGAAAACTGCCTGCGCTGCTGGTAGGCGTTCCACTCAGAACCCCGGCCGTGGTCAGCGTCAACCCTGCCGGCAACGTACCTGACGTCACACTGAAGGTTGGCGAACCGGTCGACGTATACGTGAATGAATAAGCTACCCCCACCGTGCCTGCTGGCGGAGGACCATTGGTGATGGTCGGCGCTACAGCTACGACGGCGGCCGTGACCACGAATGCGGCCGAAAATTCCGAGGTTCCATCGCCTGCAGCGCTGCAGGTGGAATTCGTGTAGCTCGTTGCAGTCGCCACAATCTGGTCACCGTTTGCGATCAACCCGGTGGGCAGGGCCATGGCCTGATTGGTGAACGTGTTTCCCGCGAAACATTGGGTGCCCAGAGAAGTGAGTCCCTGCCGAACCGCTGCAGCGTCGGCTTTGTAGAGCTCCACGAGAACGCCGAGCGTAGCCGGTACTCCGCTCGAATTCAGCGAGAAGGTCGTGCTGAGTGTGCCGCCAGCGAAGGAGGCCGAGTTAATGGTTGGGAAGTTCTGATAGTTGTTTCCACCCACGGCATCCGTGTCCGTGGGATCGTTAGGCGTGACGCCGTCAGCTGCTGGTGCGAGGGACGCACCATTGGTGTAGTCGAGGTCGATGCCAATGGTCCCGTTGTCGTGAATCGAGTTCCCCGAGATTACGTTTCCTGCTCCTCCGTCGACGTCGATTCCTTCTGTCGTGTTGAACCCGATGTTGTTCGACCCGGTCACCCGATTGGCCGGAGCATCGAGGATCCAGATTCCCCGGTCGTTCGCCAGCGCGGCCGTTCCGAGTCCGTTGGTCCCGATGCGGTTGCCGGAAATCGAGTTACTGGTCGAGCCAGTATCGATGACGACGCCAACGCCGATGTTTCCGCTGATCACGTTACCGATCACGCCGGTTCCAATGAGGTTCGTCGCGGCATTCGTGGTGACGAGCACACCCAGGAAGTTCGGCAGCGCAGCAGTGGCCGTTTTCTCCACGCCGATGTAATTCCCGAGGACGGTGTTTCCGCTACCACCGTCGATCCTCACGCCTGCACCGCCGTGGCCGCTGATCAGATTTCGGTGGGCGTTAGCGGTGCCACCAACCGTATTGCTGGCGCCGGAGATACGAATACCGGTCATGCTGCCGCCCGGCACAACCGTACCGGCTGCGTTGGTGCCGAAATAGTTTCCCCGGATGGTGTTGCCGTTGCCCGATACCACGATGCCATCGAAGAATCCGCTGATGATCAGCCCCTGCACGGTGACCCCCGAGCCGGTGATGATGAGACCTGCGGGAACCGGGATGGGAGCGAAAGGACCTCCAGCGGCGTTGGTCACCATCACATTGAGATCGCCATTGAGGGCAGCACCGAATCCACTGCTGTTGGCTAAACCGGTCGGCGCGCCGCCGTCGCCGACCAGGCCGTCGATGGTGACGTTCGACGCATTCAGGGGATCCAACGGACTTGAAAGCAGAATGTTCTGATCGACGCTGAATGCAGCCGACCCGAAGCGAATCAGACAGGGCGCAGCGCACGCGCCGGTATTCGCCGCAATGATCGCGTCGCGGAGAGATCCCGAGGTCGGTGAACCGCTCGTGGAATCGAGAGTGTTGATCACGGTGAATGTGCCGGCCCTGGCCTCGTTCACCATGAATCCGCCGAGCAGGGCGAGACCGAAGAGAAGGGCCGCGCACGCAGTTCGTGTCGTTTTCAGGATTCCCTGTTTCAGGAAGCCATTCAGGCCAACAGCGGAATCCTGCGTCGCTACTGCCAGCATCGATAGCTCGTTCATCCATTCCCTCTTGTGTCCTGCTACATATTGTTAGGTATACAGCTGCAGCCCGCAGAGTTGCGAAGTCTGCGGACGCCTGACGCCCCGCACTTGTAACGTTTACTTACAGTCTGAACCGAACTCTTGGGCAAACCAGACTACTACAACCTGGGGAGTTCAGGCGGGTCATGGACGTAGACCGGCTGTCAGCTGAACCCTGGCCGAGAGCCACGTCTGACCTGATCGCCGAGACAGAATCGACCGGCTCTGCTGCCGAGGATCTCGAGCTCGATGGCTCCCGAAGAGTGCTGCGTGCGGCTTCAGCGTGAACGACCAAGTCGGGACGAACGACGCACTTGCTGTGAGGTTACGCTACACCAGAGTATAAACCGCCGAAGGTTCGTGCGTCAGGCACCGCGCATGCGGCGCATCAGGCCAGAGTCGACCGCCTGGATCATCGCCTCGAATTCAGGAGCGGGCCCACGCCAGCGGAGTTCGTCGCAGTTTGAGACATCAGTGCGACGCTTCGCAAGTTTCGATTACCCGCTGTACCTCACGTTGCGACTCGCGCACATACGATTGATGATCACCCGGAACAGTCACCAAACTCGCGGAGAACTTTCGGGCGACTTCTTCGATCCTCGGCATATCCGTCACCTGATCCCTCCGGCCGTGAATCATGATCACTTTGCTTCGTACCGATGCCAGAGCAGCTTCGATCGGCTTTGCCAGCAGCACGTTGCGCAGGGCGCCATTCACCGACGACCAGTTGTGCAGCACAGAATCCTCGAGAACTCCCGGATCGAAACTCCTGACCACACGCGGCAGGATGAATTCGAGCAGCGGGCGTGTCGCTCCCATCAGCATGCAGGCCTCACGCGCGACCACGGGATTCAGTGAGAACAGTCCTCCGAAACTCGATAGTGCGCGAATCCGTTTCTTCGCATCGGCCTCCCCTCGAAAGACTGGTGTTCCGAGTAATATAAGAGTCTGTACCTCCGTTGGATAACGTGCCGCGTAGTGCGCCGCGAGGATTGTTCCGAAGGAGTGCGCAACGATGGTGATGTTCCGGGTGGCCCCCCGAGCCACGAGGGTTCGCCTGAGATAAGCAAGATGATCTTCAAGAGTCGGTTCTTCCTTCGGCCAGGGAGAGAGACCAAAACCGAGAGTGTCGATATAAAGCAGTCGATGCGAAGCGGAGAGCGTATCGAATCCTCTTCCCCAGTAGCGCGTCGAACCCTGCAGGCCCGGGATAAAGACAATCGCCGATCCGCTACCCAGCTCGCGCACGAAGAGTTGATCCCCGAGGTGAGCCCGTCTCCTGCGCTCAGCGCCAACGTTGATTCGCGCCGCCACCTCGATCACCCCAAAGAACAGGGCCACGATCGAAATCGTTGCTGCGAAGCGCCGCTTCCACCTGACTGTCACGACTTGTGATTATGGCAGATACTGCTGTAGCTGCCGGTGACTGAGAGCAACAAGGATTCGAAATTGCTTAAGGATCCACATGTCCAGAATTTGCAAGGCCACGGGGACACGGTTGATGATCGGAGGGCGGATTGAATCCAACCAACAGTGAAAACGTGACGAGTCCGGCTTCTCCCACTGATCCTGTGTGCGGCATGACGGTGGACTCTACCCGTGCCGCCGGCAGTGTTCACCACGCGGGCACCCTCTACTACTTCTGTTCCGAGGGCTGCAGGAAGAAGTTCGAAGCTGACCCTTCGAACTTCGTACAGACCGCGCCTGAACTCCTGGAAGATCGCACTTCAGCAAGCGCACTGCAGCAAGACATTCCTACCGAGACCGATCCTGTCTGCGGCATGAAGGTCGAGCGATCTCGTGCTGCAGGAAGCGCGCGTCATCAGGATCGCGAGTTTTATTTCTGCTCGGCCGGTTGTAAATCAAAGTTCGAAAACGATCCGGCCAGGTACCTGCAGCCGAAGGCGGAGCGCAGTGCGGAAAAGGCGCCCGTCCCTGCCGTCACGGAATACACCTGCCCCATGCATCCCGAAGTGAAGCAGCCGCGGCCCGGCCCCTGTCCGAAATGCGGAATGGCTCTCGAACCTTCAGGAGTTCCCGCGCAGACGACACGCGTCGAGTGGACTTGTCCGATGCATCCCGAGATTGTTCGCGACGCGGCAGGCAACTGCCCGATCTGCGGCATGGCCCTCGAGCCGCGTACTGTCACCGCAGAGGAAACTGAGAATCCGGAACTACACGACATGACCCGACGCTTCTGGGTGAGCGCCGCACTCACTCTACCTTTGGTTGTCCTGGTCATGGGCAGTCACATTCCCGGTTTCTCCTTCGCTGAACGGGTGATGATGTCGCCGCTCGGTCCCTGGCTCGAGCTGATCCTCGCCACGCCGGTCGTGCTGTGGGGCGGCTGGCCTTTCTTTGTCCGTGGCTGGTATTCGCTGGTGCACCGCAGCCTGAACATGTTCACCCTCATCGGCCTCGGCGTTGCCGTCTCCTACATCTACAGCGTCATCGCTACGTTCGCACCAAATCTTTTTCCAGCTTCAATGCGCGAGGGGGGAAACGGCGCCGTCGGTGTCTACTACGAAGCCGCCGCAGTCATCGTGACGCTGGTACTGCTCGGACAGGTTCTCGAGTTGCGGGCACGCAGCCGCACCGGCGCCGCCATACGCTCCCTGCTCAACCTCGCTTCGAAAACTGCCCGTCGCATTGCATCCGATGGTAGTGAAGAAGATGTGGCACTCGACCAGGTGCAGATCGGAGATCGGCTCCGCGTGCGTCCAGGCGAGAAAATACCAGTTGATGGACTCGTCGCGGAAGGCAACAGCAGCGTGGATGAGTCGATGATGACTGGCGAGCCGATCCCTGTAGAGAAGCAGACCGGCGACCGTGTGATCGGTGCGACAGTGAACGGTACAGGAGGATTGATCATCACCGCTGATCGTATCGGCGGCGATACATTGCTTTCACAGATTGTTCGCATGGTGGCGGAAGCTCAACGCAGTCGCGCGCCGATTCAGAATCTGGCCGACTCAGTCGCCGCGTGGTTCGTCCCGCTCGTGATCGGAGTTGCCATTGTGACATTTGCGGTATGGGCGTTCTTCGGACCTGAACCACGCCTGGTGTATGCGATGGTCAATGCCGTCGCGGTTCTGATCATTGCGTGTCCTTGTGCGCTTGGTCTGGCCACACCGATGTCGATCATGGTAGCGACCGGAAAAGCTGCATCGAGTGGAGTGCTCTTCAAGAATGCCGAGGCCCTCGAGATTCTGCGGGACGTGGATACTCTGGTAGTCGACAAGACCGGCACACTCACAGTTGGCAAACCGAAACTCGTAACGATCACGCCAACAGGAGAGCTGTCCGAATCAGACCTGCTCACCTTCGCCGCCGCGCTGGAACGAGGAAGTGAGCATCCGCTCGCTGCGGCCATTCTGAGCGGTGCTGAGGAGCGCAAGCTGACGATTGTCGCGGCTGAAGACTTTCAGTCGGTCACTGGCAAAGGTGTTACGGGAAATGTCGGGGGTCGCAGCGTGGCACTTGGTAACCGCGCACTGCTCGACTCGATTGGAGCGGCGGAGGCGAATCCAGACGTCGCAGAAGCACTGCGCGCCGAGGGACAGACGGTCATGTACCTGGCCATCGACGGGAAACTTGCGGGAATGCTCGGGGTCGCCGACCCGATCAAGGAGACCAGCCTCGAAGCGATTCGTGCGCTGCATGAAGAGGGTTTGAAAATCATCATGCTCACTGGCGACAGTCGCACCACCGCTTTGGCAGTCGCTAAAGCGCTCGGCATCGATGATGTGATCGCCGAGGTGCTGCCGGAGCAGAAAGCGGAAGCGATCAAGAAGTTGCAGGCCGAGGGAAAGAAGGTGGCCATGGCTGGCGACGGCATCAACGACGCGCCGGGGCTTGCGCAGGCTGAGGTCGGGATCGCCATGGGCACGGGGACCGATGTGGCGATGGAAGCAGCAGATGTCACGCTGGTAAAGGGCGATCTGCGAGGGATCGTTCGCGCGCGCCGGCTCAGTCGAGCGACCATCCGAAACATTCGGCAGAACCTGTTCTGGGCCTTCGTCTACAACGCTGCGGGCGTGCCTGTTGCTGCAGGGATTCTTTATCCGTTCTTCGGAATCCTGCTCAGCCCTGTCATCGCGGCTGCGGCGATGAGTCTGAGTTCGGTTTCTGTCATCGCCAACGCGCTGCGATTACGTAGTGCGCGGGTTTGAGTCAGTGTTCGTGGTTGAGCCACTGCTGGCGATTGTTCCATGGTTCGTAATTCGTTAGCTCCCTCGCCCCTCCCAACCCACCCACGCATGCTCGGGATGACAAGTGTTGCCCGGTCGATGTCATCGCGAGCAGGTGCGGGCGTTTGTGAGGGGCGAGTGATCTCTTGCGTATCGCACAATGTAGATTCTTTGCGGCGTCGCTCACCGCGCGTGCCGAAAATCACAAGCGGGACGCAGGTGCCTTCGAGCCCCAGCGGGGCGGCATCGCTCCAGCCCAGGCCGTGAGGCCTGGGACTATCGTCACCACACGTCGTGAGCCCCAGCGGGGCGGCATGGCGACGTCGCACTCTGCAATCACAAACGCGCTGAACCGATGCGAAGCGACGGCGAGATCCATGAACGCCATAGAAACCTCGATGCCGCCCCTCCGGGACTCAGGATTCAAAAGTGGGGACGGTCCCCAGGCCTGACGGCCTGGGCTATGGCGATGTCGCCCCGCTGGGGCTAAGGCCTCGGCAAGCAGTCCGTGCGCAATGCCTCACATTCCGTGGAAGGTTCTGCGATACGGTTTCGATCGGGCCTTTTGCGTCACTTATGCGCAGGCGCTGCTCCGGACTTTCCTATACGCACCAGCTCCGCCGTACCGTCCTTCGATAGCTCGACCACCACCCGCATCCCTGGTGTGAGGTGCGTTCCGGCGACAACCTTTCCAGAATGCAGATATTTCGTCTTCGCAGTCAAAGGCACATGAACGTCCTTTCCATCTTTTGCAGTGAGGTGCAGTCTCGAGGCTTCCACTTTCGACACTGTACCCATCACTTTCTTGTGGCTGCCACTGTGCGCAAGCACAGTAAGGGGCAACATCAGGAATACGACAGCTGATGCGAGAAGCTTTTTCATGATTTCTCCTTTGCGTTCGTGTACTTCATTTCAGGCCCGACTCAGTGATGGGATTTCACCGGAACAGCGTCCGCCGCCTCCCCACCATCCAGGAAAGCTTCCTCGTCCGAGGAAGCCATCATCTCCATCGGACTGACAGGATTCATCTTTTTCATTTCTTCCAGATCAGCCTCGGTCAGTTTCGGAAGCTGCCTGATGAAGTGCACCAGGCTCCAGCTTCCTTCGGCCGATCCCGCCGTTCCATCCCCGAAGGCTGGCATCCCGGTCAACCGGATGCCATTCTCGATGGTCGCGAAGAGCGCGCCGTCCGACTGCTGCTGTGTGTCAGGGTCGGTCATGTCGGGCGCGCGCGGATACATTTTTTTGCCCATATCCGAACCCCTCCCGTCGTTGCCGTGACAGGTCGCACAGTGATCCGCCCAATGCGACTTCCCGCCCGCCAGGATCTCGGGTGTCAGGGTCACCGGGTTCTTCATGTCCCGCAGATCCGCCGGTACCGACCATGCCCGCATCCGGCTGGCCATCATTGCTTCAAGCGTGCTCGGTTCGTCCGCAGCGCTGAAGCCCCGTCGGATCATCGAGAAGAACATCAACACAGCCACCAACACCAAACACGCGACACCCGCGGCACCTGCCTTCATTCGATTCGAGACGGTCATCTCATGACCTCGGGACCAACTTCATTCCACACTTAGGACAGGTACCGGAAACGTCGTTTCGGATTTCCGGATGCATGGGACAGGTGTAGACCGCAGCAGTGGACGGCTTCGACGTCGCCGAATGCTCGCTGTGGCCCGCCACACCTGACATCGACGCGACAGGTACACTCATCCCGGGCACATTCCAGGCGACCGTGCCCGCTGGCGGGTCGTACCAACCGGGATCTTCGTAACCCCGCAGACCTTCACGAACTTTTACGATGGTGAACATGCCACCCATGTCGATCGGACCGTAAGGACCCATGCCGCCCTTCATCGGTATGCTATTCCGCGGCGCAGCCATCTGATGCTCGGCCATGTCGCCCATTCCAGTGGGCCCCATCACCATCGTTCCGGGAGCGATTTCGTTCATCTTCTCCGGAATGTTCCCGACGTTTACACCGAGGAGATTCGGAAGGCCGTGTCCCATTTGATTCATCACGTGATGAGTCTTGTGGCAATGAAATGCCCAGTCTCCAGGGTTGTCGGCGATGAACTCGATGTCTCTGGTCGTTCCCACCGGAATGTTCGCGGAGTTCTCCGGCCACCATCCTGACGGCTGTATCGGACCGGCGTCGGTGCCGGTGATGTAGAACTTGTGGCCGTGAATATGAATCGGATGCGAGTCCATGGTCAGGTTCGCCAGGCGAATACGAACACGATCGCCAAGCCTGACCGGCAACGGTTCCGTGGCAGGAAAAACCTTGCTGTTGAAGGTGAAGGTGTTGAAGTCGAGCATGACCGTCGGGTCCGGCGTGGCGGTTCCCGGCTTGATGTACCACTCGTTCAGAAAGATGGCGAAGTCACGGTCGACTCGCCCGACGTTTTCGTCACGTGGATGGATGATGAAGAAGCCCTGCATTCCCATGGCGATCTGGGTCATCTCGTCGAAATGCGGGTGATACATGGTCGTTCCGGTCTGCTGAAGCGTGAATTCGTAGGCATAGGTCTGGCCAGGAAGGATCTTCGGCTGACTGAGCCCGCTCACACCGTCCATTCCGCTCGGCAGGATCACGCCGTGCCAGTGAACCGAAGTGCCTTCCGGCAGCCGGTTCGTGACATAAATACGTACTCGATCGCCTTCGACAGCTTCGATGGTCGGGCCCGGAGTCTGCCCGTTGTAACCAAAACAATTGACGATCAGTCCGGGTGCGAACTCGCGCTTTACCGGCTCGGCGATCAGATGGAAGACCTTCACGCCGTTCTCGAGTTTGTAGCGGAGCTTCCCGGCGTTGGGCATCATCACCGGCGCGCGTCCACTACGGCTTCGGGCAGGACCGAGAAGATTCCTTCCCTGACTCGAGGCTGCAGTTCGCGTTGTAGCGGCCTCGGCACCTTTCAACATCGCGCCGCCCACTGCCCCGGCCATGCTCGACAGCATCATTTTTCTTCGTGAGAACATCAGTGACCTCCCTTCGGTGCGACGCTGCGCTGCTGACTTTCCTGCCTGGCCGGCATCCCCCGCCCTTCGACGTTGGTTCCGCTGAGTGCCTGATCGAGTTCCGTTCTGGCCGACCAGTACTCTCGTTGTGCGTCGATGCCCTCGCGCTGGGCCATGACTTCGTTCTGTCGCGCCTGCAGCAGCTGGTACAGCCCCACCAGCATGGCGTTCTGTTCGAGCTTGGTCAGCTCGACAATGCGCCTTCTTCGAGGAAGTAGAACTTCGCGGTAATACTCGACTCGGGCCCGTGCGGCCATGAGCCTGTCGCGAGCTGCGCGCACTTCTGAGGCGGCGTCGATACGCACCTGTTCCAGTACCCGAGTCGCACGAGTCAGCTGCGCCTCCGCACGTAATCGCGCCGCCCGTCCGGTGTTGAAAATAGGAATCGGAACATTGAGGGTCGGACCTGTGGATTTCTCGCCGTCAGGTTCCCGCTCGTGCGCCACTCCTGCCGAGAAATCACCAACGCCCTGGGCGCGCGCGAATGGTGCTCGACGCCGCGCGATTTCAACTTCCCGTTGCGCAATCAGGACATCGAGTCGTTGCTCTGAAACCACGCGATTGATGTCTTCGGCTGCGAGCTCCGCTGCAGGCAAGGGGGGGAAATCAGAGGCAATACTCCATTCACTCTGCGACGCGGAGACGCCGAGAATTCTGATCAATGCTTCGCGGCGCTCGAGGACTCGAGCTTCAGAACGGGCCAGGTCGAGCTTTCCCTGTTCGTACACGGCCTGCTCATTCTCCAGATCGAGATCCGTAATGTTGCCCGCCACATGCTGCCGCTGCGCTAGATCGACAGCCGTCCGTGATGCATCGACCAGGGCACGATTCATCCCAACCTGCTGCGTCGCGGCAACCAGATCGTAATAGTCACTGCGCACCTCGGAAGCAAAGCTGAGCACTCCCGCAGCAACGCGGTACCTGGCTGCCTCGAAGGTGGCCGCGCCGAGCTTTTTCTGCGACGGTAATCGCAGAAGGTCGAGCACCGACTGAGTGATCGAGAGATCGAATGGTGCGTAGGGAGTCGACGGGAAGCGGACCTCGGCACTGAGCACCGGGTTGGAGATCGTGCTGGCCTCCATGAAATCGGCCTGGGCCAGTCCCATCTCGGACAGGATCACCTGCAACCGAGGACTGTTGTGCATGGCGATCATCACCGCCTTGTCGGCGTCGATCTCGCCGGCCAGAGGGACAGGAGTGTTGCGTGTAGAACCCGCTGTGTCGAGACCGAGTTTCTGCGCAGATCGTTCGTCGATCGCTTTCTGCAGATCACCGATTCCGCCGTCGCGAGGAACAGACGAACAAGACACCGCAGCGAGCGATAGGACTGCGGCCGACAACAATCGGATCGTTGTCTTCATCGCTTGACCTTCTTCACCAGCGTCATTCCGCACTTCGGGCAGTTGCCGGCTTTTTTCGAAATGACTTCGGGATGCATGGGACAGGTGTAGAGGACTGCCGCAGCAGCAGGACTGATAGCCTTCGCAGATCCGGCGTTGGACTTCTTCTTCGCTGCAGGAGAGACGCTGGTCGGTTGTCCCTGTTGATGCGCTGGCTGCGACGGGGAACCCATTTCATGCTGCATGGCAGATGAAGAAGTTAAATCGGCCTCGACGTCCATCCCTTCCATCGAATGCTCCATCGCGGAAGACTTCACTGCCTCTGCGGCCGACACCGGGGAGGTCTGGTCCTGCGCGTCGAGTTCCAGCGTTGACGATGGACTGAGCTGACGCATCGACGAATTCGAAGTCGGTGCAGGCGGCGACGAACTTCCTGACATGGTGGGTGAAGTGGTAACGGGCACCGCAGACCATAGCCCCTGCTGCGGAATCACATCCCGCCCACTCATGTCCATTCCGCCCATCTTCGAGTGATCCATACCCGGCATGCTGCCCGGCTTGGACATGTCCATCTTCGAGTGATCCATCCCCGGCATGCTTCCCGGCTTGGACATGTCCATCTTCGAGTGATCCATCCCCGACATGCTGTCCGGCTTCGACATGTCCATCTTCGAATGATCCATGCCTGCCATGGAGTCGGAGGTGGTGCCCGGCGCATCTGCATCGGCAACATGACCGCCGTGAACTCCTCCCGAGCCTGAACTGACGTCGACGCCCTTCGCTTTGGCCTCCACGTATGCGGCCTGGCTTCTGCTGGCTACAGACTTCTGTCCGCCGCAGCCGGCGAGTACGAGGATTGAGATTGCTACGAGATGAAGTGGTGATTTCATGATTTCTCCCTGAGGTGTTTGCGCGGAACTGGCGCCTGAAACAGAAAGAGCGATCTCGCTGGCCGCCCTTCACATCGCCATAAAGCGACAGAAAAGCGTTCCGGCAGTCGATCGCTCGAAAGAGGGAAAAACTCAGATTCTCGAGATGGCCAGCAGGGTCAACAACCCAACGTCCTGATCAGATCGCATTGCACCCTGCGAATGGCGCCCGCGCGCCAGAGCGCTGCCCTGCGTGAGCAGGGATCCGATCGACCCGCTGCCAAGCACGACGTTGCCGACTGCAGGCAAAAGAAGAGTCGCTCGTCTCGTTTCGTCCGGCTTTCGCTCGGCGGGCAGGGACGAATCACCATCCGTTTCGGCGGGCTGGGCTGCGAGGACATTCGCGACATGGCAAAGAGGAACCATCGCGTGAATCTGACGATGAAAAGGAAGAACACAACAGCTGAACATAAACGCCGCAGCGAAGACAGCCATTAC
The DNA here is from genome assembly GCA_046590705.1 of Thermoanaerobaculia bacterium. Classification (GTDB taxonomy): domain Bacteria; phylum Acidobacteriota; class Thermoanaerobaculia; order Gp7-AA8; family Gp7-AA8; genus JBKJUK01. The sequence goes on from JBKJUK010000003.1 coordinate 24,557, forward strand.
GCTGCCGCTGATCAACATCGCTGCCAGAGCTCTCTTCACCATTTGGTCGTCATGCAATTGTTGTGACGTTCTTCCCCTGGATGTAGTTTCGCCGACTGCAGATTAGGACCTCACTGCTGCGTTCGTTCGACCTTGCGCCCAGCGGCGTCGAACGGCGCTCTCTCGGGTCAGACCACAAGCCCACAGTTGAAAACTGTGGCCACTCGCGCCCAATTGTATTAAAAGGGGCGCCTCAACGACAAACAGAGTACTTAACACCGGATCGGAGTTGCCGAAGTGCGTCCGCACGTCAGGAGTCCACCCGAACTTGCTCGGATTAGCAGCTCCGGCGAGAGAATCCGGAAACGTAGAGTTAAAGGATCGCGGATTGCGTAAGAAAAAAGTACTTCTGGTCGACGACGACTCCGAGTTTCGTGAGATCGCCGCCTACCGCCTGGCCGCGGATGACTTCGAGGTTACGCACGCAGACAATGGTGCGCAGGCAGTCGACAAACTCGTTGGAGAGACCTTCGATGCGGTGATCGTTGATCTTCTCATGCCCGAGATGGACGGCATCGCCTTCATCGAGCACCTGAAGGTCCGCCACCCGAAGCTTGCTCGCAGAGTGATCATCGTCACAGCGAGACGAAGTCAATATACCGAACGACTCAGCGGGTCGTTCGTCTGCGCCGTTCTCGAGAAGCAGGCGCTCGTCGTCGAGAGACTGGTCCGCGTCACGACCACATGTATCGAAACGGCCGAGGCAGCAGGAGATCAGAAATACTGAATTGAAACTCGATGGAATTCCAGCGGACGCTACTGTCTTTGAGGGGACATGACTGAACGCCGCAGCAATTACCGCGCCCTGGTAGTGGAGGACGATCCGGCCATCCTCGGACTCGTGAAACTCGTGCTCGAGCGAGAAGAATTCATCGTCGAAGGTGTCACCGGCGGAGCGGCGGCCATACAACTGCTCCGCGAGGTCGCATACGACCTTCTCATCGTAGACCTGATGCTCCCCGACATCAGCGGCGAACAGATACTCGACTACCTTGAAGAGTCGAAACCACATACACTCCGCCGGGTCATTGTGACCACCGCATCCCCGCGCCATCTGAGCACCGAGTTTCTCGAAAGAATCTGTCGTCTTCTCGAGAAACCCTTCGATATTGAGCGGCTGGTACTCATGGCCCGCGAATGCCGCCAGGACTCTGCTGCGTAGTCCGCGTGATGAAACGGGGCCATCTGCTTCGTTGTCGCGTCGGCCGGCCGGTTTCAACGTGGCTTAGGCCACGCCTCACCGTCCGACCTCGCTCCGCCTCGCATCTGACCCCGTTTGA
>JBKJUK010000035.1:0-6708 GCA_046590705.1 Thermoanaerobaculia bacterium
CTTCGGATCGAACGGCTGCTGGTCCCGCAGCACGTGGAAGCTCGCACGTGCCAGCTTGTGCGCGATTGCCTTGATTGCGACGATGTTATTCGTCTTCGCTGTCTTGCGGTCGTAGTAGCGTTTTGCTCCCGGATAAAACCGCACGGCAAAGTGCGCGGCCTCCACGAACGCCCAGCCTAGATAGGCGTTACCGTTCTTTCCGTTGTTGTCAGCCTTCTTCTTCCCGTTCGACAGCCGGCGTGCGTCGACACAGCGGCAGTAGGAGGCGAAGTTACCGGGTGATGCGAAGCGGCTCATCTGGCCGGCCTCGTACATGATCGTCAGCGCCAGAATCGGCCCGATGCCCCATACCGTCTTGAGCAGCTCGAACTCGTCCCTTAGACGCGCCTTCCGGAGAACCGCTCGCTCGAGGCCACGAATCTGCTCGGTGAGTGCCTTGATGATCGCGCTTGTGCATTTCACGGCAAGACCGAGATGCTCATTCGAGTAGAGCTCGTCGATTAGTTCAGTGGTGAGCTTTTTTACTTCATTCGATGAGATTTTGACTCCCCGGTTTCTCTGTTCCAGATTCTGAATACTCAGGATATTCGCCGTCCGCTGCTGCACGAGTGTCGAGCGCTTACGCAGCAGGTCCCGCACAGCACGGTCCTCACGAGGGTAGATATGGCCGGTCGGCAGAATCCCGAGCCGCATCATGTGCGCCAGCCACCACGCGTTGTACTCGTCGTCGGAATGCTTGAGTCCTTCGTACTGCTGAATCGCGGCGGTGTTGACCAGGCGCATCGGAAACTCGTGCTCCTGCAGTCCATCGACCAACCAGTACCAATTGAATGTCGATTCAACGGCGACGCCCTGCAGGCTCGCTCTGAAAGGCTCGAGTTCCGCCACGAATGCCGATAACTTGTTCGGCAACTTTCGCTGCCGCAACACGCGGTCGTTATCGTCGATAACAGTCAGAACACCGTTGTTGGAATGAAGATCGATCGCAGCGTATGTTTGCATTCTCGTCAGGCTCCTTTCACCCGCGATGCTACGCTGCACCGCGGTGTGGGGTAATGCCTGCTAGATGCGTATCACATCTTCGGCGTTCGCTCGCGCACGCCGGAGAGTGATTACTTCTTGATGCGCAGCCTTCCACTGAGGCCCGAGTTTGGCCCTGGTGGGAGGCCGAAGCATGTGTCAACTCCTGTGTTGGCGCGAAGGTCCGCCAGCAATGTAGTGGGATCGAAGGCCTTGCCGATGACGGCCTGCGATTCAAGACGTGGATTGTCTGAGTGGCGTGCCCTGTATGCCTCGACCTCGGTGCCATCTTCGATCGCGGCGAGGCAGAGAGCACGAAGGTAGAAACGGTTGAACTCTCCTTCTGCCAGCGTGTCGGCTGCGGTGACTGGGATCTTCGCAATCGAAATCCGGCCACCCTTCAGATTACGTGTTTCTGATTCAGCGATGCATCCGCGCACGCGCAGTTGTTGCGCGAGGGCTGGGGCATCGCCGCCCGCCGCCGTTTCTTTCAGCAAGGCCGCATACTGCTGCTGGCCTGCAGCGTTGAGGCGAGGGCTCATGTAGAGCGCACGTTTCTCTTCATCATGCGCAATTGCATCGAGCATCAATTGCCGGATACGACTGTCGAGATTCTCCAGGTTCAAAGACATCGGTTTCTCCTTGGATACGATCAGCAGACCACTCTCGTGATCCATATTTCGTTGTCAGTGCATCGATGTGCTCGAGGACAGACTGCCGTGCGCGCGCCGGAAGCTTCTCGACCTGCCGCAGCTGGCGCATGAGACGTTCATTCTGCGGCGCTTTGCGCTTTGGGACCGGCGAGCGGCCGAGAAGCTGATCGATCGAAATGCCGAGTGCGTCGGCGATGGTCGGAAGAAGATGCGCGGGCGGGTGATCGGTCTGCGCCTCGTAGTAGGCAACCATTCGATTGGAGATCCCGATCTCGTCGGCAAGCGAGCGCTGCGAGTAGCCGGCTTCCTTCCGGAGGCGTGCCAGCCGGCAGCCGAATGTCCCGGCTTCCTCGGGTTTTCTCTTCGCGACGGCCATGACGTTGTCCTGCGGTCGATTGTAGGTGCCGTTTTCTCTGAGTTCGTTCATTGTTTGCCCTCGCTGCTACAAATACTGTAGCGTATAAATGCATCACATGGAGAAGCGAAAAAGAGGCTCACGCCTCTTGACACGTTTTTCGGAGGCAGCGATGGCACGTATCCCCGAGGAAGAAATCGAGCGGCTCAAGGGCGAACCGACCTCGCGGAGTTGGTGCGGCGGCGCGGGGTGAAGCCGGAGGTGCATGGGGCGAACCTGATCGGTCTCTGCCCGTTCCATGACGATCGCGAGCCGTCGCTCGTGGTGACGCCCCCGAAGAATCTGTGGAACTGTCTCGGCGCGTGTGGGGAAGGTGGCGATGTCATTCGCTGGGTGATGAAGTCGGAAGGGATCACGTTCCGCCACGCCGTGGAGCTGTTACGGGGAGGCTACACGCTGGCGGCATCGGCCGAGGTGGTGAAGCTGTCCACGGTGCGGCGGCTGCCGTCGCCGGTCGGTGCCGAGGCTGACGACTCAACGATGCTGCAGCAGGTAGTCAGGTACTACAACGAAACGTTGCGTGCCTCCGATCCCGCACTCGAGTATCTGGAGCGCCGCCCTTGGAACTCCTAGAGTTCGAGAGCTGAGACTGCGACCCCTCGGGCCAAGAACAGTTAAACGAATACTGGTCGAATTGTTTCTGCGTCGGGACACGGTTTGTCGCCACGCGGGCTGCAGTCAAGACGCGATGGAGCGTTCGCGGTGCTGGTGGAGAGGCAGTTCTGCGATTTAGAAACTGCACACTGCAGAGGTGACCCCTAGGCGAAGGGCGCTGGGGCTGCTGAGACGAGAGACGACGACATGTGTCGCTACCGGTCGCTCATCGCGGGGTCGTTGTGCCGAACCGTGACTCGCCCTTGCGTTTGATTTCTGCGTAATCGGAACGCGACATGACGTGTTGAGGGTCGTCGTCGATGAGCAGGAAATCGTACGATCGTAGCCGGCTGAATCCCGCCTCCGTGACGATCCCCAGCGCGGTTTGAACTTGCCGAGTCGCCTTGAGAAGCCAGAGAAGAGCGAAGAGTTCTTTGTTCCGCTGCTGGCGGTTCTTGGCGGAGCAAGTGCTCGCAAGGAACAAGAGACAATCGCTACGGCGCTGACTAGCGAACTGGGCGAATTCGTCTTCGTGGGTCTCGCCGGCGCGCCTGATCGCTTCGAGGAATGCGTTGCCCATATACGCACGACGAGGCCGGACGAGGCGAGCGAGGTATGTAGCGACGGAGATGTAGCTACGTTCTGCGCCTTCGAATGGAGCGGGTGATCGATCGTCGACTTGGTGGGTCCGGTCAATGATCTTATCGATAAAGTAAGACGCCTCGAGGTTGTCACATTCGCCGCGGTAGATCTGCCGTAGCGTTTCAGCGTGTTCCGTGAAGAGCTGAGGAGCCCGTTCTTCCCCGCGTTGCTTCGCGCGAAATGAGGTCAGCTCCTCGAAGTGATCGAGGTAGTACTCGAAAACCGGCTGTTCCTGATGCACTTTCGGATGCAACGTCGGAATCAGGACATCTGTGCGCATCTCAAAGTAGCCGATTAGATCGTGCGGCGTATCAAGCACGAGGTTCAGGTTGTAGAAATCTTCGAATGAGAGAACGTGAACAGGTGCGCCGATGTTCGCGAGATCGGGGACCAGCTTCGCGGCATCGAATGGACTCGCGGCGTGGTTCATGACGACGAGGCCGTAGACGTAGCGGAACATGCTGGTAGAGAACTGCACGGCTCCGCGGCGGTCGTTCTCAAGGCTGACGATCTGTCCGGTGTTGATTGTGCGGATCGCGCCTTTCACCTGTGAGAGAGCTTTCGCGAGGTTCCGCTTCGTCCAGTTGGAATCTTCGGCAGTCGTGGTTCCGTCGGCGTTCAAAGCCTGAGCTTTGACCTGGATGGCGAGCGCAACGTCGTCGAAGAGCACGAAGAGATCCGTCGTCTCTTTGTGCTTCCCACCCTTAATGTGTTGGGGAGATCGGAAGACGAAGTCGGGCGAGAACGCGTCCTCGACGAACTGCTGAATGCTGTCCTCTGTCTGCGCACCGATGTCGATCTTTTTCCGAGAATGCGGTTCCGTCATAAATTGTTTCGCTTGACTCCGCAGGTAGGCGGCCAGTTTGCGCGTCCCTACGCGTGATTCGCGAATTCACTGCTCCCAAGTGTCAGGGAGTCGAGCGCCACTCCCGCACCATCGTCCCCGCGAACCCCTTCAGAAGAGAACGTTGTTCACGAAGTAGGTCTGCCAGGTCACTTTTTTGTCGGCCATCTCTTCGGCTTGAGGACGTGTCATTTTGAAACGTCCCGACGAGCCACCTTTCTCAGTGCGCATGAAGAGTTCGATTACGCCGACTTCAGCGCCGGGCGTCTGCGCCCTGGCCATGACGAACGCTGTGGCAGAGAGGGTCTTGAAGACCTGATCCTCATTGTCGGCGGTTACATCCACACGAATCGAGGAGGTTTGCGGACGAGTCACTTTCGCGTCGAACAGTCCGACGTTCTCGTAAGCCTTCTGCAATTTCAAAGAGAATTCGGTGCTGCTGCCGCCACTAACGGACGAAGGCTCCGGCCTGGCCGACACCTTGTCCGCGCGCACAGGAGTCGCTGAAGAATCAGGTGTAGCCGCGGCCGTAGCACGGCGTTGCCGCGACATTGCGGAAAGTGAAGGGCGCGCGACGGGTGCAGGCTGCTGAGAGGCCGAGTTTCCGCCCGTCTCCAGAATCTTGACGTCCCCCAGCCCTGAGCGATTCAGCTCGTCACTCTTCGCAGCATCGATGATCGACGGGTCGAGCTGCAGTACCGATCCGGTATCGAGGGTCACCAGTGCCTTCCCGTTCTTCACGGTCCAGCGCTCTTTGGCGCGGTATCTCGTCCCGTCACGAAGAACCACGATGTAGGTGGCGTTCAAGGTGAGGGCGGTGAGTGCGAGAAGCAACGTGTGCATCAGATATCTGCGCATGGCTGGATTCGATCCCCTGTTTTCCTGCTGATTAGGTCACGTCAATTATACTGACACTGGTAAACCAAGTTGTAGAAACCGTGTCCCCGCGGTAAGGAAGGCAGAAAGATGCTCGTAGTCATGGAATTGACCGCAGCCCCGGATCAGATCGAAACGGTTGTTCAGCACATCGAGAAAATGGGCCTTCGTGCTCACCCGATTCCAGGGGCGCAGCGAACGGCCATCGGTATCACTGGAAATCCTGGCGCGGTCGATCCCCGCTCGCTCGAACATCTCCCCGGAGTAAAAGAAGTCATTCAGGTCTCTCAAGCTTACAAACTGGTGAGCCGCGAGTTTCATCCAGACGATTCCGTCATCTCGGTCTCCGGAGTGGAAGTCGGCGGCAACGGCGTAGTTGTTGTCGGAGGACCCTGCGCGGTCGAGTCGCTAGACCAGACACGCATCATTGCTGAGGGAATCAGGCGCGGCGGAGGTCAGATGCTGCGCGGAGGCGCTTTCAAACCGCGGACATCTCCCTATTCCTTTCAGGGGCTGGGAGAGAAAGGGCTCGAAATTCTGAGAATGGTCGGAGATGAATTCGATCTTCCGGTCATCACCGAAGCGGTCGACGAAGAAAGTCTGGCACTGGTGATTCAGTACGCCGACGCCATTCAGATCGGCGCCAGGAACATGCAGAACTTCTCGCTCCTCAAGAGCGCAGGCCGTGCCAGGACACCCGTCGTACTGAAGCGAGGGATGTCAGCCACGCTGGAAGAGTTTCTGCTTTCTGCCTTCGGACATGATGTACTCGGGAGAAAGCAGAAACTCTTCGAGCGAGGGATGTCAGCCACGCTCGAAGAGTTTCTGCTTTCTGCCGAGTACATCATGTCCGAAGGCAACTACCAGGTGATTCTCTGCGAGCGGGGAGTTCGAACCTTCGCCGATCACACGCGCAACACGTTGGACCTCTCAGTGATCCCGGCCATCAAACGGATCAGCCACCTTCCGATCCTGGTCGACCCGAGTCACGGAACGGGCAAGCGAACCAAGGTGCGTCCCATGTCGCGAGCAGGCATCGCCGCCGGAGCAGATGGAATCCTGGTGGAGGTTCATCACAAGCCGGAAGAAGCGCTTTCCGATGGACCGCAGTCGGTACTTCCGGAGGAATTCGCGCAGATCACAATTGAAGTGGAAGCAATTGCGAAAGTACTCGGCAGAAGTCTCCAACCAATGGCGGTGAGATCCTGAAGCGCCGGCGAGCAAAGATCCTCGCGACCCTCGGGCCGGCCTCGTCGACTGAGGAGATGATTCGTGCGCTGGTGAACGCCGGCGCGGATGTCTTTCGGCTGAATTTCTCTCACGGAACGCACGAGGATCACGCGCGGAACATCGGTTTGATTCGCAAAGTGGCCATCGAGACCTCGAAGTACATTCCCATCGTCGGCGACGTGCAGGGCCCGAAGATTCGCATCGGGGAAGTCGACGGTATCGTCAACCTGCTGCCAGGCCAGACTTTCATCATTCAGACCGAGGTGGTCATGGGCGATGAGAAGCGCGTTTCGACGCCGTTTCTTTCGCTGCCGACGGAGGTCGTTCCAGGAAATCGAATTCTCATCAATGACGGCCTGGTCGAACTGAAAGTGATGTCGGTCGACCCGACGCACGTGGTCACCGAAGTCATTCATGGTGGCGCGATCAGCTCC
>JBKJUK010000061.1:0-5610 GCA_046590705.1 Thermoanaerobaculia bacterium
CTCACCCGGCGCTCACGCGCCACCCTCTCCCTCGGGAGAGGAAAAGTCAGATTTTGATCAGCGGTCCGATCAGTGCGGCGACGCCCAGTCCGACTACCCCCACCACCAGCGCAACCGCGAAGCCGAGGTACAGCGGCCTCAAACCCATCTGACGGAACATCGAAAAGTCAGTTGACAGTCCGACCGCTGCCATTGCCGTCCCGAGAAGCCACTGGCTGGAGGTTTCGCCTAGAAATTTTGTCAGTGCGCGCCATTGAGTGGCGTCGAGAAGAGCGAGTGCGTTCAGGCCTCGGTCGAGCATTCCATCGCCAAGACTTCGGATCACGGCGGCGAGAATGAACCCGAGGACGAAGAGGGGGAACAGGCTGGCTATCTGCACCCGCGTGTTCGCCGCGCGCCGTCGTGCGTAGAGGAAACCGAGCAATGGCACGACCGCCGCGATGAAGACGTTACGGGTGAGTTTGGTCACGGTCGCAACGCGGAATGCCGCTTCGTCGTTGAAGAGATCCCGGTAGGACATGGCCGCGCCCATCACCTGACTGGTGTCGTGAATGGACGTGCCGAGGAAGAGTCCGGCCGATGCCGGGGCGTCGGCGAAGAGGGCATGCGCGAGGTACGGATAGAAGAGCATCCCTAACAGTCCAAAGAGCGTGACGTTGGCCACGGTGTAGGCGAGTTCCTTCTCGTCGGCCTCGATCACTGGGGCGGTGGCCACGGCGGCTGTGACCCCGCAGATTGCTGTCGCTGCGGCGGTCAGTGCTCCGAGCCTTGGCGAAACGTTCAGAATCCTGCAGAACAGCGCGCTGAAAAGGAGTGCGGAGGCAATCACGATCAGCACTGCCGGGACTCCCCAGACGCCGAGCTTCAGGACATCGAGGAAACTGAGGCGCAATCCCACCAGGATGATCCCCAGGCGAAGGAGATTTTTCATGGAGAACTTCAAGCCAGGCTCGAGCGTGGAAGAGGGGAGTGGAAACAGATTCGCGAGTAAAGCTCCCAGGACGATGGCTACAGTGATTGCCGATACAGGCGACGGTCGGCCGCTGGTCGCATTCGCTTGAAAATGTGAGAGCAGGGAGCCGAGCAGGGAGGCAATCGGCATGGAGACCAGCAGAACAAGCAGTGCTGCGACTACTCCGGGTAGCAGGCCGATCCAGGGTGGAGCAGAGTTCGCATTCGAAATGTCTGAGCTGTTCACAGGTCTTCCAATGATGCCGGTCTTCCCGGTGGGCGGGATGTGGAAGTGTAATGCACCGGGTAACCGTCAGAATATGATCGAGCCGGTTCGACGCTGCCGGAGTACTGTGTCGTAGATCCCCCAACAATCCTGAGGCTCCGGAAAGCCTTCTGCTGCATCGATAGCGAAGGAGGCAGCCGTTGAAAAGTGCGCTGATCATCGAGGATGAAGATGACGTAGCCTTGATTCTGGAGCTGATCGCTGAAGAAAATGGATTCGAAGTCACCAGAGTTGCCAACGGCCTGGACGGAATCAAAGCCGTGGAGTCCCATGAGTGGGATGTGATTCTTCTCGATCTGGTGATGAAGGAAATGGACGGATTCTCCGTCCTGCGGCAGATCGAGCGAGGGAGACCGACAGCGATGGGCAGGGTCATTGTCGTGTCCAAGCTGCGGGCCGAGGAACTCCCGGGGATGTTTGCCATTTGCGGGGTGGTGCGCAAGTCGATGAAAGTCGCCGAAACTCGCGACCGCCTGAAAGAGCTTTTCAACCGATTGGACGGCTGAGTAGATCTCTGGCCGGTCGTTTGACCACGGCGTCTCCAAGACGCTCGCGAAGCTCACGCATGGTTGCGGGCGCATGGCCCGCGTAGTGGTTGTTCACATAAACGAAGGACGAGGTTCCCCTTCGGGACAGCCGGACGCAGATGTCGGTCCACTCTGCGAGTTCTTCGGTGCGGTCAACAATCGCTCTATCCCAGAGTTTCGTCAGAAGTTCGATCTCGTGCCGGTCGCCCAGCAATCGGATGTAAGCGCTCTCGAGTTGCGGGTTCCCGAGTCTTTCGAGCATCTCGGCCGGCCGCCACATCCAGGGATGGTCGATGAGCGCGATGGTCCCGTGATATCGCTCCATCACTTCTGCGAGTCTCGGGTCGATCCAGTTTTTGTTTCGCAACTCGACTGCAAACCGGAGATCGGAAGGGAATGTGCTCAGTACTGCCTCGAGTCGCTGCAGAAAGGGTTCGGGCCCGGAGAATGTCTGCTGATTGAAATAGGGGAATTGCAGCAGAATGAACCCGAGCTTCTCCTTGAGTTCCATGGCCGTGCTGAGGAAACTCTGAAACTCGTCTTCGCAACTTTCCAGACAGCGATCGTGCGTAATGGAGCGGGGAACCTTCAACGCAAAACTGAAGTCCGGTGGCGTTGCCCGGTACCATCCGCGAACGGTTTCAATGGATGGGCTCCTGTAGAACGTGCTGTCGATCTCGAGTGTGTCGAATTCTTCGGCATACCATCTGAGGTAGCTTCCAGGTCGCAGCCGCGGAGGATAGAACGTGCGCTCCCATCCCGCGGCAGTGAACGAGCAGCTTCCGATGCGGACGGACGGGTTCATCAGCGCCTATGATCGCGTAGGATGAGCGGATGAAGAAGACCATCATCGCCGCGACCTTTCTCCTTGTCCTTTCCGCCATCGAGATGAGAGGTGACTTCAGGGCTTACCAGGCCATTCCCGTCGACGCGCAACTCGCTACCGAGCTGCAGAGGATCGCTGCAGAAACCTTGAGCGAATTCGCCGCAGAGAAGTTGACGGAGGGGAACCTTTCGATCTCATTGATCGATCTTTCCGCAGCGGCTCCGAAGCGCGCCAGTTACCGCGGTGAGATTACCTACCATCCGGCCAGCGTCGTTAAAGCGTTCTACCTCGTTTCGCTTCACGATCAGATCGCACGTGGAAAAGTGAAGATGGACGATGCGCTGATAGCTGCTGTACGCGACATGATCGTCGTGTCGGGGAACGATTCCACCTCCTACGTTGTCGATCGCATCAGCGGTACGACCTCGGGTCCTGAACTCGAAGGCCGTGCCTATCGAAAGTTCGTCGATCGCCGTAACGTGACCAATAGATACTTCAGCGCGATGGGTTATGACTTGAGTGCGAACGGCAAAACCTGGTGCGAGGGTGTCTACGGACGAGAGAAACAGATCCTCGGTGTGAATCGAGCCAGCCGGAATCGAGTGACCAGTGAAGCAGTGGCGTCGCTGATGTACATGATCATTTCCCGACGAGCTGTTTCCCCGGCAGCGAGCGAGTCGATGCTCCTGCTCATGCGCAGGCCAGTGCCTGCCGACAAGCCGGAAACGAATGATACGCAGATGTTGGAGTTCACCGGCGAGTCTCTGCCAGCCGGCGCGAGACAGTGGTCAAAAGCAGGATGGACCGGCGAAGTGCGCCACGACATGTCCTATGTCGAACTGCCGAACGGACGGAAGTATGTACTGGCGGTTCTTACCCGCGGGACGGCAGGAGATCCAAAGCTTCTGCCGGAGATCTCGAAGAAGATCGTGGCGCTTTTTAGTCGTAGTCAGTAGTTAGTAGCCAGTATCCAGTAAATCTCACGTGATACGAGATCGTGGATCATCTACGCGACGTCATTCCGACGAGCCGCGTGACCCGTGGTGTCCTCGCATCCGTGCTTGTCGCAGCGCGCAAGCTGACGTGAGCCTCGCGTGCTCATCGGAATGACGGTGTCGAAATTTCGGCGCAACTTCGCGACGATGATGGCACTCTGCTACTGGCTCCAGGTTCTACTGGATATTGGATACTAACTCCCGTCTTAGTTGACGATCGCCAGGTCAGGTGCTTTCACCTGATCGAGAAAGCCGTACAGGGCGTCGAGCGTGAGTTCTACCGAACGAGACGCTGCATCGCGCTTTGCTTCGGTGTCGCACATGGTGATCATCAATTCTTCGGAGGTTCGCGCATGTTCGACGTCGGCGAGCAGATGCACAGTGAAGAAGCTGATGGCCTGCTGTTCGGTGATCGAGTAGTGCTTTGCGAGACCATCGATTTTGCTCTGGGCCACGGCGGGCACCTGCGATTCGTAGGCGTAGAGTGCGGCGAGTCCCTCGTGCACTTCTCCGTCACGGCAGAGGCCCTTCATGGTGTCGATGAGCGTCTGCGTTTTTTCGGATGGTTCAGAGGCCAGCACTTCTTCGCGTGACATCCCGAGGGCGTCGCAGAAGCGAAGCCAGAGTTCGGGATGATTCTCGGGGCCACGCTCTTCTTCGATGAGGTTCTCGAGAAGAGCCTGACGGACCACGACGTCATTGCTGTTCATGTGCGTGGCGCTGACGAAGGTCGGAAAGGCGAGCGAGTAATGAAAGTACTCGCGTGCATACTCAGTCAGCTCGTCACGAGTCAATTCCCCTGCATTCCAGCGCTGATAAAAGGGATGGTTGAGGAGATGCTTGCCTTTGACGAGTGTTTGCAGGTGGTCGATCAGTTCTGACATGTGAACTCCTTTGCGAAAAGTGAAAGACAGTGTATCAGTCCGCGCCCGCCAGGCAGGTTACCAGGCGTAGGGGCGAGCTGCGCTCGCCCGCTCTCTCGGCCGTTCGTGAAAGAAGGCACCAGAGAGCGGGCGCGCGCAACGCGCCCCTACATTCCGGTGCCGGGTTCAGGGTTGCAAGGCTTTAGTCTCGCTTCCTGCTGCCAGGATGCGCACTGACTTCACGCCGTTCACACTCAGTAGCGTTTTGCTGATGGTCAGACGTAGCGATTCGGCCTTGCACGCACCGCCCACTCTGCTCATCGGCTCGTTGAAATCGACGGAGGCCACGGCGTTCGAGAGTTTGATGCCCCGTACTTCTGTTCCTGGCGGAAAGTGCGAGGTTGTGCCTTTCTTTTTCTCATCGGCTGTCGGTCCGGCGATGAGAGCTTCCACGGCCAGCCGCAGTGCGCTGCGCGATACAGGCATCGCCCGTGAAACTTCGACAAATCCTTTGCAATCCTGGTTCTGGCTTCCTTTGGCGAAGTACAGCTTCAGCGTTGTCTTGCGCCCTTTGAAAGCAACTTTCTTTCGAGTCCTGCCAAGCTCTGAACCATCCTTGGCAGACTCCTCGAAGCTTTCGACGAAGAGCGCATCTCCGGGCCACCGGGTGAGAAAGATTTCTTTCCTGAAGGGACTGAACGTGCCGATCTCACCGGACGCAGTGGTGACCGCAGTGGTGATCAGGATACCGCTGGCATCGAAGACTCGAAGAGGTACGTGCCCTTCAAACGTCCGAGCCGTACCGGTGACAACGATGGGATTCGTGTCGTAGCTGGAAGGATTGTCTAGCCGAACGGGTGCCTCCCGTTTCGCCTCAGGAGCGGGGCGGACTGCAGTTTTGCCGGGCGCGACGGGTGATTGCGCAAGGTCCGTGAGTGAGAGCGCCGAGGTTTCGCCAGCGGCCGGAGCCGACTCACTCGCAGCAGGTTGCTGCCGAGCCTCAGCCTCTCCTGAATTGCATGCGGCCAGAAGGAAGGAAGTCGACAAGATCAGAGAGGCGATTCTCACGGTCATAAAACTCCTTCGCGGGAGAGAGAATGTGGCTCGAGCGATCTGCACGCCCTCACAGGCAGGATTGCCTCTGCCACACAGTTCACTCCCT
>JBKJUK010000002.1:0-5723 GCA_046590705.1 Thermoanaerobaculia bacterium
GGAGCTCTCGGTGCCTGCGTCTGGATCCTCTGGCCCTTTTTCCCGAACCTAGGGCCGCTGGCGTGGGTAGGCGGCCTGATCGCATTCTCAGCGTACTTTCTGACACTCAGACGAACCAGTGGCGGGATCGCCCACGACTTCATGCAGCGGCTGGTGACGAGACAGAGGGAAGCGGCGATCGACGAAGAAGACCAGGAGTCAGTGCCAAGCAGCCAGTAGCGCACCGAAGCTGGTAGGGGCGAGCTGCGCTCGCCCGCTCCCTCGGCCGTTCCATCAAATGCACCGGAGAGCGGGCGCGCGCAACGCGCCCCTACAAAAAACAGGTGACATGCGGAATCTACAGCTTGTCGGTGAGAATCGTCTTGGCGATCGTCGACAGCTGCATGTTCGAGGTTCCTTCGTAGATCTTTCCGATCTTGGAATCACGCCAGAACTTCTCGACCGGGTACTCCCGGGTGTAGCCATTCCCACCGAAGATCTCGACGCTGATGGAAGTGACCCGTTCACAGACCTGTGAAGAAAAGAGCTTGGCCATGGCTGCTTCGCGAAGAAAGGGACGACCACCATCTTTAAGGCGGGCTGCGTTGTACACCAGCAGCCGTGCCGCCTCGAGGTCGGTTGCAGCCTGCGCGATCTGGAACTGAATTCCCTGGAACTCTGCGATGGCCTTGCCGAATTGTTTACGTTCTTTCGCGTAGTTGATGGCGAGTTCCAGAGCACCACGCGCGATCCCGATCATCTGTGCGCCGATCCCGATGCGTCCCTCATTGAGGGTCTCGATGGCGAGCTTGTAGCCGCGGCCGACCTCTCCGAGAACGTTCTCTTTCGGTACACGGCAATCCTCGAAGGTGAGTTCGCAGGTGGAGGATGCGCGGATGCCGGTCTTGTCCTCTTTCTTTCCGATCTGCAGCCCCGGAAAGTCACGCTCCACGATGAATGCTGTGATTCCCTTGTATCCCGCTTCCGCGTTCACTGTGGCGAAGACAATGAAGATGCCTGCCTCAGCCGCGTTGGTGATCCAGAGCTTCTGGCCGTTCAGCAGCCAGTGATCTCCCTTATCTTCGGCACGCGTCGCCAGAGCGAAGGCGTCTGAGCCGGAACCCGCTTCGGAGAGTGCGTACGCTCCGATGGTGTCGGAGGTCAGCATCGGAAGGTAGCGTTCCTGCTGCGCGGGAGAGCCCCATTTGATGATGGCGTTGTCGACGAGCGTGTTCTGTACGTCGACCAGCACGCCGCAAGCTGCGTCGACGTGAGAGAGTTCTTCGACCACGAGCACAGCGTTGAAAAAAGTAGAGCCAGCGCCTCCGAATTTTTCCGGAACTTCCACGCCCATGATGCCGAGATCGAAGAAGCTCTTGATGAGGTCGCGGTTCATGGTGGCGTTGGTATCCATCTCATGAACGAGCGGTCGAATTTTTTCGATGGCAAATTCTCGCACGCTCTGCTGAAACATCGTTTCTTCTTCTGACAATTGCGTGAGCGCGGCAGGAGCTGCCGAATCGAGAGTGTCGGTGGTCATGGGGCCTCCAGCGTGGGTGTGCGGGGAACGTCCGCAGAAGTTGCGATTCTGCGTTGTTCGCCCCGCTGCGTCAATCTCTGTAACTCATGCAGACGGAATTCGACCGCAAATCGCTATCATGCTGTCGAAATCAGCCCCGGTGGCGGAATCGGTAGACGCCACGGACTTAAAATCCGTTATCGAGTAATCGGTGTGCCGGTTCGAGTCCGGCCCGGGGCACCATGACCTTCGGAAGTAGGGGAATAGCCTGTTTGCGCAATTCGGTGCAGCGGCAGAGAATATCGCGCAAAGATGCCCTGCCGGGGGCTGGAGAAGAGCATTGATGACGGTGGCACCGTTATTCCGATGAGCAGGCGATGCTCCGGCGAGCTCGCGCGCTTGTTGTGCGAAGAGGAATCTCCGTTCCGCGCCTCGATGGTCGTACCGATCGACCGCATCTGAGCGGACCGGAGATTCCTCTTCGCATTGGCGGCGGCGGAACTCTGGCGATCGCGCGGCTCATCGGAATGACGTCGTGGAACGCCACCATGCGCGCGAAAAATGTGAAGCACCCGTTGCACGGAGGTGTACTTCATGATTTTCAGTTCAAGTCTGTTGAATTGCTCGTTTCTGAAACTGCAGCTCCTGCTTCAATTCGCCGATCTCTTTGAGCAGCTCGTTGCCCGATTGGAAACGGAGTTCCGGATTCTTCTCCAGCAACTTGCGGATGATGCGATCGAGTTCGGGGATGGCCCAGGCCGCGATCGGCCCTGGAACTCCCTCGAGCCTGACGTTCTCGAGTCGCGGTTCGCGGGTGCGCACGTTGTTGATGATGTCGATGATCGAGTCGGCAGTGAAAGGAGTCTGTCCGACGAGCATCTCGTAGAGGACCACCCCCAGCGCGTACAGATCAGTTCGGGGATCGACGGCCTCACCTTCGATCTGCTCGGGCGACAGGTACTCGAGCGTGCCGATGACCATGTGGGGCAATGTGAGTCCGGCGCTGAGACTCTGCGTCAGTTTGGCGACTCCGAAGTCGAGCACCTTCACATAGCCGTCTTTGCGGATCATGATGTTTTCGGGCTTGATGTCGCGGTGAATGAGCCAGAGCTCATGCGCCGCAACCAGCGCACTGGCCACGCCCGAAGTAATGTCCAGGATCCGCATGAGATCGATCGGGTGAGTCAACGTCTGACGGAGCGTCTCTCCCTCGACGTACTCGGTCGCGATGTAATAGGTACCGTCTTCAATGCCGGTCTCGAAAATCGTCAGGACATTGGGATGGTTGAGCATGGAAGTCCACTCTGCTTCCTGCTTGAAGCGCTTCACCTGCTCGCTGTTCGCGGTGAGTTTCCGGTGCAGCAGCTTAAGCGCGACCTTACGTCGGAGGTTGAGATCTTCCGCGAGGTACACCTCAGCACTCGCCCCTGCGCCGAGACGGTTGAGCAGACGGTAATGCGAGATGTTGAGCAGAGTCACGCGGGTTGCGAGAATAGCAAACACTTGGTCGAACTCAATGGGCTCCGAGCAGCAGGTAAGGTTTAGTGCATGCTGCGATCGGTGATGAGCGTGATGGATGACCGCGTGCGAGAGGGGGCGGCGCAGTGCAGACTTTCAGAAATTGAAACGGGCGCCGTTTTGCGGCGCCCGAAGTGGGGTAGGAGCTAGGAATCAGCCCCCGTACGTATGTAACTTTGATTCATGTAAAAAATTACCTCCTCCCCTTGAATTTCCGGTGGACCCACGACAAGCGTCACTGCAAAGTAACCCACCCGCACAGCGCCGTGGACCGGATCGACCGCTCCTTTCGCCCTGTGGTGGTAGGGAGGAGCGGGAACTTGTAAGTTTAGAAAGAGCTGCTGACGTTGCTTGCGTCTGCGATCTATAAAACGTCTCTTCGATTCGTTATTGCATCAGGAGAAGGAATTCTGAACCACTGTGAAAATGATAAAGCGTCCCCAGGCCAGTCGCAACAGGTTTGTGAGCGAACCAGGAGCGGGAGAACGGTTTTGATGTCATTCGGAAGGAGCACCCCGTGTTCGCGCGCGCACCAGGACCATCCTGCGACTGAGGAATCTACGCGAAGGGTTCGCGCTCGACATTCGCAGCGCAGCCGTCTGCGCAGACCTGAAGGTCCGAGCTCGGTCCGTTGCGGTGTTACACTTTCTCACCGCTGAGGTTAACGATGCTCAAGTCACTTTTCGCTGCTCTCTGTCTCCTCGGAAGTGTCGCTGAAGCGGCGTCAGTTTCGGGCCAGATTCATTTCCTCTCGCGACGCGGACGGAAACCTGTGGTGACGGACACGGTGATCTGGCTCGAGCCGATCGGTTCGAAGAAGGATCCGGTCGCCGGCAACTTCGAGATGCCGACCAGAGGCAAGACCATCACCCCGAGGGTCCTCATCGTACCTGTGGGATCCCGGGTGCGTTTTCCGAATGAAGATCCCATCAGTCACAACCTCTTCTCAGTGTCCGGCGGGAACTCGTTCGATCTCGGTCTCTATCAGCGCGGCGCCGGGAAAGAGAAGCGGTTCGACGTCCCCGGCGTCGTGAACGTCTATTGCAATGTGCATCCGAATATGTCTGCGGTGGTTCGTGTCGTACCGTCCATGCAGTACGGGTTTGCGGATGCTGCGGGCAGGTTCCGGCTGGAGAACGTTTCGCCGGGTCGGTACAGAATCTCCGGCTGGCATGAACAGGGCGGAACCGCGATCACCGAGATCGTCGTTGGTGCAGCAGACTCGGGGGCGGTGGCACTGACACTCGATGCACGTTCTTTTCGTCAGCAAGCTCATATGAACAAAGAAGGTCGCCCGTACTCCGCTTCACGATCAAGCGACTATTGATGGCAGACGAACTGGATTCGAATGCGATTGACCCGCCGCGGACCAAACGAGCGGGCGTACGCTTTCCTTTGTTCCTGAAAATCTTCCTGGCGACCGCTGGTGTGGTCCTGCTGGTTGTTCTTTTCGCCAGCGCATGGACGATCTACCGCTCCAACCAGATCGCCAGTGCGGCTGCCAGAAAATCGATCGCCAGCGCGGCTGAGCTCTTCAAAACTCTGCAGGGCGCCAGGCTCGAACAGCTGAGGCTCGGCGCGATGAGCATCGGCCGTAACCCGGCCAGGAACGCCTACCTTCAGGCAACTGTGAACGACGTAACCAGTCTGCTCGACCAGGCGCAGGAGTCACGTAAGGAGCTGGGAGTCGACCTGGTCATGTTCACGGATCCTGCGGGTGTGCTGTACGTTCGCAGCGATCAGCAGATGGTTACATCCGCCACCAGGGAAGACCTTTACCTCTCCATGCCCCTGTTGCGACAGCTGATCGACGGCGACAATTCGAGTGCTACCTCCGCTGGAGTGATCGCATTGGGTGGACGTCTTTTTCATGCAGCGATCTCTCCCTTCAATGCCGGCGCGGCGCAGGAACCGATCGGTTATGTGGTGCTTGCACGCGTCATCGACGGAACCTTTGCCAATCAAATTGCGGGAGCGACGCGCGCTGAAGTGCTTTTCCTGCCCGCCGCTAACGGTGAAGTCATTCGCTCGTCAGGAGCTCCCGCACTCAAATCGCTTGATTCGGTACCTCGTCTGAAAACGATGCTCCGTTCAGGACGCATGGCCGCACCCGAAGCTGCCTCGGTCGGCGGCGACGAATTTCTCTTCGTGGGCGAGCCGCTGAAGACTGGGAAAACGGCGCAGGGTGCGGTGGTCTTCGTTCGCTCCCTCGACTCAGAACTGGCAGGCTTCAGGGAAATTCAGAGGACGCTCCTGGCTGCCGCGGCTCTGGCCATGCTGGTCTCGCTCGCGCTTTCTCTGCTGCTGGCCCGCAGGATGACCCGGCCCATTGAGAAGCTTGCAGGAATGGCCGAGGCAGTTGCGGATGGCGATTACTCGGCGATTCCTGAGACCGGTGGTTCAGACGAAGTTGCGAAGCTGGCAAAAAGCTTCGGTCAGATGATTTCGACCCTTCGCGATAAAGCGGATCTGGAGGAGCTCTATCAACGCGCAGCAGCAGCCGCGGAGGCGGTACAGCCGGCGCGCGAACTCCTGCCCGTTCGCTCCCTGGACGGTCTGGTGATGGTTACGGATCTGAGGGGCATGCCGTCGGCCCTTTCAAGTGGTGAGCCGGGCGATGTTGTGACGTTGCTCGCCTCGATGATGCATCTGCAGGAAGCGGAGATCAAACGTCAGGACGGAGAGGTGCTGCAGGTAGTCGGTCAGC
>JBKJUK010000308.1:0-3541 GCA_046590705.1 Thermoanaerobaculia bacterium
CGAGCCGATCGAAATTCTCAAGAGCGAATGCGACCGTCTCCTTCAACCAATCGAACTCTGGAAGTACGGATATCTGCGCGGGCTCGGACAGAACGCGGTGCTGCTGTTCTACAAACCTCGACTGGGCAATGACTACAGGCTTTATGCTCCGATCAGCAGTGGAACCGAGGCTTTAAAGGAACTGGTTTCATCTGAAGTCACTGCCTTCGGCACGGATGAAGCAGCAGTACAGCGCGTCTTCTACGAGAGCGCGGCCACCAACGGCGCTCAGGTCAGTCGCATCCAGATCGAGTGCAAGTACGGCGACGAGATTCTCCGCGCGATCTTCAAGACCCAGCAGGACCGATTCGAGATGGTCAAGCTCTTCAATGCGCCGCCCATCAACGAAGAAGACGTGACCAGGATCCTTCGCGCCACGGTGATCAGCAATCCCAACGCACCGAAACTCGAGGCTACAGTCTCGCCCCGCTTTCCCGGAAAGCGCGGAGGCCTGACCGCAGTCGAACTCACATTGGATATCCCGCGACCGCAGTTACAGATCAAGGAACTCGAAGGCGGAAAATTCTTCAACATCGACGTGACTGGCGAAGTGCTGAAGGACGGGAAGCTCTTCGAGACCTTCCGTTATCGCTACGATCTTCCTGAGGCTTCCGCCGCGAGCAAGGCCGTCCTGCTCATCGAACGTTTCCTCAGGCCTGCCGATTACGTGGCACGCGTGAAGGTCACTGACGTGAATTCCGGCCGCGAAGTCGTCCTCGAGCAGCCACTGTCAGTACCGAACATCTCTCAGTCGGCCGCGAAAACCAGACTCGACGAAGAAGGAAAGGAATCTGTCGAACGTCTTCAGGACGAGGTGCGCTCGGGCGAGACTTCGCTGCGCATTGCACCGATGCCTGACTCACTGCTGACAGGACTTCAGCAGATCGACACGCTGATCACCGGTGACGCCATCAAGGCCGTCGAATTCTACCTCGATGGCAAGAAGGTGATGATCAAGCGCACACCGCCGTTCGCGCTCAGTCTTGATTTCGGGAATGCGCCGCAGACACGCAGGATCCGTGCAGTCGGACTCAACGCTGCCGGCGCCATCGTCGCCGGCGATGACATGGTGCTCAACACCGGCACCGATCCATTCAAAGTCCGCATCGTCTCACCGCGCGTTGCTCCGAGCGTGAAGGGAAAGGTACGTGTGCAGATCGAAGCTCGGCCACCCGAAGGAAAACAGCTCGACCGGGTCGAGCTTTTCTTCAACGAGACCAAGCTGGCCACGATGTTCGCACCGCCATACGTGCAGACCGTCACCATCCCTGACGGTGCAGGAATCGGCTACCTGCGCGCGGTGGCTATCACCAGCGACGCCGCCATCCAGCCGGTGGAGGACGTGGTCTTCATCAACACCCCCGAATTTCTTCAGGAAGTAAATGTCCTGCTGGTGGAACTCCCGGTGACGGTGCTGAGTGGCGGCAAGCCGGTTGCTGATCTGGCAAAAGAGAACTTTCGCGTCCTCGACGAAGGGAAGCCGGCCGAAATCAAGAAGTTCGAATTCGTGAAAAGTCTGCCGCTCTCTATTGGTCTGGCCATCGACACGTCTGGTTCGATGCGGCCGAAGATGGCTGAGGCGCAGAAAGCCGCCGCGGAATTCTTCAAAGGTGCACTTCGTGCTGGCGACAAGGCTTTCGTAGTTGCCTTCGACGAACAGCCCAACATGATTCAGAAATGGTCGCAGAATCTGGGTGATCTCAACGCGGGACTGGCGTCACTGCGTGCAGAAGATTCGACGGCACTCTACGACGCAGTAGTTTTCTCGCTCTACAACTTTCAGAACGTGAAGGGTCAGCGTGCGTTGATTCTGATCAGCGACGGAAAAGACACGGCTTCTAAATTTGGCCACGATCAGGCACTCGACTATGCGAAGCGCGCCGGAGTACCAATCTACGCGATCGGAATCGGCATCAAGACCAACGAGATCGACACCAGATACAAATTCGGACGGTTCGCCTCGGAAACGGGGGGGAACACGTACTACATCGATTCGGCGGCGGATCTCAGAAGGATCTACAACGATGTGCAGAACGAACTGCGCTCGCAGTACATCGTCGGGTTCTACCCCCCATCGGATGTGAAACCAGGTTCGAAATGGCGCGAGATTTCAGTGGAAGTAAAGAACGGAAAAGCCAAGACCATCCGCGGTTACTTTCCGTAACCGAATGGAGAATGTGGGATGGGGCGAATGGAGAATGTCGAATGTTAGGAGCAACGTCCGATCTTCCTCATTCTCCATCCTGCATTCTCCATTCTCCATTCGCCTCTATTCAGCATTCTCCATTCGTTCCTTCGCCAGCCGTTCGCGCTCTTCGGCTTTCGCTTCCCTGCGTTGATTGGCTTCGGCTTTCAGGCGATTGGTGATCGAGCAACCCGTTGGCGTCATAGCCAGACCACCTTCCGCGGTCTCTTTCAAACCGCGGGGAAGTGCTCTTCCGATTCTGACCATGGCTTCGACGATCTCATCCATCGGGATCACCGACCCGATTCCTGCCAGCGCCAGCTGAGCGCCCGTGAGCCCGTGCACCGCAAAGAATGCGTTGCGCTTCACGCAGGGAACTTCGACCAGACCGCCTACCGGATCGCAGACCAGACCCAAGGTGTTCTTGAGTGCCAGTGAGGCCGCGTGAATGCACTGACTGATCGTGCCGCCCATCATGTAACACGCGCCGGCCGCGCCCATCGCGGCCGCGACTCCTACTTCGTTCTGACAGCCTCCGGCCGCGCCGGAAATACTTGCTCGCAGCGAGATGAGCGAACCGACTCCGCCCGCTACCACCAGTGCGCGCACCGTTTTCTCCGGTGCGATGTGACGCTCTTCTTCGAGCGCCAGCAGCATTCCCGGAACTACCCCGCCGGCACCTGCAGTCGGTGCCGCGACGATGACTCCCATGCGCGAGTTCTCGCCCATCACAGAGAGCGCGTAGATCATGGTCTTGAGGGTCAGTGGATCGAGGAAGGTGTTGCCAGCCTGCATGGCCTCCATCAGCGCGCGCGCTTCATTACCGACCAGTTTACCCATGGAGAGACCACCGCCTGTACCTTTGCGGACGCACTCCCACATGACTTCGCGACGCTTCCCGAGAGACTCGACAATCTGCTGCTGGGAGAACCCGCTCTCCTCGGAATCACTCTCGAGAAAAACCTCCGAGAGATCGCGCGAACCACCTTCTTCCACGAGTTGCCGGAACGTTTCGATCATTGCTGCTCCTGAGACATCAATTTACGGTATGCGGTCGAGATACCTGGCTTCGTCGACGTCGGAAAGTTCGCAAATCTGACGCAGTGCGGCGTCTGAGATCGGCGAATCGACATCGAGCTGCATGAAGGCCTGCTTCCCCCGCTCCCGCCGGGAGCAGGCCAGCGAGGCAATGTTGATCCCCACGTCCGCAATAATCTTCGTAACCTGATGAATCATTCCTGGCCGGTCGCGATAGAAAAGAAGCAAAGTAGGAGAATCGCCCTTGAAGCGCGCCCCGAAACCGTTGATCGAGAAGAC
>JBKJUK010000350.1:0-10024 GCA_046590705.1 Thermoanaerobaculia bacterium
GAAGACCTGCCGCTTCGGCGGCCGCTTTGGCCACAGCGAGGGAAACGCCGAGAATCGCGTTCGCGCCGAGCTTGCCCTTGTTCGGCGAGCCGTCGAGCTGATTCATGAGCAGATCGATCATGGCCTGCTCGCGCGCATCCATCCCTTCGATTTCTTCGGCGATAGCGCCGTTCACATGTTCGACGGCGTCGAGTACGCCCTTGCCCAGGTACCTTCCCTTATCGCCGTCGCGCAACTCCAGCGCCTCACGGGAACCAGTTGAAGCCCCCGACGGAACGGCAGCTCTTCCCATCGAGCCTGAGTCGAGGACCACATCGACTTCAATGGTCGGATTTCCACGGGAATCGAGAATTTCACGAGCGAAAATTTCAGCGATCTTGAACATGTCCTGAGTTTAGTGGAAAGGGTGAAGAATGGAGAATGGAGAATGTTGAATGGAGAATGGAGAAATTCTTCATTCTCCATTCGGCATTCTCCATTCGGTATGCGCAAGCTCCTTTTGCTGATCGTCTTCGTGGTCTTCGGATTCCTGCTTTACGGCTGGCTGACGTTTCCTGATGTGGGCGCTCTGGCCAGGGAGAATCCGAAGACCACGGCCTTCATGGAGTTACGAGCGAGAGAGCTTCGTGCGAGAGGACTTCCCGACGGGTTGCAACAGACCTGGGTTCCTTACGCGAAGATCTCTCCCTATCTTCGGCGGGGTGTGCTTGTGGCAGAAGATGATTCCTTCTATGACCACGACGGGGTCGACGTGCAAGGGCTCAAGGTTGCGCTGCGAAAAGATTGGGAGAAGAAGCAACTCTCTCACGGCGGCTCGACCATCACGCAGCAGCTGGCCAAAAATCTCTATCTCTCACCGTCCCGGAACCCTCTACGGAAGGTTCGGGAGTACCTGATCGCGCGGCAGATGGAGAAGGAGCTTTCCAAGAAGCGGATTCTCGAGATTTACCTGAATGTGGTGGAGTTCGGGGAACGAGTGTACGGCGCGGAGGCGGCATCGCGATTCTACTTCGACAGGTCGGCAGCGTCGCTCAGCGCTCCTCAGGCCGCTCTGCTGGCCGGTTGTCTTCCGAATCCGCGCAAGATGAATCCCGGAAACCCTGACAAACGGCTGAAGTCACGGCAGAGGATGATTCTGTCGCGCATGAAGCGCTGGGGTTACCTCCTCGAGAAGCAGGTGCTGACCGAACCAGCCCGAAGGGCTGAGGCTACGCAACCAGCGGAAGACGTCGCGCCCGATGGGCAGGCAGTGACGATTACAAATACTTCGACCGAAGTCGTTCCACCGCCGAGCGATGAAGTCCCGACCGACACCAGCACCGAGACAGTCGAAGAAACTGCGCCTCCTGACCCCGTCACCACCACGACCTCCGAGCCTCCTCCCGAACCGGCAACAGTACCGCCCCCGATGGCTTTTGTAGGGGCGCGCAGCAGCGCGTCCGTTACCTGGTCCGCTCGTCGGCTTGCCTGCCTCGTCAACTCGCGCTTCCGCGCACAGCGCATCCCGGCTCGCGGACTTACAATGCATGCATGAAACAGCGACTGGTACTTTTCGCTCTCGTTCTCTGCGCCACGATTCCCTCAGCATTCGCTTTCGATGGGGATCGTTCATCCTTCCTCATCCGGTCCTCCACGGCCAGCGAGCTTCGCGAGTCCGCGGCAACACGCTCACGCCTCACACGCGCGCTGCAAGCTGAACTCGCCCGCGCGGGTTTCGACGTAAACATCGACGACGTAAAGCGCGGCGCACGGCGGAGCAGAATTTTCGACTACATCATCGAGGTAGGTATCAGCGACTCCGCACGCACTCCCCTCGGCGGGGTGAGCGGTGGAACGCGAATCGGATCGGTAGGAGTCGCCACGGAGGTCTCCATGGTTCGCTCGGAAGTTGCCGCTGAGTTCAGGTTGTACGACGGCAAAACCGAGGAGCTCATCGATACGTTCGAACTCTCGGCAGAAGCTTCGGCGCCGGCGCTCACCGGACTTGGAGTGGGCGATCCATACGGCTTCGTGTTCATTAACATTCCCTGGTTCTCGCGCGGCCCCTCGAGAGAGGCGACGCGGAGACTGGCCCGCGAGGCCGTGGAAGTCATCGCCGACTCTTCGCAGGCAGCCCGACCGAAGTGATGAACGTCCGCTCCAGCCTGCGCGATCTGGCAGGTCGATTCAAAGACACTCCCGCCGCTGCGGAGGTCGCTGCGGCGTCAGCCTTCTGGGATGTGAAATCTGCGGAGCCGGAAGCGATCTACTGGACCGCTCAGCCGCAGGTTCGCGAGCATGTGAACCGGCAGATTACCGGGGTTCCCTGGCTGTGGCCGACCACTGCCTTGAAAGCGGGATGGGCCTACCGTCCTTTTCAGCGCGGCCTTTCCATAGGGTGCGGGACCGGCGCTCTGGAGAGGGATCTGCGCTTTCTGGGTGTCTGCGAATCGATGGAAGCATTCGATCTATCACCGCATTCGATCACGCAGGCCAGGAAAGAAGCGAAGAAAGAGAGGGTCAAGCACCTCAAGTATCGAGTGGCTGACTGCGACCGGTTGCAGCTGCCGCGGGATCGTTACGACGCCGCTTTCTTCCATCAGTCACTGCATCACATTTCAGATCCGGACCGCCTGCTCGATCAGGTGGCCCGTTCGCTGCGTGGGGGCCGCTTCCTCTACGTTGACGACTATGTGGGGCCGTCGCGCGACGAGTGGAACGACTCGCATCTTGTACACGCCAGGGAAGTCTTCGCGAAGCTGCCGGATGAGGTGAAGATCAGAGAACTCAACGCGCCGCTGGACTGGGCCGACCCTTCTGAAATGATTCGTTCCAGCAGGATCAGGCCGGCCATCGAGGAACGTTTTGAACTGCTCCACTTCAAGCCGTACTGGGGAAACATTTTGTTTCCAATCTTCTGCGCCAGCGACGGCGCCAAGCTCCTGTCACCCGAATATCGCGGCCTGGTCGAGGAGTTGATCGAGAAAGAAGCGCAGCTCGCCAGCAGCGGAGCGTTAGGTGAGCCGCTCTTCGCTGTGATCGTAGCGCGCGGACGAGAAAGTGGATGAACTGGTGGTGGTCATCACCACGGTCGGCCACGAAGCAGACGCAGGTCGCATTGCTCGAGCACTGGTAGAAAACAGACTCGCTGCCTGCGTGAACATCGTGCCCGGGGTTCGCTCCATCTACGCATGGGAGCAGCAGATCCACGATCAGCAGGAGCTGCTGCTGCTGATCAAGACGAGTGCCGCACGCGAACCGGAGCTGCGAGCAGCGCTACTCGAGATGCATCCCTACGAAACGCCGGAGTACGTCGTATTCGCGTCGGGTGACGTGGAAGCACGTTACGCCGAGTGGATACGCAACTCCACGACGCGTGGAGAGTAGGAGGGAGTGGAGCACAGCCCCGAGCCTGTGTGGCAATGACCGAGTGGAGCACAGGCAATCCTGCCTGTGACGCCATGCACCTCATTCATATCCACAACCGGTAGAAAGGAATCGCCACCACCTCAGGTTCCATCAGAATGTTGCAGTGCCCTTCAGGCGGACAGCTGTATATCAAGTCACCGAAGTCTCGCGTAGAAATCTTCCCCACATGCAGCGAGATAATCAGACGTTCTTCGTCACTTTCTCATCAGCCCATCGGCGCGAGATTCCAGAGTCCGCTCGTGTCCGGGTGCTGGAATGCTACCTCTTCGGTAACGGCAAACAGTTCTCGCTTCATGCGGCAGTGGTGATGCCGGATCACGTGCACTTGCTGCTGACGCCTTTGGTGCAGGGAGGCGGTGAGACACCTTCCCTCAGTAGCATCCTTCGATCAATCAAGGGAGTGTCGTCGAGACGGGTCAATCTGCTGTGGGGACGCAAAGGCGCGTTCTGGCAGGGAGAGTCGTTCGATCGAGTTCTTCGATCACACGAAAGCGTATCTGACGTCACAACCTACATCGTTAACAATCCTGTGAGGAAGGGACTCGTGAGTGCCTGGCAGGATTACAGGTGGACCTGGGTTGAGAACAGGCCTTGATGTTTCTGTCTCCCGTCACAGGCAGGATTGCCTGTGCTCCACACTCACCCTGAAATCTACCAACACCCTTCCGAGTTAACGTCGCCGGAGAAAACATGGAATCGATCATCATTCGCGGCGCCCGCGAGCACAACCTCAAGAACATCGACGTTGTCATCCCGCGGAATAAGTTCGTAGTCATCACCGGAGTCAGCGGTTCCGGCAAGTCTTCGCTCGCCTTCGACACGATCTTCGCTGAAGGGCAGCGGCGTTACGTCGAGTCGCTCTCAGCCTACGCACGTCAATTTCTCGAGCAGATGGAGAAACCGGACGTCGATCTGATCGAAGGTCTCTCACCAGCAATCTCGATCGAACAGCGCACCACCTCGAAAAACCCTCGCTCCACAGTAGGTACCGTCACCGAAATTTACGATTACCTCCGTCTTCTCTACGCGTCGATCGGTGTTCCTCACTGCACGCAGTGCAACCAGGAAATCCGTCCGCAGACCATCCAGCAGATGGTCGATCGCCTGATGACGCTCCCTGCAGGAACGAAGTACACCGTGCTCGCTCCCTACATTCGAGGAAAGAAAGGGGAGTACCGGAAGCAGATGCTGCAGATGGTCAAAGAGGGCTTCACGCGGGCGGTAGTGAATGGCGACATCATCGAACTGGCCGACCCGCCGGTTCTCGACAAGCAGAAGAAGCACACCATTGACATCGTCGTCGATCGCCTGGTGGTCAAGCCAGGGATCGAGCAGCGCCTTGCTGATTCGCTCGAGGTTTCCACCCGAGTCGGCAAGGGACTCACCAAGATCCTCTACGCCGCTGACAACAGAGAGGAACTGCTGTCGCAGAACTACTCCTGCCCTGACTGCGGCATCTCCATCGGCGAAATCACACCGCGACTCTTCTCCTTCAACTCGCCCTACGGAGCCTGCCCCGAGTGCTCAGGCCTCGGAGTGCTGCTCGAAGTCGACGAGGGGAAGCTGGTCCCGGATGATTCGAGATCGATCGAGGACGGGGCCATCGCCATCTGGAAGGAAGGTACCGACAACTGGCGAACGAAACAGATTCAGCAGCTGGCGAAACATTACAAGTTTCAGCTCAACACACCTTGGAAAAAACTTCCTGAGAAAGCGCGGAAGATTCTGCTGTACGGAACGGACGAGAAAATTCGCTTTCAGTACACAGGCAGCGAGAGCAACTACGAATACAGCGGAAACTTCGAGGGACTGGTGCCGATGCTTGCGCGTCGACACAAGGAAGCCGAAGACAACATGCGCGAGGAAATCGAGCGCTTCATGACCGCGACGAAGTGCCCGTCATGCGAAGGCCGCCGCTTAAAGCCGGATGCCTTGAGCGTGACCGTGGCCGGCAAGTCCATCGATCAGCTGGTAGCCATGCAACTCAAGTACGCCGAAGTGTTCTTCAAGGAACTGCAGCTCGCCGAAAGAGACGAAGTGATCGCCGGCAAGATCCTGAAAGAAGTTCGCGACAGACTCGGCTTTCTGAACGAAGTCGGCGTCGGTTACCTGATGCTTGATCGCGGCGGCGCGACGCTGTCAGGCGGCGAGGGACAGCGCATTCGACTGGCCACGCAGATCGGATCGAAACTCATGGGCGTCCTGTATGTTCTGGACGAGCCATCGATCGGACTTCATCAACGCGACAACCGTCGCCTCATCGATTCACTGATCAATCTGCGTGACCTCGGGAACACCGTCATCGTTGTCGAACATGACGAAGAAACCATCGAGTGCGCCGACCATGTCATCGACCTCGGGCCGCGGGCCGGAGTTCATGGCGGCGAGATCGTGGCCGAGGGAACTGTGGATGAGATTCCGCGATTCAAACGATCGATTACCGGGAAGTACATCAGTGGTGAGCGGCAGATCGAAATCCCCGAACAGCGAAGGGAAGTCGGCGACGCAAAGTTGAAGATCAAAGGCGCACGAGCAAACAATCTGCGCGACATCGACGTCGACATTCCGCTGGGCCTCTTCGTAGCCGTGACGGGAGTTTCCGGCTCGGGCAAGTCCACGCTCATCAACGAGATTCTGTTCAAGGCCGTCTGCCGTCACTTCTACAACTCCATCGATTCTCCCGGAGCGCACAAAAGCATCGAAGGACTCGAGCAGATCGACAAAGTCATCGACATCGATCAGTCGCCCATCGGCCGCACACCGCGGTCCAACCCGGCCACCTACTCGCAACTGTTCACCGAAATCCGCAGTCTCATGGCCCAGACTCCGGAAGCGCGCATGCGTGGTTACGGTCCGGGGCGCTTTTCATTCAACGTGAAGGGCGGACGATGCGAAGCGTGCAAGGGCGACGGACAGCTCAAGATCGAGATGCACTTCCTGCCGGACATTTACGTTACCTGCGACATCTGCAACGGCCGTCGCTACAACCGCGAGACGATGCAAGTGGCCTACAAGGGACACTCCATCGCCGACATTCTGGAGATGACCGTCGAGCAGTCGATCGAGGTCTTCCGGAACGTCCCGCGCATTTACAACGTCCTGCGCACGCTCGACGAAGTCGGTCTCTCGTACATTCGACTCGGACAGTCATCGACGACCCTGTCGGGAGGCGAGGCCCAGCGTGTGAAGCTGGCCAAGGAACTCGCCAAACGTGCCACCGGACGGACGCTTTACATCTTCGACGAGCCGACCACCGGTCTGCACTTCGAAGACATCAGAAAACTGCTGCAGCTGATGCATGGTCTGGTCGACCGCGGAAACACAGTGGTGGTCATCGAGCACAATCTCGATGTCATCAAGACCGCCGACTACGTCATCGACATGGGCCCCGAGGGTGGTGACGAAGGTGGGTTGGTCATCGCTAAGGGAACGCCCGAGCAGATCGTGAAAGCGAAGGGAAGCGCGACCGCAAAGTATCTGGCGAAGGTCATGGAGAAGACCAGGAAGAACGCGAAAGAGGAGATGGCAGTCAGCGTCTGAGATCGTGCAGACAGCGGCGATCAGACGCAGGGTAGGACGCGCTGCTGCGCATCCCTGCGTCTGTCGCCGTCATCCCGAAGCGAAGCGAGGGATCTACGTTCAAGGACCGCGCTATGAATGAAGAGCGCGATCCCTTCGCGTAGATTCCTCAGTCGCAGTTCGACTGCTGTGTTGCGTCTGTTTGCGGTGTGCTTCTTCGGAATGACGGTCGGCGTGGCCCTGCCGCGGGAACTGCAGGCCGTAAATGCCATCGCGCCAGCCACGCGGTAACGATAAACTCCAAGCATGATCAAAACTACATTCCTCTTCGCCATCGCCGTCTCGCTCGCATTCGCAACTTCGCTGGCCGCGCAATCGCAACCTCAGCAGAAGTCGGCAAACGTCGCCAAATCGATCTCAACCCGCGAGATGGATCGCATCAACTGGATGGAGTTTCGCGAACAGGTTCCGACGCGAATTCAGACGGTGCTGCTGCCCACAGGCACGCTCGAGCCACACGGCGTGGCCAACAATGGCGCGGACAACACAGCGCCCACGGCCATCGCGCAGAAGATCGCGCCCGGCCTCAACGCCATGATTGCGCCGACGCTTCCGTACGGCATCACCGGTTCGATGGAGGCATTCCCGGGTGCGTTCTCGATCAGCGAGGCCGCTTACCGCCCCTTCATCAAGCAGATCATGGAGGGGCTGGTGAAGAATGGTTTCCGCAACATCATCATCCTGAACGGCCATGGCGGTCCGCAGACCGCGATCCTCACGGCAGTGGCAGCCGAGGTCTCGGCAGAAAAGAAAGTTCGGACGCTGGTGATCAACTGGTGGTCATTCGCGTCTGATGTGACGAAACAGGTCTTTGGAGAGGATGGCGGACATGCCGGCTGGAACGAGACCGCCTTTGTACAGGCCGTCGACAAGACCCTGGTGCATCCCGAGCGTTACAGTGACGAACTGGCCACAGCCTATCCATCCCCTGCAGGCGCCTGGGCCGCCGCGCCCTTCCCCTCCTCGATTGGCCTGTATCAGGCTGGCCAGGGCTATCCGAAGTTCGACCAGAAGAAGGCTGATGAGTACTTCAGCAAAGTGACAGGGAAGGTAGAGAAGTTCGTGGCCGAGGTGATCGGGAAGTGGGACGCGGCAGGGTTGTAGGTGGCCGCATCACAGGGCCGTAGGCCCGGCATTGTGTAGCCTAGGCCGTGAGGCCTGGGGATGATAACATCCCAACACGTCCCGAGCCCCAGCGGGGCGACATCGAGGTTTTCGAGGGGGGCGACGAATGACGTTCGGCGGAGAGTGGCGTGAGAACGTCGTCGTATTCAGCAACGTCGCGATGCCGCCCCTTCAGGGCTCCAGAGAATCGTACGAGGTTCGTTCCCAGGCCTCACGGCCTGGGCTAGTCCGATGTCGCCCTCTTGGGGCTGAATGCGGATCGCGGTATCTGACCTGCGCGTGGGAGGATCATAATTTGTGAATCAACAACTGCTGATCGGCAGACAATTTGGTGGAGGCGGCGGGAATTGAACCCGCGTCCGAAAACCGTGGTGACCAGGCCACTACATGCTTAGTTCCCCATTTGTTCTCGTCTGCCGCTCTGTCTGGGAAACGTGAACCAAGAGCAGACATACCTCTGAATTGTAGGGAAGCCCGCCGAGGCGGCTCAGACTTCCTTAGCTCACTGCATGACGTTCATCTCAACCGGCGTGAGCAACCAACCGAGGAACGTGACAGGTTTTTAGGCTGCCAGTGCGAGGTTATCGTTCGCAGTTATAAAGGTGGAAAAGATTTACGAGCTTATCCAGGCTCGGCATGCGACCTCAGCCCCGACATGTCCCCGTCGAAACCGGTGCGCCCCCAAATTGTCAAAGTAGCTGTGTGGGGTAACGCTCGTCGGGTTTGCGGCATTCCGTTCTTCTGAAAGGCGGCCGGGGGCCGGGGTCAGGGGGCCGGGGCGGTCAACGGTCAATGCGTGCATGGAGGTGATTCACATCGCGATCGTTCGCGCGTCTTTTGAATTAGCCGTTGCCTGCTCCGGCCCCCCGGCCCCGGCCCCCGGCCGCTTCTACAACCTCTCGATCCGCATGGAAATATCCAGCGCCATCACCGAGTGCGTGAGTGCACCGACCGAAATCCGATCGACACCGGTTTCTGCAACGCTGCGCACAGTTGCATGCGTGATTCCGCCGGAAGCCTCCAGCGGGATCCGACCGGCCGACAGTCGTACCGCTTCAGACATCATTTCCAACGACATGTTGTCGAGCAGAATGAAGTCGGGCTTCGCGGAGAAGGCCTGCTCGAATTCCTCGAGATCGCGCACTTCGATCATCAGCGGCGCTGAAGTCGCCGAGGCTCGAATCTTCTCAACCGCTGCAGCGATGGATCCGGCCCGGTCGACGTGGTTGTTCTTGATCAGGAACATGTCGTGAAGCCCGAAGCGATGATTTTGCGCTCCGCCGGCCAGCACAGCGGCCTTGTCCAGAGCACGCAATCCGGGAGCTGTTTTCCTGGTGTCGACAATGACCGCGTTTGTTCCTGCAACGAGGTCTACATATTTCCTCGAGGCCGTGGCGATTCCGGAAGCCCGCTGGAGAAGGTTCAGCGCGGTTCTTTCCGCGGAAAGCAGCGTTCTCACCGGTGCCTTCACTCTGGCAACGATGTCCCCGCTCACCACGTGCGCCCCGTCTCGAACCAGATCCTGAAAATCTGCATTGGAAGATAGGAAGGCGAAGACCGCTCTCGCGAAGCCGAGTCCGGCGACGACTCCGTCGGCCTTCATCAGAAAGTAGGCACTTCCCATCTCGCCCATCTCGAAGATGGCGTCACTGGTAATGTCGGGAAGATCCTCGGCCAGCGCTCGCTCGACTATGTCTTCCACATCCTGACTAGACGGTCTTTTCATGCGGCTCCCCACCATTCGCTACAGGTTAGCTGCCATCCTGTGGCAAGCTCTTTGCCGATGTCGAGTGTTAACGTGGAAAAAACGCCCTTCACCATCCTGAACGTCGATGACGACGCCGCAATCCGGCGCCTGGTCAGACTCTTCCTCCGACGCAGTGGCTATGAGGTCATCGAGGCCAGTACTGGA
>JBKJUK010000015.1:0-18811 GCA_046590705.1 Thermoanaerobaculia bacterium
AGGAGAGAGATCTCGTCGACTTCAACTCCGATCTCCAGAAGATGTTTACCCGCAGTCGAAATTTTCTGGAGATCGGAGTTGAAGTCGACGAGATCTCTCTCCTCCGCCTCTTCCTGAAGCATCTCCGAGAATCCCAGGATCGCGTTCAATGGGGTTCGCAACTCGTGACTCATGTTGGCGACGAAAAGACTCTTGGTCCGGTTTGCGGTCTCGGCTGCTTCTTTTGCCTTGGCCACCTCTGCTTCTGCACGGCGGCGTTCGGTCACATCCTCCATGGCCAGAACGAGCAGTTCCGCGTGGCTGCCCTGACGAAGCTTTCGGGCATTGAGCAGCATGACCCGTCGTCCAATGATCGGAAAGTCGTGCTCCAGTTCGAAATCATTGAAGACTGAGCTCATCGGTACGATGTCTTCGAGAAGTGTTCTCAGATCGGGTATGTCCCACTGTCCGTTGCCGAGTTCGTAGATGAGCCGGTTTTCCGTCTCGCCCGAATCAACGTGAAAGGTTTGATAGAAAGCGCGGTTAGCAGAGTGCACCCGCAGGCTGCTGTCGAGGATCAGCAACGGTTCCCGCACCGTGTCGACTACGTCCTGGGCATAGGTCTCGATCTGATCGAGAAGTTGTTGGGTTCTGCGCCGCTCAGTGACGTCTTCCATCGCCAGCAGAACCAGATCGGCGTGCAGCCGGCGAGCGTTGAGCAGCATGATGCGAAGACCGATCTCCGGGAAATCATGCTCGAGAACGAAGTCGTTGAAGACCGAACTACGAGGAACGATGTCTTCCAGCAGTGTGCGCAGGTCGGGAATGTCCCATTGGCCATTGCCCAGCTCATAAATCAGTCGATTCTCAGTCTCGCTGGAAGACACACGAAAGGTGCTGTAGAAGGAGGTATTGGCCGAGCGTACCCGCAGTGCGGCGTCCAGAACGAGTAGCGGTTCCCTGACTGTGTCGAACACGTCCTGTCCGAAGTTCTGGATGTCTGAGACCAGAGGCTGGGCCTTCGGACTGACCACAGGTCCGGCAGAAAGGGGAGGGGTTGGATCAGGCTTGCGCCTCGAAGGGCCGTCGGATCTGGTCATGTCTCGTCTCCTGGTCGACTCGACCGGTCGCGATCATGAGGCGCGGGCAGTCGTCCATGAATGTTCGCACAACTGTAACCTGCACGATAGAAGATATGCACGCATCAAACTCGGTCCTGTTCGCCTCACTTCTGGTTGCAATCGTCGAGTTCGGTCAATCTCTTTGGTGCAATGCGGTACCTCTGTCTAACGAGACTAACTGATCGAGGAGCAGTACTAAAGGTTGCGACATAGGCTCTGTCGCGATTGTTTTTTCAAGAGAATCTGTGTCGCGACGCGAGGAACGCTAGGTGCTTGGTGTGTTGCGAGAACGGGGGTAAGGGCGCGCAGCAGCGCGTCCGACACCCGGTGGCACGTCGCGCTGCTGCTGGCCCATTGCTGACAATCTGCGCTTCACCCGAAGTATCTGACGTGCTGCTGCGCGTCCCGACCAAGCTTGCAATTCTTAGTACGTGCTCATCACCTCGGCCCGTTCGTACCTTCCCTGGTGTGCTGGAGCCAGGTGAAAAAGTACGTCGCCGCGACCGCCCCAATGACTTGCGCGAGGATGAACTGAGGCACATCGAACGGGCGGATACCGCTGAACGTATTCGTGAGCGAGCGGGCCACTGTGACGGCGGGATTCGCGAAGGAGGTGGAGGCAGTGAACCAGTACGCTGCTGTGATGTATCCAGCCACAGCGAAGGGGACGATGGATGAGCGGTGCCCTGACCCGAGGATGACCGAGATCAGTCCGAACGTCGCCACGATCTCGCTGATGAATTCCCCCTGACTTGCGCGGGCGTGATTCGAGAACTCGATGAGCGGTAGATCGAACATGAGATGCGCGAGTACGACTCCTGTCAGTGCTCCGGTCATCTGCGCGAGTACGTAGAGTGCGAACTCGCGAAGGGTAAGGGTACCGCGGAGCAGGGCAGCCAGTGAGACGACTGGATTCAGATGCGCACCCGAGATCGGTGCAAACGTGGAGATGAGCGCGAACAGCGCACCCCCCGTAGCGAGACTGTTGGCGAAAAGCGCAATCGCGGCATTTGCCTGCGAGAGTCGTTCGGCCATGATTCCTGAACCGACCACTGTGGCCACGAGCAGGCAGGTTCCTGCTGCCTCCGAAGCTGCGGCCCTGATCTCCACATGGGTCATGCCGTTGCGCTGGCACAGCAGGACGAGGCGGGCGCGGCCTCCGGTAGATTGTCTTCGAGAACGACGAACACTTCCCACTCGTTCCCATCCGGGTCGAGCACCCACGACTTGTCCTGCGTCGCGTAGCAGCAATTGGTTTTCATTTCATCGCGGGTGACAAGTCCGGCCCGGTTCCATCGAAGTCTGGTCGCCAGAACGTCGTCGGTGGAGCCTACCTGAATTCCGAGGTGTGAGAGCGAACCGCGAAGCGCAACGTCCCTCACCTGATTCAAAGCGAGATTGAGTGGAGGGTTTTGAATGTCGAACTTGGCATAGCCGGTCCGCACTTTCGAAGGTTCGATGCCCAGCATGCGGCGGTAGAACTTCACGCTGGCACCGAGATCTGAAACGTTGAGTGAGATGTGCGCTTTCAGGGCCACGACGTCGCTGCTTGTAGCCATTTCGACTCTCCTATATATTCGCATCAGCGAATCTATCGAGGAAGATAGATTCGATCTTCATATATGTCAAGGCGAATATGAACGAAAATTCGGGACCGGCCGTTTCGAATCTGGAGGATCTATACGGCGCGCTCAGCGAGAGGACGCGTCTGCGCCTGCTGAATCTGATGTCGGAAGGGGAGGTCTGTGTCTGCTTCTTTATCGAAGTTCTCGATCAGCCGCAGCCAACCATCTCGCGTCATCTCGCATACCTGCGCAAAGTGGGTCTTGTTGCAGATAGACGAGACGGGAAGTGGATCCACTACTCGATCACACCACCGGCCAATCCGATTCTGCGCGTCGCGCTCGAGGGAGCACTTGCAGCCATCGCCTCTGACACTGCGATGCAGCGCGATCTCCGGCGACTCGAGTCGGCCTGCTGCTCGCCGCGCGCTGCAGCCATTCTGAAAAGGGCCCCCAGGCCTGAGGGCTTCCGCTGAGGTTGTGGAGCACAGGCAATCCTGCCTGTGGCGGAGTGCAAGTGAAACGAGGACATTGCGATAAACACACGCAGCGCGTCACAGGCAGGATTGCCTGTGCTCCACACAGCGCGTTCCGCGCCTATAGAACTGCTGGAGGTGGCACGATGCTCACCTCCAGCAGGGAAAGCTGAACTACATACCCGAACACTTCGCCATCATCGAGTCCATCATCATTTTCGACATCGCCGGATTCTTCATCATCATGTTCATGCGGCTTTTCATCTCGGAGTCAGTCATGGCGCGGGTGGTGCCATCGGCGCTCATGACCATCATGCCTTCGCCGGACATGGCCATGCTGCCACCCATCATGGTTTTACACTTGTCCATCATCATCTGATCGTTTTTCATTCGATCCATCATCATGGCCGTCACGCGCGAGTCTTTCATCATCATGGCCATGTGATCGTTCATCTCTGCGTCAGTCATGGCCCGCGAGGTTCCGTCGGAGTTCATCATCATCATGGTTCCGTCGGGCATCATCATCGAGCGGTCGCTCATCATCATCTTGTTCGAGGCGCATCCCGTCACCAGTGAGGCCACCAGCAGGGCCGCCAGCACCAACATTGACTTTCTCATGTACATCTCCTTTTCAGTCTACTGCAGTGGATAGTAAGGGAGATGCGACCGTGGCGGGCTCGAGCCACCGCACTCGAACATCGACGCACTGTCGTGGGTCGCTTCTGAGGTTGCCTGCATGTCGATGGGTCGCCTGCAGTACGCATGCCGCGAGGACGGGCAGGATGTGCAGCAAGTCGTGATTGAACTGAGTGGAGCACAGGCAATCCTGCCTGTGACGCGGTACATCGAATGATCGCAATGTCTCTTTGCACATGCACTCCGCCACAGGCAGGTTTGCCTGTGCTCCACAGAACAGCCTCTGCCACACACGCTTTGGCTGTTGTTCTGCCTGCTGAAGAGTTACTGCGCCGGGGATGTAGCTCGGGTCGCCCGTTGCGTTGTTAACGAAGCAGCGGGGCCGCTATCCACGTCGCAGCAGAAACTCTGTGAAAAATGCGGGTTACACTTCAAATCGTTCGAAACGACTCACGCATCGCCGCGGGCCGCTAAGAATCCATCAAGAGGGAGCGCACGAAAATGACGGCAAAGAATACGATCTGTCTCTGGTTCGACAAGGACGCAGCTGATGCGGCGCGTTTTTACGCTGCTACATTCCCGGACAGTGAAGTTACCGCTGTACATGAGGCTCCCGGTGACTTCCCGGGCGGGAAGAAGGGCGATGTGCTGACGGTGGAGTTCAAGGTTCTGGGCATTCCATGTCTTGGTCTCAACGGCGGGCCGATGATCAAGCACAGCGAGGCCTTTTCATTCCAGGTCGCTACCGAGGATCAGGAAGAGACAGATCGCTACTGGAATGCGATCGTCAACAATGGAGGAGAGGAAAGCGAATGCGGTTGGTGCAGGGATCGCTGGGGTCTCTCCTGGCAGATCACCCCGCGTGTGTTGACCGATGCGCTTGCTGCAGGGGGCGACCAGGCCAGGCGAGCATTTGAAGCGATGATGACCATGAAAAAAATCGACGTCGCCATGATCGAGGCGGCGAGGCGCGGCTGACAGAAATCCATGAGTCGTTTGCGGACGCTGCCCGTTCAGGTGAGAAGAAAGATGAAGTGAAGCTACGCGGGAGGGATCTTCGCTCATACAATCCCCGCATGAGCCTGAAAAAGAGCAAGAAACATCTGGTTTGGATCGACTGCGAGATGACCGGACTTGATCCGGTGCGCGACCGGCTTCTGGAGATCGCCACGATCATCACGAACTTCGACCTGGAGATCGTGGCGCGCGGACCCTCGTTCGCGATCCGCACCAGCGAAGCGAGGCTTGCGGCAATGGATTCATGGAATCGCCGCACGCACAAAAAAACCGGGCTTCTCGACCGTGTTCGGACCGAGGGCGTAAGTGTTGAGGTGGCGGAGCAAGAGACGTTGAAGTTCTTGAAGAAATACTGCTACGCGAAGACTGCCCCGCTTTGCGGAAACTCCATTCACCAGGACAGGCTTTTTCTTGCGCGCTACATGCCGGCACTCAACGACTATCTGCACTACCGGATCGTGGACGTAAGCTCGATCAAGGTGATGGTGAAAGAGTGGTACGGCGGGCAGCAGGTCGCGCCGGCAAAGAGAGAAACGCATCGCGCGCTCGACGACATCGAGGAGTCGATTGCAGAGCTGGCGTGGTATCGGTCGAATGTGTTCGTGAAGGCGTAAAGCATTGCGCGCTCGCTGCTCGTCTTGATCGCACGCCACATGCGTTGGCCTCACAGGGCCGGAGGCCCGGCATCGTTGCAGCCACGGCCGTGAGGCCGTGGAACACGCGCTATGCGCCTGCTTCTGAGCTGCGGAGCGGCGGCATCGCGATTTCCGCCATTCGGTACAAACCACAATTCGCCACGCATCCGTCCAACGTTGGCGTAAGTCGACGATCTACTCGGTCCCGGTCGAATCGATGCCGCCCCGCCGGGGCTCCGAAGGATGTCGGGTGCGCTACTTCCACGGCCTCACGGCCGTGGCTACAGCGATGCCGGGCCTCCGGCGCTCTGAGGGCGGACATCGCTCTCAGCAATGAACAGCGCGGTAGATCCCTCGGACCCGCGCTTCCCGCCGCGTCTGATGAACCTTCTCCAAGGGAACGAGGCGGTTTACTAATGTAAGACAGGCGCGCAGCGCCGATCGCAGGCTCGGGATGACGATTTTCCTGTCGGTACTCCGTGTTTCTGGTTCTCCCACTTCGTGCTCCGCAACGCGCGGTCCTGGACCACGGCTCAAGATGTCATCCCACTGACATGCGATAATCGCGGCTCTCAATGACACTACAGAACGGGGCGCGGCTTGGACCGTATGAGATCGTCGCACCGATTGGCGCGGGCGGCATGGGCGAAGTCTTTCGTGCGAAAGATACGCGTCTCGATCGCAGCGTCGCCATCAAAGTCCTTCCGTCGCACCTGTCGTCCAATCCGCAATTGCGAGAGCGCTTCGATCGCGAGGCTCGCGCCATCTCCGCACTGAATCATCCGAACATTTGCACCCTCTACGACGTAGGACACCAGGATGGAGTCGATTACATCGTCATGGAGCTCCTCGAGGGCGAATCGCTCGCAGACCGTCTGGCGAAAGGCCCGCTGCCGCTCGACCAGGTACTGCGCTACGGAGCACAGATCGCCGAGGGTCTCGACAGAGCGCACCGGCAGGGAATTGTTCACCGGGATCTGAAACCGGGCAATGTCATGATCACAAAATCGGGAGCGAAACTGCTCGACTTCGGATTGGCCAGGAGTGTGTTGCAGGCGGATGCATCAATGAGCAGTACTGCTTTCGGCGGAGCAACCGAGCAGAAACCGCTCACGCAGGAAGGCACGATCCTCGGCACGTTTCAGTACATGGCGCCTGAGCAATTCGCGGGGGAAACAGCGGACGCGCGCACTGACATTTTTTCACTCGGCGCAGTGCTCTACGAGATGCTGACAGGGATTCGAGCGTTTCAGGGAAAGAACAAAACCAGCCTGATCGGAGCCATCGTTTCGGGTACGCCGCGCCCTATCAATTCACTGCAGCCGCTCACCCCGCCCGCGCTCGAGCATGTGATCTCGAGATGCCTGGCGAAGGAGCCTGACGATCGATGGCAGTCGGCACGCGACGTGGCGGAGGAGCTGCGCTGGAGTGGTGAAGCAGGCTCGGTCGGAGGAGCCACTGCTCCCGAGGTTTCTCATCGCGGACCACGCAGGTACCTGTCCGCAATTCCCACCATCATCGCGCTCCTGGCGACAGCGGGCTTCGCGTATCTCTGGATACAGGGTAGGCGTGAGCTGGAGCGCGCCAGCGAACCAGTAAGGTTCTCGATCTTCGCCCCGCCGGGGGGCTCGCTCCGGAACGCGCCGGGAGAACTGTCACCGGATGGGCGCAGGATGGCTATGCTGGTGGGGAAGGAAGGAGCGACTTCTATCTGGATCCGTCCCATTGCCTCAGGAGTAGCAGAACCGCTGGCCGGTACCGATGGTGCTACCTTTCCGTTCTGGTCGCCGGACGGCCGAAATCTTGGATTCTTCGCGGATGGAAAGCTGAAACGAATCATGCTGGCAGGTGGTGCCACGCAAATCTTGTGCGATGCCGCGAGCGCTCGCGGTGGAAGCTGGAGTCACGACGGAACGATCCTGTTTTCTCCCTCCCTCACTGGCCCGCTTCAGAAAGTGCCGGCGGCTGGAGGCGTGGCCACAGACGTTTTCCCACTCGACATCGCGCAAAATGAACGATCGCAGCGCTGGCCTTTTTTTCTGGAGAGCGGTAGTGAATTCGTTTACAGCTCGAACGATGGCAAAGGAGCCGGAATCTATTTAGCCTCCTTGAAGGACAAGACCAGAGTTCGACTCGTCGATATCGGAACGAGTCCCGGGTACGCGGCAGGCCATCTTCTCTTCGTTCGCGATTCGACGCTGTTTGCGCAGCGTCTGGACATTCGAAAGCAGAGGTTGACCGGCGAACCGGTGGCCATCGCCCAGCAGGTGACGGACTCAGATGTCGGCAGAGCCGGATTTTCGGCGACCGAGGGTGCTTTGAGTATTCGAAGAGGTGATGCCGATGACCGATCACTGACCTGGCTCGACCGTGCCGGTGTAGTGACGGGAACGGTCGGCCCGTTCTCGAACTACGACCATCCGGACATCTCGCCCGACGGGCGATTCATCGCGGTCGATCGCTCGGAACATGGCGCTTATCGGGACCTGTGGCTCTTCGACGTGAGACGTACCACGTTTTCCCGTTTCACATTCGATTCCGGGCGTGACTGGATACTTGCCTGGTCTCCCGACGGACGCCAGATCGCCTTCACCTCGAATCGGGAAGGAAAAGCGAAGATTTTCGCCAAGGCGGCGAATGGAAGCGGCGGCGACCGCAGACTCGTCAACAGCACCTTCAATCTTCACCACTTCGATTGGTCCTCGGATGGTCGTTTCATCGTGGCCGAGCAGGAAGACGCTCGAGGTCGGCGGGCTCTCTGGCTGTTCGAGCTCGGCAGCGGACGACGACGGCCGGTCGTGCAGAGTGAGTTTCCCGAACTCTATCCGCGCATTTCCCCCGATCGCCGCTGGCTCGCTTATTCCTCCGAGGAGACCGGGCGCCAGGAGCTTTACGTGACGTCGCTGACCAGAGGGGGAGGCCGCTGGCAGATTACGACGGAAGGTGGCAGTGGCTCACGCTGGCGGGCCGACGGGCGCGAGCTTTTCTATTTCACTAAAGGGAAGATGATGTCGGTCAGTATTGCCGCAGGAGAAGACTTCGAAGCAGGACCTCCGCAGCTGTTGTTCGACACGAAGTTGTCCTTTAACAACCATGCCTTTGATGTGACAGCCGACGGTCAGCGTTTTCTCCTCCCGCTGCTGACAGAGCGAGCGTCCAGCTTCCCGATCGACGTGACCTTGAACTGGGCCTCGGAGTTGAAGAAGTGACGCTGAGCGGTCGAAACTACAGCCCGAGCCCAGCCTCCGACTCCTCGCTCTTCGCAACCTTGCACTGCGCTGCGGAAGGGTGAAGTGATGCAGCGGCCTCCCGTCCAGGCACGCAAGTTTGACCTCAGTTTTCGTACTCTCCAGGGCTAAAAATCAGCCAGCTGCAGAGGCGCGTCTGCCCTCTGCCAGGCCTCGGCATACTGGGCGCGGATGAGCGCTGCTGCTTCATTCTTCTCCTGCCCCTCCAGCGCTTTCATCAATCCGAACAGCGAACGACCGTTCCGCGGATTACGTTCCAGGTCTTCGCGAAAGATCGTTTCGGCATCGGTGTGCTTTTTCTGTGTCAGGAGGAAAGCGCCGAGCGTCTCCCGTACTGGATAGAACCAGTCGGAAGGTTCGTCATAGCGGATCTCGTCCTCCAGTGCGATCGCGCTTCGATATTGCGATTCTGCGACGCCGGCCTCACCCTTCGCGACTGCAATACGTCCAGCCAGGACTTGGTCTGCGATGCTGAGAATCACCGACGCCTTGTTCAACATGTAGGCTGCGTCGGATGGAACCTTCGCTTTCGACACCCGGAACCTGGACTGCTCTGCCAGTGCATCCGCGACTCTTCCGAGCGCAGCAAAGGCCACTCCTCTCGAGAACCGGATCAACGCCTCGCTCTGCGCTCCCGTGGAATGTTCATCGAGAGCGAGGATCTCTTTCCATTTTGCGAATCGCACCAGCAGAAGCGTCGGATAGACGGTCACGCCATCGAGCATCGGCATCTCTTTCGCCATCGGAAGGAGATTCACTCGCATCGTATCGGCTGCTTTCCTGGCGTCTATGAGTCGACCCTCCATCGCGGCAGCGGCCGAAAGAAAGTGGAAGTTGTGGTTGTAGTACATCGTTTGATAGAAGCCTGCATTGCCGTAGGCCTTGATATACCGACGATCCACTTCCAGCGCTCGCGCGTTACTCTCGGAGGCTGAGGCGTAGTCGCCCGTGCGGATGTAGACGTGTGAAGGCATGTGTACGAGGTGACCTGACTCGGGGGCGAGCGCGGCGAGCCGGTTTGCGCTGGCAAGCGCACGATGCGGTTCACGCGACGCCTCGGTAGCGTGGATGTAGTAGTGATTGGCTCCGAGATGCTGCGGATCGCGCCGAAGAACCGACTCCAGCAACGACACGATTTCAAGCGTCCCTTCCTGCGGCGTCCCGTCGTTTTTCCAGAGGTCCCATGGCCGGAGATCCATCAGGCTTTCCGCATACAGCGTCGTCGCATCGAGGTCATCGGGATAGCTCGCGACGAGATTCTTCATTGATTTCGCGAAATGGACAGCCAGCGGCGGCATCGATGCTTTCGAATCGGACGAGTAACGGGCGGCCAATGCCTTGATATACCCGCGCTCACGAGCGGTCGCTTTCTTCGCGAGCTTCATCGCCTGAGTGAGATGTTTGAATGCCTGTGCATGTTGCTCAGGAGACATCTCGGCGTTGATGTTCGGGCCCAGTGCGTATGCAATTCCCCAGTGAGCCATCGCGAGTTCCGGATCGATCTCCGCGGCCCGCTTGAAGGAGCGGATTGCGGCTTCGTGATTGAATCCGTAGATGTACGCAAGGCCCTGGGCGAAGAAATCGAACGCCTCCTTTTTCTCTGTCGAGATGGAGAAGCGAACCTTTCCGAGACCTGTTTCAAGGTGTGTAGCGGCGGGCGACACCACCTCATGGGACGCATGCTGCGCCACGGCGACAGTGCTCAGCATCAGACAAAAGATGGCGAACCAGCTTCGCATCTATTTTCCTCCCGGGCATATTCGGTACTGGGTTCACTTCAAGTATGGCGATTTCTGTCGTTACGATCTACTGATCAACGCTGTAAACTCCGAGCGGCTACGCCACCACCGAAATCGACGAAAGCTCTTGAGCTTGTAGCGTGAACCGGGCCTCCGCTCCCGCGTGGGCGCACCTCG
Organism: Thermoanaerobaculia bacterium; assembly: GCA_046590705.1. Lineage (GTDB taxonomy): Bacteria > Acidobacteriota > Thermoanaerobaculia > Gp7-AA8 > Gp7-AA8 > JBKJUK01. Next base: position 10,591 of record JBKJUK010000015.1, read on the forward strand.
GTGATGTTTAGCTTGTGGAATTGCGCGCCACTTTTTGGTCATCGGCAAACCGGGCACGACGATCCGACAAGGCCACCGGAGAGCGGCGGGGATGTGAACGATGATCGGTGCATCCTTCGATAGAGAAAAATCCATCTTTCGGCCGATAGAGTCCATGCACCTTCGCATCGTATCCTCGCCTCACGATTCGACGGAGAACGAAAGCATGGGCAGGGAACGCCGGACAGACACACGCTACGAGATGGAACTCCCAGTGTTTTACGACGGGTCGTGGGCAAAAACCAGTGATGTGAGTGCAAGCGGCGTGAGGTTCGAGGCCGCTGATCAGATGGAGCCCGGAAGGCAGATTCATTTCCAGCTGCAGTTCAGGGAGACGTGGAAACAGACGGTGGCGGTCTGCGCAGGACGTGTGATCAGAACGGATGCTGTGGCGTCGAAGTACTTTGTCGCCGCAACGATCGACAGCATTGCATTTGAACCTTCGCGGATGAGCATGTAGACCGCAGCGCTACGCGGGCGGTCGCGAACTTCCGGGAGCCGACGCTCAGACCAGCGCGTTCTCTCGAGCGAACTGGGCCAGCTGCATCCTTCCCTTGATCGAAAGCTTTTCGAAGATCGTGTGGAGATGTGACTTGACAGTGCCTTCGCTGATGAACAGCTTCCCCGCGATTTCGCGTTGGGAGCGAATGGGGTCGCATCTTCAGGCGCTTGAATACCCGCCGCGCAAAATCTTGGAAACGCTCACAACCACTAGGCCTTGCACCGAGTACACATGGATCTCAGAACCCCCTTGCACATTGGGCTCAGGGCTTCAGTCGCGTAGACGCCGCTGGCAAGGAGCTCGCCCGAACCGGATCTCGGGTGCAGGCGTGACCGCTTCCGATGTTATTTGACGAATTCCTGCGCGCGTGTCACGATCCTCGCTGACATCCGCGCGTCACTTCTCAATCCAGTGAAGGCTACAAGGAAGCGCGCAGGCAAACCATATCGAACCGTCGTCTCAGCGCCGACAGGCGAAAGGCCGCCAATGTCCTCGAGAAAGTCCTCTTTTCTGATGTCGACCGCGGTCGCGGCGGTTCTGGCTTCGCTCACCACCGCCTTCCCCCTGTTCGCCAGACCACCCGCGGTACCAGCAGCCTCATACGGCAACCTGCCGCTCAGCTTCGAAGCCAATCGCGGCCAGACCGACAGGCAGGTCCGTTTCACAGCGCGCGGCCGGGACTACTCGCTGTTCCTCACCTCTACCGAGGCGGTGTTGAGTTTGAAGTCGAACGACCTGTCAGCGGTAGTGAGGATGAAGCTTGACGGCGCCAGGCGAAACCCCGCGATCACTGGCCTCGAGGAGTTGCCGGGCGTCAGTAACTATTTCATCGGAGGACCCGAGCGCTGGCGACGGGACGTGCCGAGCTACGCACGGGTCAAATACGCAGGGGTCTATCCGGGCATCGATCTCGTGTACTACGGCAACCAGCGCCAGATCGAGTACGACTTCGAGGTCGCGCCAGGCGCCGATCCTGAACGCATCATCCTCACCTTCGCTGGTGCGCGGAACGTGTCCGTCGATCGACTGGGCAGCCTGGTCGTGACGACAAAGGCTGGCGACCTCGTACAGCAGCGGCCCTTCGTCTATCAGGACATCGACGGCAAGCGGGTTTCTGTCGAGACCCACTACCGTCTACTTCCGAATTACAAGGTCGGATTTCAGATCGCCCGCTACGACACCACACGCGCTCTGGTCATCGATCCGGTCCTTGTCTACGCCACCTATCTCGGCGGCAGCGGCAACGACATCGGCCAGGCCATCGCGATCGATGCAGCCGGCAACACGTACGTGACCGGCTCAACGATATCCACCAACTTTCCGGGCGCGTCGACGAGCGCAATACAGGCTGTTCCCAACGGTAACGAGGATGTGTTCGTCGCCAAGTTGAACCCCGCCGGAAATGCTCTCGTATACAGCACGTACCTTGGCGGCAGCGGCGGTGATTTCGGATTCGCCATCGCTGTCGATGGCAGCGGTAACGCGTACATCACAGGCCAGACCAGCTCCCCGACCACGATTCAGATGGGGTTCATACCCTTTCCCAGGGTCGGCGCCATCCAGAGCAGCTACAAAGGTGGAGGGGACACATTCTTCACCAAGCTCAATGCCGCGGGAGATGCGATCGTCTACAGCACCTATTACGGTGGCACCGGCGTGGAACGAGGACACGGCGTCGCCGTCGACAGTGCCGGCCTGGCCTATTTTTCGGGCTCGACGAACTCTCTGAACTTCCCAACCGTTTCACCGTTCCAGGGAATCAACGGCGGCAGCGATGACGGCTACGTGGTCAAGCTCAACGCCGCCGGCAGTGCTCCCGTTTACAGCACGTATCTCGGCGGCAATGGCAGTGAATACAGCCAGGAGGGTGGTGGCATCGTCATCGACGAGAGCGGCAATGCCTATGTCGTAGGAACGACTTCCTCCACGAATTTCCCCGGTGCGGCGACATTTACCGACATCCAGCCGACATATGGCGGCGGCTTCAATGACGCGTTTTACGTGAAGCTGAACGCCACCGGAAGCGCGCTGCTAAACAGCACGTACCTGGGGGGCAGTGGATACGACTCCGCCTACGGGATCGCTCTCGGCTTGGACGGTTCCACCTATGTGACCGGTTATACTGATTCCACCAATTTTCCGACCGGAAACGCGCTCCAGCCCTCACGCAACGGCGTTGCCAACGATGCCTTCGTCGTCAAGATCGCCCCCGCCGGAAACGGCATTCTCTACAGTACCTATCTCGGCGGCAGTGGGGCCGAGACCGCTTACGACATTACCGTCGATGCCGGCGGGCGTGCCTACATCTCCGGTACGACCAGCTCCACCGACTTCCCGATGGCGTCGCCGATTCAGGCGTTCCCGAGCGGCGCGACGGAAATGTTCGTCTCCAAGCTGGGCAGCAACGGAAGTGTGCTTCAGTTCAGCACCTACCTTGGCGGCAGCACAGGCTTCGAGCATGGCCGAGGGATCAAGGTCGACACGGCCGGCAATGTGTACGTGACTGGTTCGACCAACTCCACGAACTTTCCCACAGTCGCGGCGTTTCAGGCGGGCTACGGCGGTGGAGGAAGCGACGCGCTGGTCGTCAAGATCGCGGTGGGTCTCGAGCCAGGCGTGCCGCTGGGTGTGTCGGCGGACGCGCAGTCGACGTCGAACGTCATGGTCACCTGGAACGCTGTTGCCGGCGCCACCAGTTATGAGGTGTACCGCGGCTGTAAGGGCGCTCTCCCTTTCATGAGCTCGACTACCAGCACGTCACTCAATGACATCAACGCCTCTCCCAACAGCGCGTACGTCTACTGGGTCCGTGCGGTAAACAGCGCCGGCTCGTCGGAGAACAGCCGCGCCGATCTCGCCACGACTGTGATGTTCACCGACGATCCGCTGGTTGCGTTTACGACAATAGTCAAAGCGGCACACATACAGGAATTGCGGAGCGCAGTAAACGCGGTGCGCGTCTGCGCCGCCCTGAATACGATCGGCTACATCGATTCCCTAGGCCCGGGCACGATCATTCAAGCCAGTCACATTGAGGACTTGCACGTGGCCATGAACGAGGCGCGCTTCCAACTGAACCTACCGTATGCCGGCTACGGCAGCCCCGTGGTCGCTGGCGAGACCATAAGGGCGAGCAAGTTCACAATGGTGCGCACGGCAATGAAGTAACAGCCAGACGACACTGTTCGACGCTAAAGCCAGCGCGCTGTCCGAGATTGCGCGTGTTCGCGCACGGGCCACGCATGTGAGTACGGGGTGTTGAACTGGTAGCTAGTGTAGTGCCCGCGAAGTCAATGCAAGTTGTCGATGATCGTGGACGATGGTCCTGGCTGACTGAGTCAAACGAACGGCCTGGGATCCTGGCGCACCTGATCGTCCGGCACGCAGGCTGCGCGGGATGTGTGATCAGAACGGATGTTGTGGCGTCGAAGTACTTTGTCGCTGCAACGATCGACAGCATCGCATTGGAACCTTCGCGGATGAGCATGTAGACCGCAGCGCTAACCCGCGGTCGCCAACCTCTGGGAGCCGACGCTCAGACCAGCGAGTTCTCTCGAGCGAACTGGGCCAGTTGCATCCTTCCCTTGATCGAAAGCTTTTCGAAGATCGTGTGGAGATGCGACTTCACAGTGCCTTCGCTGATGAACAGCTTCTCCGCGATTTCGCGGTTGGACAGGCCTCCCGCCGTCATCACCGTCAACTCGATCTCTCGTGCCGTGAGGATGGAACGCGCACTTTGCGCCCGTTCCTCCTTCCCCAGCAATTTGTCGAGAACCCGGGCCACCGATTCCTTCTCCAGCCAGACACCACCAGAAGCTACCTTCCGTACTGACTGCACCAGAAGGCTAGGGGCGAACTCCTTCAGAACGATTCCCTTCACTCCGAGGCGCATCGCTTCCATCACCTCGTCATCCGAGATGTTTCCAACGAGCAGGATCACCGGAGGCCGTACCGCTTCACTCTGCAACCGCTTCAGCACATCCAATCCTGTTGCGCGAGGCATTCTGAGGTCGACCACCGCCACATCGGGTGCATGTTCTCGGATGGCGACGAGAGCGGTCTCGCCGTCGCAGCACTCTGCCACGACCTCCAGATCGCCCTCCTCGGAAAAAACCTGAATCAGACCCTTCCGAACAGCAGGATGATCGTCGGCGAGGACGATTCGCACGTTCATTGCGCCGCTCGTTCTCTCAGGTCAGCGCCAGGACCGCAGAAGTAGACCAGCGCGCCTCGGTCACGAGTGATCCTGTCGCAGCATGAAATTGGCAATCTGCATCCTGCCTCCGATTCCGAGCTTCTCTGAAACGGAGTGAAGGTGACTCTTCACGGTCCCCTCGGCAATTTCAAGGCGCGCTGCGATGGTCCGATTCGTCAGCCCTTCAGTCACGAGGCGGACCAGCTCTGTCTCTCTGGTCGTGAGTGCGTCGAGTCTCTGGTCGCGGCGACTATCCTGCACGCGAGTTGATAATCGGACGCCACCACCCGCTGCCGGGTCGATCCAGAATCCTCCATTTTGAACCTGACGGACACACTGCAGAAGGAGCGAGGAGGCGGTCTCCTTCAGCACCATTCCCTTTGCGCCCGCCGCCATGGCGTCCTGCGCAGCCGCCTGGTCGATGTTGCCTGCCAGCAGGATCCCTTTCGTGGACGGCGAGACGTGAGCCATTCTGCGAAGTACCTCGAGTCCGTCAATTCCAGGCATGTGCAGGTCAACCAGCGCCACCTCAGGAGTAGAGTCGGCGATCAAACGTAGCGCGCTCTCCCCATCGGCACACTCAGCGATAACCTGAAAGTCCGTTTCTTCTCTGAAGAATTGCGACAGTCCTTTTCGAACAATCGGGTGATCGTCGGCGATGAGTATCGTGATTGTCATTCGCGCTTTCCTCACTTCGTGCTGCATCAGGGGCACGGGAGCTCTTGCTCTTCGTGATGGTTTGAAGTCACTTCTCTCACACCACCGTCAACATACTGTCAAACCGCTCGAGCCTCGTCGGCGGATGCACTTCCTTGCCGGGCATTTGAACAAAGCTCTGGATTCGTAACGTGACTCTACCGGAGCAGCTGCGGCTCCGCATCCCCCGTTCGGGTGACTCATTTTCACAACCGATTCGCCGGGATTCAGAGGGAAGGGCGCGTAAGCCACGCATCTGTGTGCTGTGCCATGGCTACAGTTCCAGTGGTATCGAAGCGCCACCGTCGATCGGTAGACGAATCTCGATCCGGCTACCCTGGGGTGTCGAGTCGAGAAAGAGCGCGCCATGTAGCGACGCCACCCGCTCCTTCAGCGTGACAGGACCCTGTCGAAGCGCATTCAGCGTACTCAGATCAAAGAGCCCATGAAACGAGAATCCGTGACCATTGTCGGAAACGATGATGAACAGCCCCGACCGTTCGACGCCGATGTTCACGGCCACCGTGGTGGCGCCGGAGTGTTTGGCGGCGTTGGCCACCGTTTCACACACGATCGAATGCACCTCGTAACGCAGGAGCGGCGTAAGAAGATGCACGCGGGGATCGAGGTGATAGTCGATCTCCAGCGACCACTGCATTTGAAAACGGCGGGCGAGATCAGACAGTCGCACGTCGAGGTTCTCGAGTGACGCGGCCGCCTGGGCCGCCTTCTGTGGATGCAACTCGTCGATGAAACAGCGGAGCTCTCGTTGATCCGCCGCGATGATCTGCTGGATTTCGTCGAGTCGTCGCGTGGCGGCCTCGGCGTCACGCAGCATGAGACGTGGGATGGTCTTGAGTTGAAGCGCGACGCCGGTGAGTGACTGCAGTACTGAATCATGCAGATCCCGCCCGACGCGCACTCGTTCTTCGGCTACGGCACCTTTCTGCAGCTGCTGCATGGCGTAGTAATAGTCGAGCCGAGTGGCGATCAGCGTTGCGATGATCCTGGCGATTGCGACGTCTTCCTGAAGAGATTCCTGCGGTCGATCGAGGAAGAAAAGCCGGCCGTTCACGAACTCTCCAGCCACAGCGCATTCCAGTGCCGAGTTGATTTCAAGCCGGTCAGCGACAGCGCGCGGAATGGAATGATCTCCATTCCGAGGGTCGACAGTGGGGCGACGGTGAACGGACGAGTGCGGCGACATCGGCTCGCCGGCCGGGCCCGCGGGCTGCTCGATCTCCTCGAACAGCGGTTCGAAGTCCTCGCAGTCTTCCTGCTCGCAGCTGAATTGACGACCACTGGCAGCGGCCAGGTAGCAGACCCGTTCCTCCTGCTGCCGGAAAACGAGCAGAACCCGGCCCGCGCGTGTGATGTCACTCGCGCGCTGCAACAGGTCGGACACCATTTCGTCCCTTCCTCGCCAGCTCGACCGCGGCCACGTGGCGATTCGCGAAAGCTCCCGCTGAATTCGCTGCTGGTACGAGGCGAGGTAGATCAACAGAGTAGCCGCTACGGTGAGGTGAACGAGTCGGATGAGGTACCGATTCATCTCGAACTCGACGGGATGGCCGACCAGTACTCCGACAGTCGGCGAGAGAATGAAGATGGCGATCGTTATTACGGCCGTGAGGATGGTGACCCGCTGATTGAAGCGCAGCGTCGAGCAGATGATCGCAAAGACGAAGAAGACAAAGAACGGGCTGGCAGGCCCCGCGGCGACATAGTTGATTACGCCAAAAACTACCACGTCAATGGAATGGCTGACCAGCTTCCAGGTGGTGAAGTGGCGAGAAGCAACGAGAGTCCAGACCATGACCCCCGCCGCGTACACGACATACGCCGCGAGCAGTCCGTATGTGAGTCTGGTATTGCGCGAACCTTCCAGCGGATCGAGGTAAATCGCGGCGAGACAGGCAGCAGCCAGAACCAACCGGCTGGTGGCAATGAGCTTTTCAGCCCGGCTGAGAGGAACGGCCATGCTGATCATCTCCCTGAGGATAACGCACAAGGCCGTGACGGATGCGTACGCGGTCAGCACCGCCGTCTGGCCGTTTCAGGCGTGGAAAATTATTTGAGCCACCTATATCTAACGGTATAGAAAATCATATCCAATGGCTGATTCACAGCTTCACCTCTCCCCGGTAACTTCCATTCACGCAAAAAAGTCAGGACCCCGCACTTTTACCAGGAACGGTCAGGGTCGACTTCGGGTCTCGTAAAACAGAGAGGAAAAGCACATGAGCGACACGAAACGGTCGAACCAGCAGCGGGGCGGAAGGTTGACACGGCGGTATGTCGCGCTATTAGCGGCGCTGCTGGTTACCTGCGCGGGCGGCGCCTTTGCGCTGCCGACCCCCAGAGCCGCCATCGTGTTGTCCCTGCAGGCTGCTGGATCGTCAGTCCAGGCCCTGGCGGAGAAGTCGGGGATTCTCGCTCCGTCCAAGGAAGCCGGAGAGCCGAAGCGGATTCACGAGCGCTCGGCGCATTCCTCGACGCGGATGTCGGACGGACGGCTGCTCATCGCCGGCGGCAGGAATGCCGTGCTGAGTCTCGACACGACCGAGATCTTCGACCCGGAGATCGGGTCGTATCAGCTCGGCCCGAAGATGAACTCGCCGCGCAGCGGTCATTCGGTGATAGCGCTGCCTGACGGTGACCTTCTCTTCTTTGGTGGCGATGAAGAGGGATCGGTCGAACTGTTTGATTTCGAAACTCAGTCCTTCAAGGCCACGGCTTCAGTGATGGCAGCATCGAGGAAGGATCACTCCTCGATCACATTGAAAGAT
>JBKJUK010000154.1:0-8269 GCA_046590705.1 Thermoanaerobaculia bacterium
ACTTCTGCCGCCCCGCCGGGGCGGTAAAACCCGCTGCTGGTTGATCCGGTGGCGGCGCTTTGCTTCGCCACCGGCTACCCTCTGCCACGCCTCCGGCGTGAGAAGCGAACTCACCCCAAAACCTAACTTAACTTAACGCCATTGGGCCGTCAGGCCTTGGGACTTGAGTCGCTCCGAAAAGTGTCCCGAGCCCCAGCGGGGCGGCATCGCGACGTTGTTCAGCACTACGCGTAACGCCGATTTTGCGAAAGTACGTCGACCACCGGTCTTTCGTCATTTTCAAAAAACCTCGATTCCGCCCCGCTGAGGCTCGACGTATCGTCGGGGCTCACTGGTCCGCAGGCCTTACGGCCTGGGCTACAGAGATGCCGGGCCTCCGGCCCTGTGATGCGTGCCCACCGTGTAATGCGCGACACCCTGGTTCGCGGACGCGACTGGCCGACCGGTATTACTGACCTGCGTTCAATCACTCACTCCGTTTTCAGCGAGCGTGTCATCAACCTCGTGATGGCTTCGCGCGGCGTCTCACCTTCGTACAACAGGCGATACATTTCGCGAATGATCGGCAACTCGATCTGATGTTGCTCCGATAACTGCATCGCTGCGCGACAGGTTCGGACTCCCTCTGCCACATGAATGCTCCCGGCCAGCACTTCGTCGAGCGTGCGTCCTTTTCCGAGTGCCACACCGAGGCTTCGGTTACGCGAGAGCGAACCGGTGCAGGTGAGTACGAGATCGCCCATGCCTGCCAGACCCGAGAAGGTCTCCGGCCTTGCGCCTACTGCGGCTCCAAGTCGTCTCATCTCGTGAAGGCCGCGCGTAATCAGTGCTGCAGTGGTGTTGCTGCCTAATCCGATGCCTTCCACCACGCCCGCCGCGATGGCGATGACGTTCTTCAGAGATCCCGAAAGTTCTACGCCGATGACATCCGTCGAGCGATAGATTCTGAAGGTCCGGCAGGACAGGGACTGCTGAACTTCCATAGCGAAAGCATCGTCGAGGGACGCGAAAACCGCTGTGGTCGGATCGTTGCGTGACATCTCTGCTGCGAAGGTCGGCCCACTGAGCGAGCCGAAACTGAGCAATCGTTCCCCAGCCAGCTCGCTGGTCACCTCGGACATGCGTTTGTGCGAGTCGACCTCGATTCCCTTGGTCGCCGAAAGGATCCGCAGATCACCCTCGCCCGCCGAGAGAATCTCCGTCAGCACTGCGCGGTAATGATGGCTTGGCGTCACCATCACCACGGTGCTGCTGAACTCCAGCGCTTCACGTAGCGAACTAGTCACCTTCATCTGCTCGGAGAACATCGCGCCCGGCAGATAGGTCGGGTTACTTCGCGTACTCGCGATCTCTGCGGCAACGTTCGGGTCGTGGGCCCACAGCAATACCTCGGCGCCGCACCTTCCGGCCATCTCGGCCAGAGCCGATCCGAACGCACCCGCTCCGATGATCGAGACTTTCATCTCAGCGTGGAAACTTCCGCTCATCACCGGCCACCAGCCTGGCGATGTTGGTGTGATGCTTGAGGATCACAATCGTCGAGATCACCGTCGCAAAAACGATGGTCCAGAACGGAGTAGGCATAACGAAGCGCAGCAGTATCGGAATGACCGCCGCCGCCACGATCGACCCGAGAGAGACGTACTTTGTCAGAGCCACGGTGATGATCAGCACCACAGCCGCCACCAGCACTGCCAGCGGGGCCAGCGCCAGGAACACTCCTGTAGCCGTAGCCACTCCCTTTCCACCCTGAAAATTCAACCAGACCGGATACATATGTCCAAGGACGGCCACCAGACCGGCCGCTCCCAGCCAAAGGCTAAGCGAGGAGAGTGGCGCAGTATTCGATCCAGTCGAAGCTGTACCCGCGTGAAGAAGTCCCGCTACGCTTACCGCGGTCCAACCCTTGGCGATATCGAGCAGTAAAGCGATCACTCCAGCTTTCTTCCCGGCGTTGCGGAGCACGTTCGTTGCACCGACATTTCCACTTCCCTCCGTCCGCATATCCGTCCCGGTGGCAATCCGTCCCACGATGTAACTAAAAGGGATCGAGCCAATGAGATAGGCAGCGGCCAGGGCGGCCGCGAATGAGACCTCAGTCGACATGAGGCGGCCTCGGCGGCCGAATGGAGAATGGAGAATGCAGAATGCAGAATGTCAGAGGAAAAGGCCCTGTGCGTTCTCCGCCTCTAACATTCTGCATTCTGCATTCTCCATTCTCCATTCGTTTCATCCAAACGCGTTTTCGAGATCGGCGATCAGATCCTGTACGTCTTCGATGCCGACGGAAATCCGGACGAGGCCTGGAGTGATCCCGAGGCGGGTTCTTACGTCTTTCGGGACTGAGGCGTGCGTCATTGATTCCGGATGCGAGATGAGGGTCTCCACTCCGCCCAGAGACTCGGCCAGAGAGCAGAGTCGAACGCGGTTGAGAAAGGCACCGGCGTTCTCGAGTGAACCGAGTTCAAAGGAGATCATTGAACCAAACCCGCGCATCTGACGCTTCGCCAGTTCATGCTGCGGATGGTCAGGGAGCCCTGGAAAATAGACTTTCTGCACCTTCGGATGTTTCGAGAGGTACTCGGCCACGACCATTCCGTTCTCATTATGCTTCTGCATTCGAACAGCCAGCGTTTTGGTCCCGCGTAACACCAGGAATGAGTCGAACGGCGAGAGGATCGCGCCCACTGCGTTCTGCAGGAATGCCAGCTGCTCGGCCACTTCGTCGTTGCTGGTGATGACCGTGCCGCCCACTGAATCGGAATGTCCATTCAGAAACTTGGTCGTGGAGTGAACGACGATGTCGGCGCCGAGTTCGAGCGGCTGTTGAAGCGCGGGAGAACAGAAGGTGTTGTCGACCACCGTCAGGACACCACGGGCTTTGGCCAGCGCAGCACAGGCGGCGATGTCAGTGATGGTCATCATCGGGTTGGTGGGAGTTTCGAGGAACAGCAGTTTCGTGTTGTCACGCAGTCCGTTGCGCACTTCTTCGACATTCGAGGTGTCGACATAGGTGAATTGCAGACCGTATTTCAGCAGTACCTTGTCGAATAGACGGAAGGTCCCACCGTACATGTTCTCCGCGGCCAGGACGTGATCTCCGCTCTTGAGCATGCGCAGGATGCAGTCCGTGGCGGACATGCCTGAGGCGAAGCAGAAACCGTACTTGCCCCGCTCGAGTGCGGCGAGGTTCGCTTCGAGTGCGGCGCGGGTCGGGTTGCCGGTGCGAGCGTACTCGTATCCCTTGTGCTCACCCAGTTTCGGCTGCACGTAGGTGGAGGTCTGGTAGATCGGGGTGATCACCGCGCCGGTGGTGGGATCCGGCTCTTGTCCGGCGTGAATGCAATCAGTCGCAAAACCATGGTCTTTCATAGGGCTCTTCGAGAATGGAGAATGTTGAATGTTGAATGTTGAATGGAGAATGGTTGAGAGTGCGGGGGACCCGAAAATTTGCTGCTGAGAGCGCCTGCTCTTCTTAGAAGCACGCTGAGGAAATACATCAGAGAAACCGAGCGCGCCACCATCTTTCACGTTCTGCATTCTCCATTCTGCACTCTCCATTCTACTTTTTACGCCAGTTCGCGTAGATGCCTTTCGACATGTAGCGCTCCGCTCCGTCGGGAACGATGGTGACGACGCGTTTATCAGGACCCAGCACCCGGGCCAGCTCGAGGGCGGCGTGTACGCTGGCTCCTGCCGATGATCCGCAGAGGAGACCTTCTTCCCGCGCCAGTCGCGCGACCATGGCGAAGGCCGGCGCATCGGTCACCGTCACCACTTCATCGGCCAGTTCGAGATCGAGTACCGGAGGGATGAACGATGCGCCGATTCCCTCGACTTCATGCGGTCCAGCCGCTCCGCCCTTGAGCACGGATCCCTGCGGTTCAACGACCACGGCGACGAGATTGGGGAGACGCTCTTTGAGGAATTTAGCGACACCGGTGAAGGTGCCGCCGGTTCCGGAACCGGCTACGAAACCGTCGATTCTTCCTTCCATCTGCTCGAGAATCTCCGGGCCGGTCGTTTCGTAGTGCGCTCTGGAGTTGAAGTGATTTCGGAACTGCTGCGGAACATAGGCGTTGCCCATCTCCGCCGCCAGCTCCTCGGCTCTGGCAATGGCGACCTTCATTCCGCCATCCTTAGGAGTGAGGATGACTTCGCCGCCGAGAGCTTTCATCAACTCCTGTTTCTCGATCGAAAACTGATCGGGCACAACCAGAATGACACGGTAGCCCAGCTGCTGCCCGGCCATGGCCAGGCCGATTCCGGTGTTCCCCGCAGTCGGTTCGATGATCACATCACCCGGCTTGAGCAGCCCTTCCTTCTCCGCTGAGCGGATCATGGCCAGACCTACTCTGTCTTTCACCGAACCGCCGGGATTCAAAGACTCGAGCTTGACGAACAGATCGGCATGAAGGGGAGTAACGATGTGCGAGAGCTGCAGCATCGGGGTGTTGCCGATGAGATCGAGAATGCTGCGGGCGGGAGGAGGGAGCATTGGAATGGAGAATGTTGAATGGAGAATGGAGAATGGAGAATGTTTTGTGCCATGTCGCGGCGCTGGCGCATTCTAGCGGAGATTGCGCCAATGGAAAGGGTTCCAAGGAGCGAACCTAGCCCGGGCACGTCATTCCGACGAGCCTCGAGACCGTCCTCTGCACTCTGACGTGAGTGCGAGGATGAATCTCCTATCCGCGCAGACGCGGAAAATCGGTTCGACCATCGCGGCGCGGAACGGAGATTCCTCTTCGCACTCACATCGCGCAAGCCTGTAGGTCTGCGCGTGCTCATCGGTATGACGGACCCCGCTTCCTGCTCCGGCCCCCCGACCCCGGCACCCGGCCGTCTTCCTCAGCGGCTACTGGCTACTGACTACTCAACTACTGGCTACTAAAAAAGAGCGGGATCGCTCCCGCTCTTCAAGTGATCGGCTGAAAAAGTATGACGGCGGCTCAGGCGTAGCTCGAGCGGGTCTGTGTGCGGCGCTGACCGTAGCACTCGCGGCAGTAGACCGGCTTGCCACTCACTGGCGTGAACGGCACTTCTGTGGCGACGCTGCAACCATCGCAGGTGACGCTGACCATGGCACGATCACGTGAGCCTGCGCCGTCGCGTCCCGACGTCTTGCGCTTGTCTCGACAATTCTTGCAGCGCTTCGGCTCGTTGGTGAAACCGCGTTCCGCGTAGAAGGCCTGCTCGTTACGCGTGAAAAGGAATTCACCAGTACATTCGACACAGTTCATTGTCTTATCTGAAAAAGTATCCATGGAAAAACGATCTCCTAAGTTACCGCCGTGAAATTGTCGCAGCCTAAGCAAATGCGGAGGGCGCCGCGACCTTCGACCCCCGCTCAAACGAAAAGCGTGAAGCGCCGATCACTCCCTTTTCAAGGCACTACTGGGAAAATGTTTCAAGATCTGCCAGCCGAATTTTTTGTGTGATTTATTCGCTTTTAGCACAGTGCGTGCAGAAAGGGCAATGCAGTGGCCTCTACTGAACCTAACAGTAAATAATTAACTGAAGTAATGCAGAACAGACCACATCGAATCCGTATCGGACCGGCAGGCTGGAGTTACAAGGACTGGGAAGGCATCGTCTACCCGGCCGGAAGAGGATCACGCTTCGATCAGCTCGCCTTCATCGCTTCCTACTTTGATCTGGTGGAGGTCAATTCCTCGTTCTATCGCACGCCGCCCTCAACCCACGCCGCGAGCTGGCTTCGCAGAACGGCTTCCAATCCAAACTTCTGCTTCACGGCGAAACTCGCCAAGAGTTTCACGCACGCAGACCAGTACCCGTCCCGATCAGAGACAGAAGCGTTTCGACGCTTCCTCGACCCACTGCAGCGAAATGACAGGCTCGGCGCACTCCTGATTCAATTTCCATGGAGCTTCAGAATGGGCGAGGATGCGCTGCACCGACTCTCCCGGATTCTCTCCGACTTCAGGGACTACACAAAAGTGGTAGAGGTGCGTCACTCCAGCTTTCAGACCGGAGAGTTTCTGAACTTTCTCGAAGCACATGACGCGAGCCTCGCCAACATCGACCAGCCCATCATTGGAGATTCTCTCCCGCCTACCGACCTGACCACCGGCCCGGTCGGTTACGCCCGCCTTCACGGACGCAACTACCAGAAATGGTTCGAACACGACCAGGCCTGGGAGCGATACGACTATCTCTATTCAATGGAAGAGCTCGAACCCTGGGTCCGACGAATCGAAACCATGTCTCTCTCGCGAGACGTCTTCGTAGTCACCAACAATCACTTCCGCGGTCAGGCCATCCTGAATGCCGCTGAACTGAAGACCGCCCTCGGCATCCCCAGCGCCCTCCCCCGCGATCTCAGCAAAGTGTACGGAGAAGCACGCATCGCCGCCGCAGTGAACGAATCCTGAATGAAACGCAGCGCGCTCGCCTTCACCCATTCAACATTCTCCATTCTCCATTCTCCATTCGCCCCCACTTGATACACTCCCGCTGAATCATGGATCCATCTGACGAAGGCAGCACCAGTCGAGAAAGCGAAAAGGCAGCCGCGGAGGAGATGCCTCTCCTCTTCGACCACTATCACGTCGAGAGTGTTCTCGGTAGTGGAGCCATGGGCGTGGTCTATCTGGCCCGTGACCTGCGACTGGGGCGCGTGGTTGCGATCAAGACTCTGCATCGCAAGTTCACCCGCTTCAATGACGAGGCCTCAGCGGGTGAATACTTCCAGCGCTTCCGTCGCGAAGCCGAACTCTGCGCCTCGCTGATCCATCCGAACATCGTCACGCTCTATGAGATCGGCAGTCAGGGCCCGCGCGTCCACTACCTGGCCATGGAGTTCGTGGAAGGGGAATCGCTGCAATCGCTGCTTCGAAGGTCAGGAACGCTTTCACTGCGTCCCGCACTGAAGATCGTCGATGATCTACTGCAGGGACTGCGGTACGCCCATGAGCGCGGGATCGTGCACCGCGACATCAAGCCAGGCAATGTCCTGCTCACCATGCAGGGCGATGCAAAGCTCACCGATTTCGGCGTGGCCCGTTCCGCAAGCGCGATTTCTGACAGCCTCACCGAATCCGGACAACTCCTCGGGACCCCTCACTACATGGCCCCTGAACACATCGCCGGGAAGGAGGTCGATGGGCGGGCCGATCTTTTCTCCACAGGCGTCATTCTTTACGAAACCCTTACCGGAAGGAAGCCCTTTGATGGCGCGACCATCACCGACGTACTTTTCAACGTCGTGCACACGCCCGCTCCGAAACTCCCGAGAGGAAACCCGTCGCTCCCTGACTGGTGCGTGGATTTCATCGGGAAGCTCCTCGCCAAATCGCCCGATGAGAGATTCGAGTCGGCAGCGGACGCGGGCCGGACGTTGCGCACCCTGCTCGACGCGAACAACATGCGCTTCGACTGGGATCGTGATCGCGCGCTCATCAAAGTGAAGCGCGAGATCTCTCCCGACGAAACCCCGACCACGCCCATCAGCGTCCCGCACTTTCCGGATCCGCAGATGAGCGCGGGCCACAGAGTTGTAAGAACCTTTCGTCGACGGGTGCCAGGCTGGGCCACGGTAATGAGCCTCAGCGCATCGGTAGCATTGCTCGTGACCACCTCGTTATTCGTGGTGCGCGAGATCCAGAAGCAGCCGAAGCTGCTTCTGTCCAGTCACCAGATCACGGAGTTCGACAGGAAGGAGCGCCTGCTCAACGACGCCGAAGTTCTCTTTCGCGGCGGCGCCTACTCCTCGAGTAAAGCGAAGTACGACGAGTATCTGCGACGGTATCCTGACTCGAAGGCCGCCATTGCCGGCCGCCTGCAGGCCGAGAAGGCACTCGCGGCCCTCGTGGTCGCGAAGCGACCGCCGGCATCTCCAGTTCGCGCGGCTCGGCCTGCTCAGACGGCTCGGACGACTCGGACGGCTCGGCGAGTTTCACCAGTCAAACGCCCGACGCCGAGGGCGGCCATAGCGGAAACGAAGGTCGAGCCAGCCGCACCCGAGCTGGAACCGGTAAAGAAGCCTCCGGTCGACGAGAAGAGTTCATTCTTCGGGCGCGTCAAACGAATCTTCAAAAAAGATTGATGTCAATCACTGTCTCTAAATGATTCTGAAAACTCACCGTTATATTTATTTACTATAAATCCAATGAATCGTAGAATCGTAGGCACCGCAGGTCATATCGACCACGGCAAGACCTCGCTGGTCCGCGCACTGACAGGAGTCGACGGCGACCGCCTGCCTGAGGAGAAAAAGCGCGGAATCCCAGGACGATTGTGATTCCGC
>JBKJUK010000226.1:0-8337 GCA_046590705.1 Thermoanaerobaculia bacterium
ATACTCTGTGAAAGTCTTTCTTCCGCACGCCGGCTCGAACGCAGGCAGCGATCCTTCGGTCTCCGCTGCGCCGGTGCCGGGTGCAGCGGCGACACCTTCTCAGGACCGCGTCGCCGCAGCGGTGCAGACCGTTCGGCGAGAGAGTCCTGCGCCAGGTGAGATGTTTCGGCAGCCGGATCTTGCGCGCATGCTTCGTCAGCTCGTGGAGACGGAGCAGAAGGCCCTGCGAAGTGGCAAGTCACGCAAGAACGCCATCTACGCAGCGAACGAGCGGTTCTACAAAGGCGACATCGCCGCGGAAATCGTGCGTGGTACGCGTGAGCAGGGTGGACTCTTTACCATGCAGGATCTCGCAGGCTGGAAGGTCCGCATCGAAGAGCCGGTCTCGGTCAATTACAAAGGAATCGAGGTCTACAAGCTGAATGTCTGGACCCAGGGTCCGGCCATGCTGCAGGCACTGAACATTCTCGAGCCGGTCGACGTAAATGCCATGGGATTCAACAGCGCCCGCTACATTCACACGGTCTATCAGGCCATGAATCTGGCCTTCGCCGACCGCGATTTCTATTACGGTGACATCTACACAGGACCGGCGGAACCGGTGCAGGGATTGCTGTCGAAAGAGTACGCACGTGAACGAGCAAAGCTGCTGAACCTGGAGCGGAACGATCCCACCATCGGGCCTGGCGATCCGTACAGATTTCAAAACGGGAGCAACCCCTATCTTGAGATGTTGAAAGACTGGCGCAACACGTCAACGAAAAGCAGCGCGCGTGTTGTGCCCGCAGATGTCGTGGAGATCGCGGATCAGGAAGACGACATTCCTTTTCGTCGTGGTACCACATCGATTGAAGCTGCAGATGAAGAAGGATGGGTCGTTTCGATTACACCGAGCGGCGGCTGGATCCCGGCGGTGATCGCCGGGAAGACCGGCGTCGGACTCAGCCAGCGCATGCAGAGCTTCGTGCTCGATGCCAAGGAGAATCCCTTCAACGTACTAGCTCCCGGCAGCCAGCCGCGCGTGACGCTCACTCCTACTCTGGCGCTCAAAAGCGGTAAACCATTCCTCTCGTTCGCAGTGCAGGGCGGCGACACTCAGGATCAGAATCTGCTGCAGTTCTTCCTCAACGTCGTCGAGTTCGGAATGACGCCGCAGGAGGCATCGGAGGCGCCGAACTTCAATTCGCTGCAGATGCGCAGTTCATTCGCTGCGCATGCGACCGAGCCGGGCAAAATCACACTCAACTCCGCCACCCCGCCGTATGTACGCAATGAGCTCCGTAAAATGGGGTATGTCGAGACGCCGATGGAAGAGCGGACCTCCGGCCCGATCAACGCTATCTGGTTCGACCGCGTGCACGGAACCATGTGGGGCGGTTCGAGCAACCATGGAGAAGACTACGGGATTGCATGGTGATGGGGGCAGTAGTGAGTAACCAGTAGTGAGTAACCAGTAGTGAGTAACCGGTAGTGAGTAACCACTAGTGAGTAACCAATAGTCAGTAACCAGTAGTGAGTAACCGGTAGTCAGAGCAAAGTAGTTTCTGAATCGACGATCAGTTCGGGATTTGCGTAGGGACGCGCAGCAGCGCGTCCGATACCCGGGCGCCTTCCTTCTCCGATGGGGGCCGGGGCCGGAGCGGTAGTGATCCTCGATGGGAATTGGAGCCTGACTATCCGCGCAGTAATGACATCGTGCGCACCGCGAGAGGTCCATCGCCTTCCCACCCAACCACCCGCTCGGGATGACAGCGCGAAGCGGCATTCTTCCTCGCGCGGTGCCTTCTTTCTTCGTTCAACGTTCTGCGTTCTGAGTTCTGCTTTCATCAGCCTCTACTCCTGCCCCCTGACCCCGGCCCGGGTATGCGGGCGGCCGCTCCGCACTCCGACAGCACGCCCACCGAGATGGTCAGTGAATCCTCGATGCTCTTTGCGGCGTGCCACCAGCCGTGCGGTATGTACAGCCAGTCTCCCGGAACCATGGTGCAGGCGGCGATGCTGGTGGTTTCACTTTCGTACTGCATATCCGAGGGCATGGCGTCGATCCGCGGGTGAGGATTGACGCTGTTCTCGCGCAGGAAGTATTCCTTCACGCCACTGGTCTGCGCCAGGAACACGTCCTCACAGTCGTAGTGCCAGCCGAAGCCACGCGCGCTGGCTGGTGTGGCGAAGAGATGGATGTTCACGGGTGCATTGAAGGCGGCCTTGAACGTCGAGGCGATCAGGGCCATGAATGGATCGTACTTTTCGGCCTGTCGCACCACGATGGTGCAGCCATCTTCGAACAGCTCGCGGGCACGCTCGATTGTCGACGGACGCTCCGCGCTGATCAGCGATCCCTCACGTGCTACCAGGACGTCGGGACGTGTTTCTCCTGTAAGGATCCTGGCCATGGTCTCCCATGTGAGAAACGGAACGACAGAACGCGCCGCGCGCGGCTTGGCCAGCGGCTCGCGATCGAAATGGTTTATCAGGAAACCGGGGTCAGTAAAAGCCAGGCTCCAATCCTGTAGAATCGCTTCAGTCATCGGGGAAATGGTACATCGTACTGGTAGCCAGTAGATGAGTAGCCAGTAACCAGTAGAAGGGCCAGGGCCGAAGTCGTAACGACACCATTCGTTGCGCTTCGGCCTTCTTGTTCTTAGTATTGGTCCATGTTCACCTTGATTCACGGCAGGCCTCTTGCTCAACCAGCTTCCGTGGGAAAGAAACTCAGAACGCTGCGGTACTGGTTGTTCGGATCCGAGCGACACTGCTCCGGTTGCGGATATGGACATGCCCTGGCCGTCGAGCGCCGATGCCTTCAATGCGATGACGCACTCTGTCCGACCTGCATCGCGAACACGGTTGAAGGAACCTTCTGCATTGGTTGCAGCGAGCGTGAAGGGAGCGCGAAGTAATGGCCGCCCGTGCGATCTGGAAAGGCATTGTGAACATCGGCGCTGAGACCGTTCCGGTCAACCTCTACTCGGCAGTGCAGGACAAGACCGTGCACTTCCGGCTGCTGCACGAAAGCGATCAGGAGCCGGTGAAACAGAAGCTCATCAGCGCGGATTCGTCGAAAGACGTCGATCGCGCCTCAGTACGAAAAGCCTATGCCGTGGGAAGTGACAGGTTCGTCGTATTCCAGGACGAAGAGCTGGAGACACTCGAGCCGAAGGAGTCGCGCGACATCGAAGTGCTGCAGTTCGTCGATCAGAAAGAGATGGATCCGCGCTGGTACGAACGCGCCTACTGGTTGAGCCCTGACAAGAGCAACGAGAGCTATTTCGCGCTTGCCGCGGCTTTGGAGAACAAGGGAAGAGAGGGAATCGCGCGCTGGGTCATGCGCAAGAAATCCTACGTCGGCTCTTTGCGGCAGGAGCAGGGCTATCTGATGCTCATTACCCTGCGGCACGCAGACGAGATGATCTCGGCCGGTTCGCTGCACAAACCCGAGGGTCGTGATCTGAGTGCGAAAGAGCTGGAGATGGGCGAGCAGCTTCTGTCCGTGCTGGCCGGCAAGTTCGATCCCGCAGAGTTTCAGGATGAATATCGCAATCGGGTCATGGAACTCATCGAAGCGAAGTCGAAGGGTAAGCGACCGAAAGTCGAGAAGTTCAAGCCGCGTAAGAATACTGAAGACGAATTGACCGGCGTTCTCGAAGCGAGTCTGGCCGGCCTGAAGAAGGTGTCCGGTGCCCGCTGACGACGACGATGCAGCAGCAGGAGGGATGCGTCCCTTCTGGCATGGCTCGATCACCTTCGGGCTGGTGACGGTCCCGGTCAATCTCTTTCCAGCAACCGTGCGGAGACGCGTTGCCTTCAAGATGGTCGCCGAAGAAGGCTCACCGGTGCGACGACGCTACGTCTGTTCGAAGGACGAGCAGGAACTCGAGCAGGAAGACATCGTGCGCGGGTACGAAATCGAGAAGGGAAAGTTCGTGCTGGTAAGCGACGACGAACTCGAGGCCATCGAGCCGCGCAAGACCCGTGAGATCGATCTCAGGCTGTTTGTTTCGAAAGACGAAATCGATCCGATGTACTTCGATCACGGTTATTTCCTGACACCTGCCGGAGGATCCAATAAGGCCTACCGTCTGCTGGCGGAAGTGATGGAGAAAAGCGGTCGAGCCGGCATCGCCACGTTCGTGATGCGCGCGAAAGAATATCTGATTGCGATCATGGCCGAGAAGGGAATCCTTCGTGCGGAGACGCTGCGCTTCGCGGACGAGCTGCGAACCCCGGGTGACATAAATCTTCCGGATCTCAGCAAGCCTAAGGCGTCGGAGGTACTGAAATTCGAGAAACTGATTACGAAGCAGAGTAAGAAACTCGACGCTTCGCTCATGCTCGATGATTACGCTGAGCGCGTCGAAGCGCTCGTGGAAAAGAAGCAGCAGAAGGGCGCAGACATTCTCCGCTTCGAGAGCAAGGCTGCGTCTTCTGACGATGAAGAGAATGACAATGTCGTCGATCTGATGGCTGCTCTTCGTCGCAGCCTGGGCCAGGCTCCGTCGAAGGCTGCTGCTCCCGCTCCGAAGACGAAGTCAGCCGAATCAGCGAAGAATGTGAAGAAGCTGGCCGCGAAGAAAGTCCCCGCGAGCAAGACCTCCGCGAAGACTGCAGCGAAAAAAAGCTCCACGAAGAAAGCTGCATCCACCTCCAGGAAGGGGGCCACGCGTAAGCGTGCCTAACACTGCGATGTCGTAGGGGCGCGGTGCCCGCGCCCGCTCCCCGGTGCCTTTTCGCGACCAGCACTCAAACAGAATCAATGAACACGACTGACACCAATCCACGTCGCTGGCTGATTACCGCCGGCGTAATGACCGGTATGTTCCTGGCCGCTCTCGAGGCGACCGTAATCGGAACCGCCATGCCCACCATCGTCGGCTCCTTGGGAGGGATGCAGTACTTCAGTTGGGTCTTCTCCGCGTATCTGCTCACCTCCACCGTGTCGGGTCCGATCTGGGGCAGACTCTCCGATCTGTTCGGCCGCAAGATTCTCTACCAGGTTTCGATCGTCGTATTCATCGCCGGCTCGGTCATGTGCGGCTTCTCCCAATCGATGACACAACTGGTCATCAGCCGCGCCGTGCAGGGAATCGGAGCCGGCGGGCTGGTACCGCTGGGGATGACCATCATCGGCGACACCTTCACTCTGCGTGAACGAGCCAGGGTCCAGGCACTTTTCAGTGGAGTCTGGGGGCTCTCCAGCGTGGCAGGTCCGTTCATCGGCGGCTTCCTCACCGATCAACTCTCATGGCGGTGGGTCTTTCACATCAACGTGCCCATCGGCATCGCTGCCGCCATCATCATGGGACTGGCGCTGGAGCGCACTGCCATCCATACCCGCCCGGTGATCGACTACACAGGCGCGTTCTTATTCACCGGCGCTGTGACCTTGCTCATGTACGGAGTGGTCGACGAGAGACTCGGCGCGGGAGAACTGTCACTGCGCACCGGTGCGATTCTGGTCTCCGCCTTCGTACTGCTGGCGGTATTCGTTTTCTACGAGCGACGGACTGCAGAGCCGATCATCCCGATGCGGCTTTTTCGGAACCGAATCGTATCGATTGCCGTTGCCTGTGGTTTCCTGAGTGGCGTAGCGATGTTCGGAGCGATCTCCTTTATCCCGCTTTTTGCGCAGGCCGTCCGTGGCTCTTCCGCGACCGAGGCGGGTTCTTTGCTCACGCCGCTGATGTTGAGCTGGGTGGCGATCTCGATTGCGGGCACTCCGCTCATGCTTCGAGTTCCATACCGCGCCATGATCGTCTTCGGACTGATGCTCATTTCGCTGTCGTTCTTCAGCTTCTCTACCTTCGACGACACCACTGCCTACACCACACTCCTCATCGTCCTGATGACGATGGGAGCGGGTCTCGGGTTCGCCATGCTCACGCTGCTCATCGTCGTGCAGCATTCCGTCGCGCGAGCCGACCTCGGGATCAGCACTTCACTGAATCAGTTCGCTCGATCCGTCGGCGGAGCGATCGGTGTAGCGCTCATGGGCGCCATCCTCACGGCGGGACTTATGTCCGTGAGTTCACGTCAGAGTGTTTCGATGAACGAGCTGGTAGCCGCTCGACCGGCTGCTTCGCGAGGTGCAGTGGATCCGCTGCGAATGATGCGTCATGAGGTCGCAGGCGCGCTCCACAATGTATTCAGGGCTGGTGGAGTGGTCGCCGCAGTGGCTATGCTGCTCGCGCTCATGCTGCCGGGCGGGAAACTGGAGCAGCAGTAGGAGGCAGTAGAGCAGTAGACAGTAACCAGTAGAGTGGACGCGAAGCTGGAATGTGTGTGGCACAGGCAATCCTGCCTGTGGGCGGAGCAGAAGTTCGAGAGGGCTGATGTTCGCCGAAGGCTCGGGTATGAAGGAAGCAAACGGCGTCCGCGGGACTGAGATTTGGAGACGTCGCGGTCCGCTCCGACTGCTTGCTGAGTGCAACTATCTTCGGCATTCGACTTCCGCTAGAGTCTGAGCATGATTACGAAAAGTTCTGATCGAGCGTTCATCCCGTTCCTGGCTCTGGGCATTGCCTTCATCGCCATTGGACTGGGCGGGCGCTCTGTCTTCCTCCTGCTCGGCGTGGTCTTTTTGATCCTCGGAGCGGCCTTCGCGGCGAAGAGCAGGAGACGTCGCAGTCTTTGACACGGCGTACCCATACGGCGCGCTACACTCCGCGCATGCAGAAAGTCACTCGAGTTTTTCAGCTCGTGATTGCCGCGGCCCTGGCCACCAACCTTCACGCCGCTGCTTCCTGGAGCAGCATCGATTCCTACGTCGAAGCGCGTATGCGCCAGCAGCGCGTGCCGGGATTAGCGCTGGTAATCGTGGAGAACGGAGTGATCACGCATTCACGTGGATTCGGCGTCGCTGACGGAGCCGGTCGGCCAATGACTGCGACCACGCCCCTGCTCATTGGTTCGCTGAGTAAGGCCTTCACTGCTACGGCCGTCCTGCAGCTGGTGGACGAGAAGCGAATCGAACTCGATCGGCCGGTGAAGGCGTATCTTCCTTACTTCAGAACAGCGAACGAGGCTGTGTCTGCACGCATCACTGTGCGTCATCTGCTGAATCAGACCGGCGGCATACCGACCGACGCACCTCGTGCGACAGGGCCCGCGGCCAGTCTCAGCGATCACGTGAAGGCTCTGGCAAGTGTGCAGCTGGTCTCCGCTCCCGGTGCGAAACATGTGTACTCGAGCCCGAACTATCAGATTCTCGGAGCGATCGTCGAGCAGGTGTCGGGTCTGTCGTTTGGAGATTTCATTCGCGAACGAATCTTCGTACCGCTGAAGATGACTCAAAGTTACGTTTCAGAAGCGGAAGCGCTGCGTGCTGGCCTGGCCGAAGGGCATAGTCTCTGGTTCGGAGTGGCTCGTCCTTCTCGCACGGTGTTCGAAGTCGACCGGCTGCCAACAGCGTCGATCGCCTCGAGTGCAGAGGATCTGGCGCGTTTCGCAGCCATGCATCTCGGTGCAGAAGTGTCGGCTCCGGTTCTGTCGAAAGCCATGCTTGCTGAGGGACACAAGGGAGTTCGTGAAGCAAACGGATTCGCTTACGCCATGGGCTGGCGTGAGGGGAAGACGGCCGGTGTTCCCTCGCTCTGGCACGGCGGAGCGTTACCGAATTTCCGTGGAGCGGTAGTGCTGCTGCCGCAGCGGAATACTGGAGTGATCGTTCTGACGAATTCCTCGACCATGTTCGCCGATCACACCCGCGAGATAGCTCGCTCCATCGTGGCAATGCTGTCTGGTCAGGCACTTCCGGAGCAGCAGCGATCACTGGGTATGACCTCTTTGTTCGTAGCAGTCGCCGCACTGACCCTTCTGCTGCTGCAGCTCAACGGGCTGCGGAAAGCACTGACCGGCGCCGGTCCGTTTCGATTGCCGCCGACCATCATCTTCGATCTGCTGTTTCCGCTGGTATTGCTGTACATGATCCGACGGACGACGGGCGTTCCCTGGGCCCATCTTTACAGGAGCAGTCCGGACATCGCGGTGGTGACCTGGACACTGGTAGCCCTGAGCATCATCACCGGGATCGTGAAGCTATCGAAGATGCGAAGAGGGGCCGGGGGCCGAGGGCCGGAGTAGAAGCCGATACTCCATAAGCGTGGAACCCGGCATTCCGAGACCGCGATCGGCGCTGCGCGCCTGTTTCACACTAATGAACCGCCTCCGTTCCCTTGGAGGAGGTTCATTAGAAGCGGCGGGATGGGTGGGTGCGAGGGATCCACCGCGCTATTCATTGTTGAGAGCGATGCCCGCACTCAGAGGGCCGGAGGCCCGGCATCGCTGTAGCCACGGCCGTGAGGCCGTGGACGTAGCGCACCCGACATCCTTCGGAGCCCC
>JBKJUK010000246.1:0-23904 GCA_046590705.1 Thermoanaerobaculia bacterium
CCGGTAAACAACCGAAAATCAGAAGAGTCGCGGCGGGATGTCGTTGTTGGTCAAGCTGAGTCATCAGCGTCAACAGGATTCCGCAGGCGAGCAGCGTGGCGATACATGAGAGTTGCGCAGCGAAAAACAGCGACGTCGTCCCGGTTATGCGAAACGCCGTCGCCAGGAATTGCTCGTAAGTGGCCGCACTATTTTGGAAGAAACTCCAGTTCCGTTCGCCGCTTTCGACATACGAAACGGCATTGTTGTAAAAGCGAACAGCGTCTTTGTCAGCTCCGATGACAGTTCCGACGTAGGCGTTAACCGCCGCTATGGACGCGTGCGCAAAAAGAGTTACGAAAAACGCGCAGATAACCGCAGGCCTCGTTCTGATTTCACGAAACAACAGTACCGTAAAGAACGAGCCGTAAAACAGCAGCCAGCCCGGCCAGTCCGCGGGATAGATCACGACCGGAACCAGCAGGAGCAGAGTAACGGCGGCTGTGCCGCCGACCAGAGTCATCAGACTCGCTGCTGAAGTCTCGGCGTTCCTCATCTGCGACCGACCGCCGATTCGCCTGCAAGTCGCGAAGGAGGAAGCAGGCCAGCGCGCCAGCCGAGAAAGATCACCAGTGACATGACGATGGGAGTGCTGGCAGCGAACACCGCCGCCGCACCGTACACCCCCCATCGAGCGATACAGATCACGTGCAGCAGCGCGATCAGGATCGCGCCGACGGTGGAAGCTTTGAGCAATAAACTCGTACGACCAGCAGCGAACATCAATGGATTCACCCAGACCAGCGGAGCCCAGATCATAACGCCCCAGGCCATGAGCGCAAACAAGGTGCTGGCTTCCGAGTAGGCCGGCCCTACCGTGTAGCGAATCGCGACAGGCACGATGAGTACCGCGCCAGCGTAGAGAGCGATTCCGAAGATGCCGAGCAGGCCGGTGAGCTTGCGGACGAATTGCTGCATCTCCGCGAATCGACGTGCCGCGTACATGCGAGCCAGCTCAGGGTAGATGACCATGA
Source organism: Thermoanaerobaculia bacterium (assembly GCA_046590705.1). GTDB lineage: Bacteria > Acidobacteriota > Thermoanaerobaculia > Gp7-AA8 > Gp7-AA8 > JBKJUK01. The sequence continues at coordinate 1,014 of JBKJUK010000246.1, forward strand.
ACGCGGGATCGGCAATGGTCCACATGGCCGCCATGAAGGTCTTGGCAATCCGGTAAATCCCGACGGCTGGTAGTTCGACGAAGTAAGCAAGCAGGGTGATGTCCAGATCCTTGGTCGGAATCATCGTCCAGGAAAGCGCGTAGGTATGACTTACAAACGTAGCAATTTCCTTTTTGCGCGGCTGGAGCAGCGAGATCGGCGCGCGCGTGGCCAGCAGCGGAACCCGACGGTGAAGATGCCGCAGGGCCGCCGCCAGCAGTACTGCATTGGTGAGCAGATTACCGATGACAGTGATCAGCAGAATTCCGAGCAGACCGACCCCGAAATACCAGAGAGCAATGATGGTCGCGACCAGCTTGAAGGCGGCGCCGCCGATGGTGACGATTGCCTGCGTCTTGAATTCCGAGAACACCCGCAGAATGCCTGTGGCCGTGGCCGTCGACACGTTCATGAAGAAAATCCCGAGCGCACTCAGAATGATCACAGTCGAAGCCCGCTCATCATCGAGCAGGCTGGTTCCCGCCAGCCCGGCCAGCATCGACACGCCCAGTAGAGCGAGCGTACCGGTAGCGGCGTCGGCGAGCAGGGAGAGCTTCACTGCGGCAAGTGTCCTTGCACCATCACCCGCTTCCCAGAATTCACTGACATACTTGATGACTGCCTCATGGAGTCGCAGCTCCATGGCCTGAAAGACAATCGCCGATACACCGAGTCCCACCGAGAGAATGCCGAGTTCGCGGGGGCCGAGGGCGCGACCTATCAATAGAGTCTGGATGAAGGTCATCCCCATCCCGAAAATGGAGGAAGCGTACTGCCAGGAAAGGTTCCCGTAAAATCTGGCGGGTACACCCCTGACAATCAGAGCCAGTAATCGCCGCTGCCAGCCGTGCATGCGCGAGGCGGGGCTCATCGCGAACGATGCCCCACCACCGCCTCGCCCGAGCGCTGCACTGCAGCCAGCATCTGCCTGACGTAGATCTTTCCCGCGCTAGCCTCGGAATGGAACTCTTCAATCCATTCTCGTCCTTTCGCACTCACTGCCGAATGAAAGGACCGGTCGTCTGCCAGGCGCGTCAACATAGCAGCAATGCCTTCGACCGAGCGTTCCGACAGAATCGGATGCCATGGATAGAGCTGGCCCATCACTTCGGCATCCAGGTAAGAGATCACCGGCTTTCCGATCGACAAAGCCTCCAGCACGATGCTTCCAAACCACCCGACCCCGAAGTCATCGGCAACCACATCGGCAATCGAGTAAAGCGATATCAGTTGATCGCGAGTGAAACCATAACCATCTTCCGGACGGAGCCAGAGCGCCTGCTTCTCGATCTGCAGCTCGCGAATGAACTCCTTGGCGCGATTAATATCAGGACCCGCAGGTCGATCGATCATCACCAGGCCGGCGCGCTCGCGTCCGGGCTGCCTGGCGAAGGCAGCGAAGGCCTCGATCAGCAGATCGTTCCGCTTCCACTGACCGGAAGCACGGAACGCGGGACGATCATCGATCATCATCCGCGACGGGTGGAAAACAACGAAGTCGAATTTTTCGGTTAACGCACGAACGGCAGCCGCTGAACCGCTCAACACACTGGACACCGGTTTGAGCCGCTCCGTGTCGACCAGTACTGGAAAGTAAACATTGGTTACCTTGGATTTCGAGATTCCGAGAGCGTCCAGTGCGGAAACGAAGGGGGCAAACGGCTGGGTCCAGATCTCGGCGCAATGACGAATCCCTGCGCGTTGGCGCCAGCCGGCAAAAACCGCGTACGACTTCAGCTTCAGCGTCGGGTAACTGAACAGAAATCGACGAGTGAATGGAAGCATGGTGAGGTCGCCGCCCGCTGTCATGAACGCAGCAGGCGCTTTCAGGAAGGGCGCAAAACTCGGACCGATACCGCTGAGAATCACGAGATCGAACTCATCGAGATCCCGCACCAGCAGCGAGCGTGAAGGTGCCAGCAGAGCCTTGACCGTAATGTATCGCTTCCTGTGAATCCAGAAGGGATACCCGGCCGAGAGTTCAGGGTCATCACTCTCCGGCATCTGCTGAGCGTCGGCCCTGTCGTCGATGAAAAGGTGAACGTCGAGGTCGGTCTGCTTCCGCAGAGCCTTCGCTATCTGATAGAAGTTGTTACAGATATTCCCATAGAAAGCGATCCGCATACCTGACATTACACAGAAGCTGACGCGCTAGATGTCGGACTTCGAGGTGTACTTGATGTAAAAGCTCTTGGGAACCAGCTCCATCTTGTACATCAGCCAGAAAAAAGGCCGGAGACGCTCGAAAAGCTGCTTGTACGACTTGTAGTCCCGGTAGCTGCGCTTCGGCAGATTCATGAGACCTTCGAACTCGCTGTCCGTGAAATTCAGGCGCTTCTTGAGCGTATCGAGAATTTCCGGTTCGAGTTTTGGTTCCTCGGCCATCAGACGCAGCGCTTCTGATCGATCCATCTGCCCCGATCTGGTCATGGCCGAGTAACCGTTCATCCGCTGATCGATTCCCCATCGGCGTGGGAAGAAATAGCTGTGTGCGAAGGCCGTGAAGCGGTTCTCGAGATGGTGCCCGCCGTACCACTGCCATCCGAGCTCCTTTACCAGAAACTTCTTCACTTCTTCTTTGTCGTAGTCCATCCAGTACAGCGGCCGGATCTTCTTCACCCGGCTCACCAGCATGTACTTCAGGAACTTCGAAAACCAGAGGTTTGGATGCGTCCGCATCTTGTGTGTGGAATAGCTGTCACCGTGCTGCTTGACGACGCTCTGGATGTATTTCGCATCCATGTAGCACCAGCCAATCGGCGAGACACCTTCGGTCCGAAAGGAATGACCCTCGAACATGTATTTGATGTTGTACTTCTCAGCGGCCATGTACAGCGTGGTGGCCAATCCGAGGTCAGTCGCGGCATCGATGTCGGGAACTCCTGCACGGAAAAATGCACGATAGATATCGTTCGAGACTTCGTTGTCGATCACATGTGTGTAGAGTTCGATGTCGAGTTTCTTGAGTACGTTGTGAATATTCTCGACGGCGATCTTGGAATTCCAGGTATTGTCGTAGTGTGCGGCCAGAGGACGCAGACCGAGTTCCTTAGCTTTGTACAGCAGGTAGGAACTGTCGCACCCTCCGCTCACGCCGACCACCACATCGAAAGGCTTCCCTTTTCCTTCCTCCCGGATCTTCGCGGCCATCTTCTCGAGGATCTGCGCCCCGGCCTGCCCGGTCGGGTACTCCGCATCTAGCTGGTCGTGCATCTTGCAGTAGTTACAGACACCGTCCGCATCAAAAACGATTGCGGGAGTCTCGCTGTCGTAAATGCAGCGGGTGCAGACGAAGACCGACGACGATTTCAAACTTCCCGCCTGCTTCAGCGGAGTCGATGGATCCAGAATTGAAGCTCCAGCCATGGTGATTCCTTCTCAGAGTGCGTCGAAAGTTTTTTTGAGTTCTGCGTGCGTAGGGAAGTTGACCAGAACCGCACGATGCGAACCCTGGTACACGACCATGCTTCCAGCGGCCACGGCGGACGCACCGCCGATACTCACTGCCTTGAAAAAATCCTCAATGCTGCCCGCCCCACCGCTTGCGATCAACGGCACGTCAATCGCTGACGCGACTCGTTTGATCAGGTCGGTATCATATCCGGCGAACGTACCATCCCTGTCGATCGAGGTCAGAAGAACTTCACCTGCTCCCCGCTTCTGCATCTCGACCGCCCATTCAACCGGATCCTTCTTTGTATTCTTCCTGCCACCAGCCGTCCATACCTCATACCGCCCGAACAGCGATTTCTTTACGTCGATCGAGGCGATCACGGCCTGCGCACCGAAGCGGTCCGCGATCGAGGTGAGGAAAGCCGGATTCTCGTGTGAGTACGTATTGATGGCCACCTTCTCGGCGCCGAGTGTGAACAGAGCGGCGACATCGTCGAGATCACGAACCCCGCCGCCGTAGCTGAAAGGCATGAAGCATTCCGTGGCGATTTCGTTCAGCAGCTTGAACTGCGGCTTCTTGTTCTCTGGTGTTGCAGTGATATCGAGGAAGATCACTTCGTCGACTTCCTTGTCGTTGTAGATGCGGAGCGTGTTGATCGGATCGCCGACATACGCGGCGTCCTTGAACTTAACGGTCTTCACCAGCCCCCAGTTCCTGAGCAGCAGGCAGGGCATTACGCGCACTTTGAGCATCAGGGAAGCTCCGCGAAGTTCTTGAGCAGCCGCATCCCATGCTTGTGACTCTTCTCAGGATGGAACTGCGCTCCGAAAACATTGTCCTTCTGCACCGAGGAAACGAAATCAAGGCCATATGGAGTCGTGGCCAGAACGTCATCGCTGGATTGACAGGTCACGTAGTACGAATGAACGAAGTAGAAGCCGTGATCCTCATCCAGATCACGGAAGAGCGTATCTTTGCGAACTGGAGTGACTACGTTCCAGCCCATGTGCGGGACGCGCAGGCGAGCTTCCGCTTCGAAACGAAACTTCACGGTTTGACCGTCGATCCATCCGAGGCCCGGTTCCTTCCCCTCTTCGCTGCCTCGAGTGAGAAGTTGCATCCCCAGACAGATGCCGAGCACCGGTACGCGCCGCTCCAGGACCTGCTGATCGAGCACGGGTCGCAGGCCGGATGCGTTGAGACTTCCCATGCCATGGTCGAAGGCGCCCACACCGGGGAGAATCAACTTGTCAGCGCGCTCGATTTCTTCGGCCTTTCCGGAGACTGAGGCTTCCACGTCCAGACGCTTCAGCATGTTCAGAATGGAGCCGACGTTGCCGACGCCGTAGTCAACGATCACGATCATGGAGTCACCAGCGTAGCGGTTGCCGATGGAGCCTTCAGCCATCGATGGAATGTCACTTCTTCGTAAACCGAATGAAAGCCTGTGCGCACATGCAACTTCGCAGAGACGTGATTCTTCGTCGCGTATCCGGAATCGACGAACTCCGCGCCGGCATTTTTCATCCACGACAATGCGCCACGAAACAACGCAATTCCGAGCCCCTGGCCGCGGGCGCGACGATCGAGTCCAAGCGAACGCATGCCTGCATAGCGATATCCGAGCGCCTCGGAAATGGAATCGCACATCTCGAGCACGAAGTAGCCGGCCGGACGCTCCTCGAAATCGACCACCAGCACCGGCTGTCGTTTCTCCCAGGCGCTCCTCACCCACTTGCCGTACATCGGATCGACAGCGCCCGGTTTAAATCCTGGATCGCAGTGAAAATGTCCTCGCGGATACTGGTGACTCTCGGCGATCTGCACAACCGCTTCGAGATCCGACCCGGTCATTTCGCGCACCCGTGGATCACAGGTGGAGTCCTTCATCCGGTCCGTTGCCACAACAGGCCAGACGATGTTCTCGTAGTACCTGAACCCATTCTCCTCGAACAGGTGAAGTGCGGGAAGTTGATCGCCATGAATTCGTGCGGATACGAAGGAAACATCACGACGCTGCAGGCTTTCCATGCATGCATCGAAGGTGGCTTTCATGGCAGAGCCGTACTCACCTTTCGTGTAGACGAGTTGCAGACCCGCGGTCGGAAATCCGAAGTGTTCCTGGTCCCACTTGCTCACTCGCGCTGCCAGAAGGCACCCACCTGCACCATCTTCGGACCAGAAGAGACTCCAGTCGTCGCTGGCCATCATCGAATCGAATCGCGTCAGCAGCAGACTATGCCACCCCTCGGGACGCTGCGCAGGGTAATGACGATAGTGATCGAACTCATAATCGTGCAGCCCCTGGGCGAGTATGCTCCGCAGATCGACAGACGTGATCCTGTCCGCACTGTTCAGAGTGCCCATGAGAGATCTCCGTCGGCGAGAGCCACCTGTCTGCAGGTCGTGCTCATAGATACTTCTGAGCCCATTCTTCGAAGCTGAGGAACGACCAGATGAGCAACCTGCGGTTCGCTCGTCCGTCGAGATGCTCACCGACCAGACTCTTCACTGTATCGCGGTCGAAGTAATCGTAGATACGGGCAGACGGGTTGAACAGGACCCGCTTCACATAGTCGATGCTGTCGCCTTTGAACCAGCTGGCGTCAGGTGCAGAGAATCCCTGCTTTTCACCATCCGTGACCTCAGCCGGGATGTACTTTTGCATACCACGGCGCAGGAGTAACTTTCCATCTTTGGTTTTGTTGAAGTAGACCGCGGTCTTGAGTCCCGGTTCGTTCTCATTCAGACGAACCACATCCTTGAGATTCCCAAGCTTCATCCGTACCGGAAGATTCATGGCGAAGTCGACCAGGTCATTGTCCAGAAAGGGAACACGTGTCTCCAGACTGTGAGCCATGCTCAGCTTGTCTTCGACCACAAGCAGTCCATGCATGAAGGTCTTGGCCTCGAAATAGAGAGAGTGGTTCACATAGTCTTCGGGACGTGTCAGTTCCGAGGCGTGCGTGGTGAAGACGTTGCTGAAGATATCTCGCGTCCAGACGTGGCTGACATCCTTCCAGATCGGGTTGAAGAGCTTTCGCAGTTCGCTGTTGTCGACCAGCCGCTGCCAGTACGCGTAATACTTGTCGACGTAGTGATCGAAGTCATCGTTCACCACGGCGCGGTAATAACGCCAGGGGTAGCCGCCGAAGATCTCGTCGCCTCCACTCCCGGAAAGAACCACCTTGACGAACTTGCTGGCCAGCTGCGCTGCGTAAAAATTCGGATAGCTTTGTCCTACCCGCGGCTCTTCGAGATGCCAGGCCAGACGCGGCATGACACGTTCCATGTCGCCGGCCTTCAGCACCATCTCGTAGTGCTCGGTCTTGAACAGATACGACATGTACTCAGCACGCGCCCGCTCGTCAAAACTCAGTTCCAGACCTGACGCCGATCGAAGGTCGAAACCGCAGGTAAAGGTCTTCAGGTAAGGCAGCTGTTTCGCGGCAATGGCTGTGATCGATCCGGAATCCATACCGCCGCTGAGATACGAACCGACGTCGACGTCGCTCACCAGTTGCCGATTGACGGCCTGCACGAAAAGCCGATCGAACTCTTCGAGGTATTCACGCTCGTCCAGAGGATGATCCGGCTCGGTGAAGTTGAAATCCCAGTAGCGTGAAACGCGCGGAACCGTGTCCTGGTCCTGTTTGAAACGAAGAAACGACCCGGCCGGAAGTAGCCGAACATTCGCGTAGAGCGTTCGGTCGGTAAAGAAGTTCTGGAACGTAAAATACTCGAGCAGAGCTTCCGGATCGACACTCGCGCTGCAGGACGGATGCTGAAGGATCGCTTTCACTTCCGATGCGAAAGCGATCATCCCATCCGCAGCGTAGTAGTACATCGGCTTGATGCCGTAACGATCGCGGGCAATGAAGAGCTCGCGTGTAGTCTTGTCCCAGATCGCGAATGCGAACATACCGTTGAAGCGATCGAGACAATCGGCGCCCCATTGCGCATAGGCGTTGAGCACGACCTCTGAGTCCGTCCTGGAGTGAAACTGCCAGCCCAGCGACTCCAGCTCAACGCGCAGTGCAGAGAAGTTGTAGATCTCACCGTTGTAGCTGAGCACGTACCGGCCATCGCGCGTCTGCATGGGCTGCTGCCCGGCCGGCGAAAGATCGATGATGGATAAACGCCTGTGCCCCAGAGCCATGGCACCGTCGATGAAAAATCCTTCGCCGTCCGGACCGCGATGCGCGATGGCGTCGGTCATGCGACGAAGAATCACCGGCGAGGCTGGATCAGCTCCGCGACTCAGGTACCCCGCTACGCCACACATCTATGAAGCAGCAGCCATTTGAGGCTGGTTCGCTTTCAACGCACCGATTACGTAGGACTGCTCTTCCGGCGACAAGGTCGAATAGAGAGGAATGGCAATGGTCAGCTGATCTGCGATGTAGGCGTTCGGGAAGTCCTCGGGGCGGATCGAGTATTTGTCCCGATAGAACCCGAGCATGTGAACCGCGTGCGTTCCGGGCCTGGTGGCAACTCCAGCACCTTCCAGCGCATCCATCACGGCGTTTCTCTGTTCATGAAGTGCAGCGATGTTCTCCATCGACGGCGTCTCCGGCTGGAAAAGACAGACATAGGATTGATAGCCGTGCGTGCTCCCTTCAGGAGTAGGCGGAGTTCGAAGCCAGGAAAGGTCGCTGAGTTCCTGGTCATAGCGCCTCGCCACCGCGGTGCGAAGCTCGAGGATTTTCTCGAGCCGTCCCATCTGTACGACGCCGACTGCCGCCTGCAGATCGGTCATCCTGTAGTTGTATCCGACCATGTTGAAGTCCGGGAGGATGTAACTCTTCGCTCCACTATGACGCGCCAGATCGCTCACCGATGCGCCGTGGTCACGCAGAGAGCGAACGTAGTTGATGACGTTCTCGTCGGCGCTGATCAGCATGCCGCCCTCACCCGTGGTGATGGCCTTGCGCGGATGAAAGCTGAAGCAGCCGATATCCGCGAGCGTGCCGGCGTGATGACCCTTGTACCAGGCACCTGTGGCACAGGCGTCGTCTTCCACTACCTTGAGACCGTGACGCCGCGCGATCTCCATGATTGCGGTCATATCGGCACTGACCCCGAAGAGCGATACCGGCATGATCACGCGAGTGCGTTCAGTGATGGCCGCTTCGATCTTCGCTACATCCATATTGAAGGTGTCGAGTTCGATATCGACGAATACCGGCTTCGCTCCGCACATCTCGACAACGTTGGCCGTAGCCACCCATGTGAATGCAGGCACGATGACTTCATCTCCTGCTGCCACGCCTAGCGCGATCAGCGCGAGATGCAGGGCTGTGGTGGCCGAGGTCGTGGCAAGTGCGTGCGGCGTGCGTGTGTACTCGCAGAAGAGGCGCTCGAACTCAGCGGTCTTTGGACCCTGGACCACCCAGCCAGACTCCAGCGGCTCGATGACGGCCCGCTGCTCTTCGACACCAAAAAACGGTTTTGAAATCGGAATTTTCATGATGTCCTTCGATCAGGCCGTAGCCGAGCGTCGAGCTGCGAGACCTTCCACGTCAGCTTTGCGCCATTCAATGAGGCGGCGCAGACCCTCTTCCAGATCGATCGACCAACGGAATCCGAGATCGCGTTCCGCGGCCTCGATCGAACCGATACGATTCGTAACGAAAGTCTGTCCGGCTGGTTCGTACTGAATCTCGGCATTGCTGCCACTCAGCTTGATGAGCATCTCCGTGATCTCTTTGATCGAAGTTCCGATCCCGCGACCAACGTTGTAGGACTTGCCGGTGACGTCCGATTTCATGGCGGCGATGTTGGCGCGGGCGATATCCAGCACGTCGATGAAGTCGTACTTCTGACTTCCATCACCGTACACCAGAGGAGGAAGCCCCGCTTCGAGCCGGTCGAGAATCTTCATCATCACGGCGATGTAGGCACCCTTGTAATCCTGCCGCGGCCCGTACACGTTCATGTAACGCAACCCGGCCCAACTCAGACCGTAGCGATTGCCGAGACTCTTGAACATATGTTCGCCGGCGATCTTGGTCGCGCCGTAGAAAGTGAAATTGTTGTAAGGATGCTCCTCGGTCATTGGCAACTCGAGCGCATCGCCGTAAACCGATGCCGATGACGAGTAGACGACGCGGCTGACCTTCTGTTTGATGGCCGCCTCAATCACGTTGAAGGTTCCGCGAATGTTGACGTCGAAGGCAGAGCGCGGATACTCGTGGCACTGCAGGAGCCAGAGCGCCGCGAGATGGAAGACACCATCGATCCCTTCCATGGCCCGCTCGAGAATGTCGCTGTGCAGAATGTCTCCACCGTGCGGGTAAAACTTCACGCGCGGATCCTGAAGCGCATCTTTCAGGTTCTCCACGCGTCCACGGAAAAGGTTGTCGTAGATGATGACCTCAGCAACGTCGGTCTTTGTCAGCAGGTCGACCACGTGACTGCCGATCAGACCGGCGCCACCAATGACCAGAATTCTCTTGTTGGTAAATTCCATTCAATAGCTCCTTAAGCGCGGGCGACCGGATCAGCGACCAGATCACAGAGAGTAGTCACGACGGTCTTCAGCATTTCTTCAGTCAGTTCGGGATAAATCGGCAAGGCCATGGTCTCGTTCGCGGCAAGCTCACTCTCAGGCAAGGCCCTGGTCGAAAGGCCGGCGAAACATTCCTGCAGGTGAAGCGGAATGGGATAGTAGATTTCGCTGCCGATGCCTCGGGCCTTCAACGCCGCCAGCACTTCGTCGCGCCGCTGCACGCGGATCAGGAACTGGTTGTAGATGTGACGGCGATCAGGCAATTCGACAGGCAGCACGATCTGCCTTTCCGCGTCTTGTTCCGCGAACAGCCGACGATACAGATCAGCGTTGCGTCGTCGTCCCTCGGTCCACGAATCAAGGTAGCGAAGCTTCACTCGCAGCACCGCTGCCTGGATGGCGTCGAGCCGGAAATTCGCGCCCACGATTTTGTGGTGATACTTCGGCTTTGCGCCGTGACTGCGCAGCAGACGCATACGCTCTGCGAGCGCGGGGTCATTGGTCGTGACCATACCGCCGTCGCCGACCCCACCCAGATTTTTCGACGGGAAGAAACTGAAGCAGCCTGCGGCACCGATGGAGCCGGACCGCTTTCCGTGATACTCCGAACCGATGGCCTGGGCCGAATCCTCGAGCACGGCAATATCGCGCGAGGAGGCCAGATCCATGATCGCGTCCATCTCCGCCATCTGACCAAACAGATGAACCGGCATGATCACTTTCGTGCGATCAGTGATGGCCGCTTCGATCTGCGCGACATTCACGTTGAAGGAGTCGCGATCGTTGTCGACGAAAACAGGGATTGCTCCCAGACGCGCAACACAGCCGGCCGTGGCAAAAAATGTGTAGCTGGGAATGATGACTTCGTCGCCTTCTCCGACGCCCATGGCCATGAGCGCAACCAGGATGGCGTCGGTACCGGAAGAGACGCCCACGGCGTCGGAACAGTGCGAGTATTCAGCAATCTCCCGCTCCAGCGCTTCCACTTCGGGTCCGAGAATGAAGTTCTGTGAGTCGAGCACCCGATCGACCGCTCCACGAATTTCTTCGCGAATTGGTTCGTACTGCGCCTTCAAATCAAGCAGAGGAATCTTCACGCAGTCACCGCCGCATCAGCTTCGTCAGGAAGAGCCTGATCTTCCGGCCAGTCGAGGCACTTCAGCACGCCGGCGGTCTCTTCGTAACGCCAGCCGCTCTGCTGGCAGACAAGATGTCCCGCCTCATTCGTCTCGGTGAGCCTGTGTCCATGCCGGCTCATCCATCCTTTCTGTTTCGCAGGTACGCCAGCCATCAGCGCATAGTCAGGCACGTCAGCGCGTACTACTGCGCCCGCTGCGATGAAGGCGTAGCGTCCGAGGGTGCTTCCGCAGATGATGGTGGCGTTGGCGCCGATGGTGGCGCCGCGACGGACGAGAGTCCGACGGTACTGGTCCTGACGTTTGATCTGCGAACGTGGATTCATCACGTTGGTGAATACGCTGGAAGGTCCGCAGAAGACGTCGTCTTCCAGTTCCACTCCAGTGTAGAGCGACACGTTGTTCTGAATCTTCACGTTGTTCCCGACGATCACATCTGGTGAGACCAGGACGTTCTGCCCCAGGATGCAGTTGGTGCCGAGCTTTGAGTTTTTCATTACGTGACTGAAGTGCCAGATCTTCGTACCGTCGCCGATCTGGCAGGGCTGGTCGACGAAAGAACTGGAGTGGACGAAGTATGGTTCGGCTGACATTGCTCTTCTTACTCCCCGCTTTTGAAAAATGGGTGAAATAGACTGCTGTCGGACGTCAGGGACGCTTTCCTGATTCCGTGAACCAGGTTCGTGACTGGCTTAACCTCGTCGAGACCAAATCCCCGTCCGGCCAGCACTTCTTCGTAGATGCGAGTGTGAAGATCCGAAAAGCCCTCTGTGAATTCAACCTCTTCCCCATCGATGGTGATGGAGCGGTGCGTGGTCTTCTTACCAGGCTCAGCGATGAAAGGCAGATCAGAAGAATCGACTGAGAGGAACCACCGCACCCGGGCCCGCTCCAGTTCGAGGAAGCCGGACATCCTTCGGTCCTCGGACAGGTGAACGCGCGAGTCTACGACCGGGCCGAAAAGCCATAGCAGCAGATCAAAAAAGTGGACGCCGATATTCGTGGCGATTCCGCCGGACTTGTCCTTCGAGCCCTTCCAGGAGACGTCGTACCAGCCGCCGCGTCCGGTGATGTACGTGAGTTCCACTTCGTGCACGCGGCCGTTACTCTCGGACTGGAGCCTGTTCCGCAGGGCGATCAGCTTTTCATGGAGTCGCAGCTGCAGCACCGTGAATACCCGTCCTCCGGTCTCCGCTTCCAGCTCCTGCAGCATCTCCAGGTTCCAGGGGTTGATCACCAGCGGCTTCTCGCAGATGGCATTGGCGCCTACGCGAAGGGCCAGCCGGCAATGTGCATCATGCAGATAGTTAGGTGAGCAGACTGAAACGTAATGCACCCGGGCCGCCTCGGGCCCCCGGCGCAGCTTCTCGACATGCCGGTCGAAGCGTTCAAATTCCGTGAAGAAACGGACGTCGAAAGAGTATTGATCGAGCTGACCCACGGAATCGTTGGGGTCGACTGCGGCGATGAGGTTGTTGCCGGTGTCACGGATGGCGCGCAGATGGCGCGGCGCGATGTAGCCGGCTGCACCCGTGATGGCGAAATTTCTCGGCTCGGTCATCAGGTGGTGGCCTCCCCTTTCGACCGCGCGCCTCTCCCTTGTGTTTTCGAGTTTCGCTGCAGTTCGGCGATCTCTTCACGAAGCAACTCGACTTCGCGCAGCCTGATCTTCAGAAACTCGAAGGTCAGGGCCGCCTTCTCCTCGAGGCCGCGAGGCGTGAGGTAGTAGGCATAGGCCAGCTTCTTCTCGCTCTTCTGGAAGTTGCGGGCCTTGATGAGTCCTTTCTGGGCGATGGCCTGCAGACAGTAGTTCACCTTGCCGAGACTGATTCCGAGCTTCTCGGCGAAGTCGCGCTGGGTCGCTTCAGGGTTGTCCTGAATGATTTTGAGGAGGCGGTATCGGAGCTCGTCATTCAGTTGACGGCGTTTCTGTTCAACCATTGAACGCGGAGATTAACATCGCGGATGAGCGAGCGCAATTATCTGCGGTGAAGAATCGGTCACAGGATTGGAAGTGAAGTGCTCTCAGAGACGCCGGTCGAGGCTGGTCGTCTCCTGATCCGGTGATTTCGCTCACTATTTATCGTGCGACCGCAATATAAAATGTCCACATGCCGCCGTCATTCCGAAGGAGCACGCCGCGAAAAGTAGGAAACACAGAAATCACGATGCGACTGAGGAATCTACGGAAAAGGGTCGCGCTCGTCGTACCTCAAGCATTCGCTCTACTTAGATCCCGTCAATTTGATCAAAACAACCCATTCCTACTACCATGGTCCAACATCCAACAATTTACTTGATGCCCTCAACCGCGCAGGAATCCGCCTGCTCTGTCGTGAGCAATCTCTTCGGCATCACGTTTACCTTGTGTCCGCAAAAAAAGGTGAATCCAGATGAGAAAGTTCCTGACGAATTGCCTGACCGTTTCAGCAATGCTCGTCGCACCCTGCCTCTCTGCGCAGTGGCTGACCAACGGCACTAGCATCTACTACAACGGCGGCAGAGTGGGAATCGGAACCATCGCGCCCACTAACGCCCTGCACGTAGTTGATCCGGTGAACCAGGGAGTGGGCATTTTTCAGAACCCGAACGGCCGGGTTGGACTCGGCGTGGACGGAAGCGGCGGATATTTGCAGGCAGATGGCATCAACTTCAGTTTTTTCGCAGGGACTCAGCGTGTTCTCTTCGGAAGCAGTTCGACCGGAAGGGTAGGAATTGGGACGACTTCGCCGATTGCCAAACTGGATGTCAATGACACCACGGTGGGCGTGGCGCTTCGCGGAGCAACGAATATTCCGGGCGGAAATGCAATAGAAGCATCCAACACGGGGAACTCCGCATCGGGATGGGGGCTGTATGCCGACGCTGGAATAGGTTACGGCGTAGTTTCAGTAGGAAAGTTCGGCGTCCTTGGAGCGGCGAATACTGTTGGTGGAGCCGGAATTCTTGGTATCGCCGACGTAGCAGGGACTCTCGCGGGCAAATTCACCGGTAACGTCGAAATCACCGGTAACATCTCTAAAGGAAGCGGCACCTTCAAGATCGATCATCCCCTCGACCCGGAGAATAAATATCTCTATCACTCCTTCGTCGAGTCGCCCGAGATGATGAACGTCTACCGCGGGCACGCCATCCTCGACGCCAGCGGCTCTGCCGCCATCATCATGCCGGCCTACTTCGAGGCGCTCAACCGGGACTTCGAGTACCAGCTCACATGCGTCGGCGGTTACTCCCCGGTCTACGTGGCCTCGAAGATCTCCGCCAACCAGTTTACGATCGCCGGCGGAACGCCAGGACTCGAAGTCTCATGGCTGATCACTGGCGTCCGGCACGACCGATTCGCCGATAAAAATCGGGTGCAGGTCGAAGTGGAAAAAACACCGGAAGAGCGTGGTTTTTACCTTCATCCTGAAGCGTTCGACATGACCGCCGATCGCGCTATACCAAGCATTCGCGGAGATCTCGCTGTCGGCGCAGGAAAGAAAGATCGACTGCGGCAGTAGCGCTGAATTCGAAAAGCACCACTCGAGGTGGCGAAGGTGATCCTTCTTCGTTGTAGGTGTTCCGCTGGTAGAGGCTGCGGAGAAGACATCGATCGCAAACAGATACGCGTGATCCATCACGCCCTAGGAACGAACGCGCGCGCGAGGTTGGGCGTCGCGACCTCATCAACCCTCCATCTGAAAAGGGGACTCTCGTGAAAACTTTAATCGCATCCAGCCTGGTGACGGCACTAACCGTTCTCGTCGTCCCGGCGGCTTCTTCACAGTGGCTGACCAACGGCACCAGTATTTACTACAACGGCGGCAAAGTGGGCATCGGAACCAGCACGCCTACCAATGCGCTGCATGTAGTCGATCCCGTGAACCAGGGCGTCGGCATCTTTCAGAATCCGAACGGGCGTGTCGGACTGGGAGTCGACGGCAGTGGCGGCTACCTGCAGGCCGATGGCATCGACTTCAGCTTTTTTGCCGGAAGTCAGCGCGTTCTCTTCGGAAGCAGTACCAGCGGAAGGGTCGGAATTGGGACGACGTCGCCCAGTGCCAAAATGCATATCGATGACACCACGAGTGGCGTCGCGCTTCGTGCTGTAACGAGTGTTCCGAACGGAGCCGCGATCATTGCACTTGTTGCCAGCCCGACTTCATCAGCGAATTTCGGAATCTATGCGGACAGTGGAGCGGGTTACGGCTCCGTCTCACTCGGGAAGTTCGGAGCCTATGGCGCCAGCGATATAGCCGCAGGAGCCGCCATTAAGGGGGTTGCTTCTGGTGGGGCTCTCGCAGGCCGATTCGAAGGTAACGTCCAGATCACGGGTAGCATTTCTAAAGGCAGCGGAACCTTCAAGATCGATCATCCGCTCGACCCGGAAAACAAGTACCTCTATCACTCCTTCGTCGAGTCGCCCGACATGATGAACATCTACAACGGCAGCGTAGTGCTCGATGCCTCCGGCAACGGGGTCATCACCATGCCCGCCTATTTCGAGGCACTGAATCGTGAGTTCCAATATCAACTCACCTGCCTCGGTGGCTACTCGCCGGTGTACGTCGCCAGCGAGATCAATGGCAACCAGTTCGTGATCGCGGGTGGACGCGCCGGTTTGAAGGTTTCCTGGCAGGTCACAGGAATTCGGCGCGACGCCTATGCGGAGATGCACCGAGTGCAGGTAGAAGAGGATAAGTCTGCCGAGGAGCGCGGCTTCTACCTGCATCCTGAGGCCTTCGGGAAATCTACCGCACAGAGCCTCCCGAGCATGCGGATGCGCCCTGCTGAACAAAATAAATCGCGATCGCGCCGATAGCGGACGACCGCGACAAGAGAAAGACGCATCGCCCGTTGCGGCGAAAGTTGAGCAGCCCCGGCGTTGCGCGCTCCCCTCTTTCAACCATACGACCGACGCACCGGAAAAAAATGAAAACCCTTCACCTGATTCTGCCTGCTCTATCGCTACTGATCGCACCAACCATGTCGGCGCAATGGCTGACCAACGGCACGTCCGTCTACTACAGCGGCGGAAATGTCGGTATCGGGACCAGCGCACCAACGAACGCTCTGCACGTATTTGATCCGATGAATCAGGGCGTCGGCATTTTTCAGAATCCGAACGGACGCGTTGGATTGGGCGTGGACGGAAGCGGCGGCTACCTGCAGGCCGACGGGATCAACTTCAGTTTTTTCGCAGGTAGTCAGCGGATCTTGTTCGGAAGCAGCGCCAACGGAAGGGTCGGAATAGGGACGACTTCGCCCGTTGCCAGATTCGATGTCCGAGATACAACGGCCGGGATTGGGCTTTTCTCAGTCACGGGTGTTTCGGGCGGAATTGCGATAAGAGCAATCAATAACGGGAATTCAGCATCTGGCTACGGACTACTTTCGGACGCTGGACCCGGTTACGGCCTGGCCTCATTCGGGAAGTATGGAGTCTACGGATCGGGAGATTTTGTCGGCGGCGCCGGAGTTTACGGGGTCTCTACCAAAATAGGGGCTCTCGCAGGCAAATTTATGGGTGACGTCGAGATCACCGGTAACCTCACCAAAGCGAGCGGCACTTTCAAAATCGATCATCCGCTCGATCCGGAGAACAAGTATCTCTATCACTCCTTCGTCGAATCGCCCGAGATGATGAATGTCTATCGGGGACGGGTGGTGCTCGATGCCAGCGGCTCTGCTGTGATCGTCATGCCATCGTATTTCGAGGCGCTGAATCGGGAGTTTGAATATCAGCTGACCTGCATCGGAGGTTACTCGCCGGTCTTCGTAGCGAGTGAGATCAGTGGCAATCAGTTCGTCGTCGCAGGCGGAGAACCGGGCATGAAGGTCTCGTGGCTGGTCACCGGTGTACGTCAGGACAAATACGCCGAGCTGAATCGAGTGCAGGTTGAAGTTGAAAAAGCGGCGGAAGAGCGCGGCTTCTATCTCCATCCGGAAGTCTTCGGCAAGTCGGCCGATCAGGCCATCCCCAGACTTCGCCACGACGAAGCCATAAGAAAGGCAAAACTGAACCGGTAATCGTAACGAAGTTCGAAATTGAAAACGGAGCAGGCCCCAGCCTGCTCCGTAGTTTGTGCCCGATGCAGACCACCTCAACGCTGAATCAGATCCCAGTGGAGTCCAGCGCCCTGACCACTCGTTGCATCATTTCAGGGTGCGTCGCCTGGGAGTCAGAATCGGTCAACGCAGCCTTGCGAACCAGATCTGTGGAACGTGAATCCACGGAGTGCAGGTGATGCCGATCACGCCCGTTTCCGGGCCGAGAGCCTGGAATTCATACAGGTAGCCGAGCATCCGCTTGCGCGCCATCCGATTACAACTTAAGATAACTAGCTCCCCCACGACAAGTGACTTTTCGCGTCAACCAACCTCTACCGAAGGCAGGTGTCCGACATGAAAAAGTATTCGACGATTTACGCCGCTGTTCCTCTCCTACTGCTGTCAGTTCCCGCATCAGCGCAGTGGCTGACCAACGGAACTAGCATTTACTACAACGGCGGCAAAGTGGGCATCGGAACCAGCGCCCCTAGCAATGCGCTGCATGTAGTCGATCCCGTGAATCAGGGCGTCGGCATCTTTCAGAATCCGAACGGGCGAGTCGGACTGGGGGTCGACGGCAGTGGCGGCTACCTGCAGGCCGATGGGATCGACTTCAGCTTTTTTGCCGGAAGTCAGCGCGTTCTCTTCGGAAGCAGTTCGACGGGAAGGTTAGGGATAGGAACGACGTTGCCTGCTGCCAAAGTAGACGTGAGGACCACCGACCCGTTTGGTCTTCGCGTCGAAACGACTTATCCAGGCGGGTACGGGCTCGCAGCAGTCACTCCGGGTGGTTCAATCAATATCGGACTGTATGGAGATGGAGCTCTGGGATACGGTGCCGTCACCTACGGGAAATTTGGAACCTTCGGAGAGAGCTTCGTTGCGGGCGGAGCCGGGATCTATGGCTCGGCCGGGGCCGGTGTAGCGGGGACCCTGGCAGGGCAATTCCAAGGTAACGTTCAAATCATAGGAAGCCTCTCAAAATCGAGCGGCACCTTCAAAATCGATCATCCGCTCGACCCGGAGAACAAATACCTCTATCACTCCTTCGTCGAGTCGCCCGACATGATGAATGTTTATCGTGGTCACGCCCTGCTCGATGCCAGCGGCTCGGCCGTCGTCGCCATGCCGGCCTACTTTGAGGCGCTCAACCGGGATTTCGAGTATCAGCTGACCTGCGTCGGCGGTTACGCCCCGGTCTACGTGGCCAGCAAGATCTCCGGAAATCAATTTCAAATCGCTGGAGGCCGGCCGGGACTAGAAGTCTCGTGGCAGGTCACAGGAGTTCGGCGTGACGCGTACGCAGAGTTGAATCGCGTGAAAGTCGAAGTAGAGAAGGCACCGGAGGAGCGAGGCTTCTATCTACACCCGGAAGCATTCGGCCAGCCGGCCGAGCAGATTGTCCCCAGCCTTCGGAGAGACGAAGCTGTCATTCGGAAGGCGCGCTCGAGAAAGTAGCCGCGACACTCGGATGTGATTGAGTGCCCCTTCCAACCGGTCATCGAAACAACAAAGGAGTAATTCCATGAGAGTCATCTTCACAGCATCCCTGGTTGCCATGTCGCTTCTCTTCGCACCCTGCCTCTCTGCGCAGTGGCTGGCGAACGGAACCAGCATCTATTACAACGACGGCAAAGTGGGCATAGGAACCAGCGCGCCTACCAATGCGCTGCATGTAGTCGATCCAGTGAACCAGGGAGTGGGCATTTTTCAGAATCCGAACGGCCGGGTCGGACTTGGCGTGGATGGCAGCGGTGGCTACCTCCAGGCCGATGGCATCAACTTCAGTTTTTTCGCAGGGGCTCAGCGCGTTCTCTTCGGAAACAGTACCAACGGAAGAGTCGGAATAGGGACGACGACACCCCAGGCCAAATTGGATGTCAATGACTCCTCGGCCAGTGTGGCGATTCAAGGAATAACGAGTGTTCCGGGGGGAGTAGCAATCATAGCCAACAATCTCGGGAATCATGCAACGGGTTATGGTCTGGGTGCAAACGCTGGAATAGGTTACGGCACCGTCTCACACGGGAAGTTCGGAGTTTATGGAGCGAGCAATTTCACCAATGGAGCCGGAATTTGGGGTCAGGCCAACGTAGGGGTGAGCCTGGCAGGCAAATTCGTCGGTAACGTCGACATCACCGGTACCCTCTCCAAAGCGAGCGGTACCTTCAAGATCGATCATCCGCTCGATCCGGAGAACAAATACCTCTATCACTCCTTCGTCGAGTCGCCCGACATGATGAATGTCTACCGAGGCCGCGTGACGCTCGATGCCACAGGCTCTGCCCTCATCGCCATGCCCTCATATTTCGAGGCGCTGAATCGGGAGTTCGAATATCAGCTGACCTGCATTGGCGGTTACTCGCCAGTGTTCGTGGCCAGCGAAATCGCTGGCAATCAGTTTGTGGTTGCCGGCGGGCGACCCGGGCTGGTCGTTTCCTGGCAGGTCACCGGAATTCGACGCGATGCCTACGCGGAGAAAAATCGGGTCGTGGTCGAAGTGGAAAAGATACCGGAAGAGCGCGGCTTTTATCTTCATCCGGAGGCGTTCGGCAAGTCGGCGCAACAGGCCATCCCCAGTCTTCGCGACGACGAAGTCGTGAGAAAGGCAAAACTGAACCAGTAGTCGTACGACTTTCATCGAAAAGGAGCAGGCCGTCACGGCCTGCTCCTTTTGTTTTGTGCATGCAT
This sequence comes from Thermoanaerobaculia bacterium, assembly GCA_046590705.1. Classification (GTDB taxonomy): domain Bacteria; phylum Acidobacteriota; class Thermoanaerobaculia; order Gp7-AA8; family Gp7-AA8; genus JBKJUK01. The sequence goes on from JBKJUK010000246.1 coordinate 20,818, forward strand.
TCCCGAATTACTAACGGAAGTTTTCCGACCTGCTGGACGCCACTTCACCATCCAGTAAGTCTCACATCGTCACGGGCCGTGAGGTCCCCCGCTACGCGCGCGGCGACTCAGCGAAAGAAACAGGGATCGCTGAGAAAGAGCGGGAGCCGAAGCCGTCCTCCCGAGCGGCGGGCCGGGGGTACGAGGGATCTACGCACAGGGACCGCGCTGTAATTGTCGAGCGCGATCCTTCTGCGTAGATTCATCAGTCGCTGCAACCGTACCGCTCGATACCGAGCACGGCCTGCTCCTTCGGAATGACGTCGCTGGTCCGAGGCGGCCGCATTCACCGACTCGAGACCCGAATAGAACCAATGAGTTTACTGGAAGCAGGTGAAAGTGGGCTGAGGTGAGCTCCCTCACCGATTGCTGCAGCGTGGCAGGATGAAGTTGAAATCACTCCGAAGAACGAGCGACGGCGGACCGCGCTGCGAGCAGTCAAACGGATTTCTCAGCTGAAGTCCGGCGCAGTGATGCGGGTCACGGGCGATTTCCAGGGAAGAGCGGAGCCTATTGCGCGTACCCCATGCTCTGCTTAAAATAAGAAAACTCCAACATCAACCCTGATTCTTCGCGCCACACAACCCACCAAGGCAAGGTAACCACCATGAAAAAGTTCTCGCCGGTCTACGCAGCAACGATCTCCCTCCTGCTGTCAGCGTCCGTGTCGGCTCAATGGCTGACCAATGGCAGCAGCATCTATTACAATGCGGGCAAGGTGGGCATAGGAACCAGCGCGCCCAGTAATGCGCTGCATGTAGTCGATCCGGTGAATCAGGGAGTGGGCATTTTTCAGAATCCGAACGGCCGGGTCGGACTTGGCGTGGACGGCAGCGGTGGCTACCTTCAGGCCGATGGCATCAACTTCAGTTTTTTCGCAGGGACTCAGCGCGTTCTCTTCGGAAACAGTGCCAACGGAAGAGTCGGAATAGGGACGACTACACCCTTCGCCAAATTGGAAGTCAATGACTCCACGGCCAGTTGCGATTCTGGGAGCAACGAGTGCTCCGGGGGGAATTGCAATCGTCGCACAAAATACCGGAAATTCTGCATCGGGTAGCGGTCTCTATGCAGACGCGGGAATAGGTTATGGCACCATCTCATACGGGAAGTTCGGAGTCACTGGAGTGAGCACTAGCGCCAGCGGAGCCGGAATTTTCGGTACGATCAGCGTACAGGGGACTCTGGCAGGCAGATTTGATGGTAACGTCCAAGTCTCCGGTAGCCTCTCCAAAGCGAGCGGCACCTTCAAGATCGATCATCCGCTGGATCCGGAAAACAAATACCTCTATCACTCCTTCGTAGAGTCTCCCGACATGATGAACATCTACAACGGCAGCGTAGTGCTCGATGCCTCCGGCAACGGGGTTATCACCATGCCCGCCTATTTCGAGGCATTGAATCGTGAGTTCCAGTACCAACTCACCTGCCTCGGTGGTTACTCACCGGTGTACGTGGCCAGCGAGATCGACGGCAACCAGTTCGTGATCGCCGGTGGACGCCCCGGTCTGAAGGTTTCGTGGCAGGTCACAGGAATTCGACGCGACGCCTATGCGGAAATGAACCGAGTACAGGTGGAAGAGGACAAGTCTACCGAGGACCGAGGCTTCTACCTGCACCCCGAGGCCTTCGGGAAATCTGCCGCGCAGAGCCTCCCGACCATGCGGATGAACCCGGCTGGAAAAGATAAATTGCGGTCGCGCCAGTAGCTGCCGACCGTCAGAAGGTAGAAGCATGCCTGTTGCTGCGCGCGCTGAGCAAAGTCACTCTCCAGCATGCTCTCGTCATTTTTTAACCAAACAACCTTGTAAAGGAACGAAGATGAAAATACTGCGCCTGATTCTGCCCGCTATAAGTCTGATGATCGCACAGGCCATGTCAGGCCAATGGCTCACCAACGGCACCAGCATTTACTACAACGGCGGCAGAGTGGGGATCGGAACCAGCGCCCCTAGCAATGCGCTGCATGTAGTCGACCCAGTGAATCAGGGAGTGGGCATCTTCCAGAATCCGAACGAGCGAATTGTATTGGGCGTCGACGGAAGCGGCGGATACCTGCAGTCAGATGGCATCAACTTCAGCTTCTTTGCCGGTAGCAAGCGTGTACTTTTTGGAAGCAGCGCGAACGGCCACGTTGGTATTGGCACGACCACCCCGTTTGCGCCACTAACTGTGTTCGGCGGTTCGACTACCGATACGGCTGTGTATGGTTTATCTGACCATTCCTCTGGAACCGGAGTTTTCGGTGGTGTGACCGCCGGCGGCACGAATACGTCCGGAGTCTATGGAGTTGCTTTGGGCTCAGGAAAAGGGGTCCTCGGTTTCAGTGAAGCAGGCGTTGGAGTTCAAGGCAGGACGGGTACCGGTCTGGCAGGACATTTTCAAGGCAACGTTCAAATCATCGGAAGTGTTTCTAAAAGCAGCGGGACCTTCAAAATCGATCATCCCCTGGACCCTGAAAACAAGTATCTCTATCACTCCTTCGTCGAGTCGCCCGACATGATGAACATCTACAAAGGCAACGTGGTGCTCGATGCCAGCGGCTCCGCCGTGGTCACCATGCCCGCATATTTCGAGGCACTGAATCGCGAGTTCGGATACCAGCTCACCTGCCTTGGTGGTTACTCACCGGTTTACGTGGCATCGAAGATCGCAGGGAACCAGTTTGTGATTGCCGGGGGACAGGCCGGCCTCGAAGTCTCCTGGCATGTCACCGGAACCCGGCAGGATAAGTATGCGGAAATGCACCGCGTGCAGGTGGAAGAAGACAAGCCGGCTGAAGATCGCGGCTTTTACCTGCATCCCGAGGCCTTCGGGAAGTCCACTCAACAGATCATCCCCAGTTTGCGCGTGAATGCCTCCGTAAAGGAGAAGTTCCGGTCACGCGAATAGATCTCAAACCTCAACGGCCCATTCGCTGCGTCGATTCGAAGAAGCAGCAACAGTTGTCGCTGGCTTTCGTCGAGTCGACCGACATGGATGAACGTCTATCGGGGCCGGGTGGTGCTCGATGCCAGCGGCTCTGCCGTCGTCGCCATGCCGGAGTAT
>JBKJUK010000394.1:0-43911 GCA_046590705.1 Thermoanaerobaculia bacterium
CTGATGTCGTGGAGGCTGCCGTCGCAACGACCCCAGTGGGAGGGTTCGGTGCGCTGCTGTAGGTGAAGCCTCCGGCCAGTGTACCGCTCTGACCGTCGATGTTTGTCACCACGACATCGATCGCTCCTGCTACGTGCGCCGGAGTGGTCGCTGTAATGGTCGTGGAGTTCGCAACCACCACATTCGTTGCTGCGGTACCTCCGAACAGGACAGTGGCACTGCTCTGAAATGATGTGCCGGTAAGGGTAACTGACGAGCCTCCGCTGGAGCTGCCGCTGTTCGGCGACACGCTGGTCACTGTCGGCTGCGATGCCACGCTCAACATGTAGAGACCGGTGCTGGTCGCAGCGATGAGCCGGCGGGAGGGCGTCATAGCCAGTGCGGTGATGTAAACACCGCCGAGTCCTGTACTAGCCGACACCCAGCTCTGGCCGCTGTTGATGGAATACCAGTAACCGTTCCCGGCTCCGAGGTGAAGGTACATGGAATGCTGTGGATCGACCAGAATCGAGTTGAACCCGAGTCCGGTGACGCCGACACCAGTGAGACCACTGTTTATCGCCGTCCAGCTGCTTCCGCCCGTGAGTGTCTTGAAAACGCCCTGGTCGCGGGTCGATGCGTAAACGACGCTGGTGTTGCGCGGGTCGATGGCCAGTGAATAGACACCTCCCGTGTTGACTGGAATCGCGATGTCAGTCCAGTTCGTCCCACTGGTCGTGCTTTTGGCGATATTCGGCGTTCCACTTCCTCCCGCGTAAAGAGTCGTCGGCGTGATTGGATCGATAGCCAGCGCGTACGCATGGATTTCCGCCCCCAATGCCGGCGCCTCAGCGGTGTGAATCCAGTTCGAGCCGCCGTTTACCGATTTGATGACCAACGAGTCTGCGGCGGTCCGGCCGGGAAGGATGAAATCGCCGGCGTACATCTTGTTCGTGTCGACCGGATCGACAGCCAGAGATCCATTCGACTCTCCGAACCCTGATACCTCGAGAATTCTCGTCCAGTTCACACCATTGTTGAGACCCTGCCAGATGTCGGCCTGGCTCATCATGTTGGCGAGCACCCGCCCCCCTGACACAGTCAGAGCCGCCACGCGCTGGGCGCCCGTCGTCCCGTTCGATAGAACCTGCGTCCAGTTCACGCCCCCGTCGCTCGACTTGTACACCGAGCCGCCCGCCCCCGCATAAATGAAGGATGCATTGGCTCTATCCGCAGCGACTGAGTAGAAGGATGTGCTGCCGAGGCCGCCCACAGGCTGCCATGTGAAATTTCCAACGAGGACTGCGCTGGCGATCCGCGAGCTGGCTCCTTCGCTCGCGCCGTCCACTGTAGTCACCGCAAAATAGTAGGCACTGTTCGCCGCCAGATTGATCACGCTGAAGGGAGTGGTGACGCCTGAGATTTTCCGGCCACCCAACAGTGAGGCGTAATTGTCCTTCGTTACGCCTGGCTGCTCGGCCATGTACAGGTTGTAAGAAGTGGCGCCCAGGACGGTATCCCATCTCACGGTCACCTGCCCGATGTCGGGAGTGGCCGTGACCAGCAGTGGAGCAGTCGAGCCGGTGGGAGGGGTGGCTGTGATGCGGAACACTTCCGAGTCGGTACCGCCGGCCGGGCTCAGGCCGATGAATGAGATGTATCCATCCGTCAGCCATGGATTGACGATGGTCGTGGCCGGGGAGGGATTGATCTCCGTCGTTTCCATCCCGTCGTCATAGACAAATGATCCTGACGGCCTCTTCCAGAGCAGCTGTCCGCGATCGAGCTGAAATGCGTATTCGACGTTGTCAATCTTCGTCAGTGCGTCTGTAGGAAAGACCAAACCGCCGTTCAGGACCAGCGATGGGCTGGTTCCATCGCTGTTGCTTCGGTACCAGGCAACGTGGCGACCGTCCGTCTGTGGCGATGACTGAATCTTCGTCGCATCCGTCTCCACTGAAACCTGCACTGGTGTCAGGGAACCAATGGTGTCGATGACGAAGACCTGGCGGAGGCCGGAGATGAATTTCGCATAGACAATTTTTCCACCGGTGAAATCCAGGCTCGCGGCACTCGATTCGAGCGTGGTCGTAGTCGTTCCATTCCAGTACTGAATGGATGGGGGATCGGCGTCGGTGGCGGTCCATAGCCATGCCGCCCGGCATTGGCTGCTGTCGACCCGCAGAGCTCCGCGGGCAACCACTCCGCTGCTGAGCTGTACCCTGGTCCCATCGAGCGGATCGATCTTAAAAACGTGCTGCCCGGAAGCGGGCGTCTGTAACACCATGAACACACAGCCGTCGCGCACGGATACCGATTCGGGATTCAGAGTTACCTTCGAAGGTGCCCCACCGTTGTTGCTGACGTTGCCGTATCCTGCCCCTCGCCTCCATCCACCGATCACCTGGCCGGGTGCCGCACCCGATCCCAGCATGAAGACGTTCTCGGCCACATTTTCGCCGGGCGCGCTCTGGATGGATGTGGGCGCGCCGCTTCCGCTGTAGAACCAGACATTGTTATCGGGAGAGTCAACGTAAAGAATCTTACCGTTACTGGTTGGAGTGGCCCTGTTAAACTTGAAAACGGCGTCGAGGGAGTCGCTGCTGATCTGCGCCACGGTCAGCGTTGCGGCCCGGGCCGCAAAGTCGGAGGATGAAAACACCACTGCGGCAGCACCGAGGATGACCACGCGGAGGTTCATCGAAGTTCTCCCGAAACTGGAGCGTTAGACGACAAAACGAAACCGACGTCAGATTTGCACGGGAGGCTGGATCTTACCACTGATGATGGGTCTAGTGGTTTTCGTTCAACCGTCCCTTGCTCTCGTCGGCATAACTTCAGTGACTTCGAAGCTTGGCCAGTTACCTGCTTTTGCGTCGTGATCCGAGTGCCAGGACTCGTTCCATGTGAAAACACGATCGGCGAATCTGTTGGGCGGAATGAAGTCCCAGAGCGGGGTAGGGTCGTCAGAGGTCCAGCGCAGCGGACTCTTTCAACCTGACTATTTGCATTTCGTCCACGCACACGTCGAAGGCGCGTCTCGGCGGCGACAGGGACAAGCCCATGATGTCGTTTACTTTCTCGAGGAACGCAGGATCGCGGCTGACTTTCAAGGTCATTTGCAGATGCGATTTGAGGTCATTGGCTCGGAGAATCTCGTGTACGGCTGTGTGTCCCAACCCAACCTCCTTCGCCAGGGTCCGCATCGATCAGTGTGAATCCACGGCCTTCGGAGGACCCACGACTTTTCTAATCACAAGTCGCAATTGATCGTCCGGCACGTTGTTGCCTCGGCCTCGCCTCGGCTTGTCTGCATCCGTCTACACCAGCGCGTTCGAAGCGCGCGCGAATCCGACAGACCTGTGGCCGTCAGATGGAGGTTCGCAGCGATCTCAGTTCCGCGAACGCCATCTGCCGTCATGAGCACAACCAATGCTCGACGCGCGTGCCGAACCCGAGCGCTCGGTTAGTCGCAAGCGCTTCGAGGTTTTCCGTCCGACCGCCGCAGTTGGAGAGGCTTCGCTGTTCGCATGTCACATTGCAGCATTTACTTCACGGACATCACACTAACGTCCTCGGCGCGGTCCTTTGCTTGTGCTTGCGGTGCCTGACGGTCTGCTGAAGGATCGTGGTGCGCTGGTACTTTGTCCCGAAGGTCTCGCTCCTGCTGGTCTTGGCGACGAAGTCGATGCGCCTGGGCGTGACGGACGCGCTGCTGAACTTCGCTCGCGCGAGTCACCCGCTGGTCGGCTGGCACCTGCACCTGCACGGGACGCGGGTCGTGCGTTGCCGCCCTGCGAGCGTCCCGAGTCAGACCGACCGAAAGACGGGCGCTCGGGACGTCCCTGACTGCGGCCGCCCGGACGACCGCCGGGTCCTCGTTCTTTCTCGTAGGCTTCCTTACCCGCCAGCTGCCGTGACTCTTCCTGTTTCACCGCCTCGCTGACGGCGAAGCCTTCGGCTGCCTTCCTCGGAATCCCGCGACCGATAAACTTCTCCAGCGCGCGGAGATTCCCGAGGTCGTCTGCGGAGATGAAGCTGATGGCGTCGCCAATTGCCAGAGCTCTTCCTGTGCGACCGATCCGGTGAACGTAGTCTTCCGGCTGCGGTGGAAAATCGAAGTTGATGACGTGCGAGATTCCCTCGACGTCGATCCCGCGGGCGGCAATGTCAGTGGCCACCAGGACACGGGTCGCGCCGGACTTGAAGCCCTTCAGTGCGGCGATTCTCTGATTCTGGCTCTTGTTGGAATGGAGCGTGGCCGTGGGAATTCCAGCGGTGTTGAGTCGACGCGCGATCTTGTCGGCACCATGCTTGGTGCGCGAGAACACCAGCACCATATCCAGAGATTTGTCGAGGAGCAGATGCTGCAGCAAACCAAACTTGGCCGCTTTGGGAACTTCGTACACCAGCTGTGAAACGGTCTCGGCAGGCGAGGCCCGTCTTGCGACCTGCGCGACTTTCGGGTGGTCAAGGAACTCGCCCGCGACTTTCTCGATCTCCGGAGAAAGCGTGGCTGAAAACAGCAAGGTCTGACGCTGCTTCGGGAGCGTGTTGATGATGCGGCGGATGTCGGGAAGAAAGCCCATGTCCAGCATGCGGTCTGCTTCGTCGAGCACCAGAAATTCGAGATCGGAGCTGTCGACATGACCGCTCCGCATCAGGTCGAGTAGACGCCCTGGTGTCGCCACTACGATTTCCGCTCCGGCACGAAGCGCGGAGATCTGCGGACCTTCGCCCACGCCGCCGTACACGGTCGCGAACTTGAGGTTGAGATGGCGCGCGTACTGACGGACGTTCTCGTCGATCTGCAGCGAGAGCTCGCGCGTGGGAGAAATGATCAGTACCCGCATCTTCCGGCGTCCGCTGTGGCTGCCGCTCGTTGAAAGCTTCTGAAGAATCGGCAGCACGAACGCGGCGGTTTTACCGGTTCCGGTCTGCGCGATTCCGATGGTGTCATGACCTTCGATGATCTGAGGGATGACTCGGGTTTGAATGGGTGTGGGCTCGGTATAACCCTGTTCGGCGATGGCCTTGCAAATTTTTGGTCCGAGTCCGAGTGCTTGAAAAGGCATGTATTTCCTGTTTGTTCGAGATTGATCGATGTGAAGCGGGAGCTCTGTCTGCCGGCAGCGCGCCATAGTGGCGCACGCTCGCAGATCGGCTTAAGGCCTCACAGTGGACATCGCTGCGCCGAGGCGAGCGAGGAGTTAAGGGAGGTGTCCTGCTACTGCTGCAGAACGTTAGTAACGTATAACCTTAGCACGTCGAAGCGACAAATCCGCACTTCGCCGTGCCTTGCAATCACTGATTGGTCGTAGTGATGGGCGGATTGACCATCGGGATTGCACCAGGCGTTCCGGCAGGCGCTGAGTGCCAGTGCTTATGCTCTTCGGACCATACCTGACCAGTCGTTGGAACTCCGGCTACTTGTTTCCTGGAGCCAGCAGCTCTGGCTGCTGCGACCTGAGGTGTGGCGCCCGAAGAAGGGTGGTAATGACCATGTTTCTCGTTCCAGACCTGCCCGGCTCCCCCGGCTGCAGCTGCACCTGGTGGAGGCTGCTGAAGTGCTCCTGATCCCTGAGGTGTAGCCATCTGGATCTTCACCGGATTGTCGGGGGTTTTGTCGTGATAGTGGCCATGCTCTTTCGACCAGACCTTTCCAACGGGCGCAGAGGTGTCCGCCACGGTTGCGAGTGCCGGCGTCTGGCCTGTGGGTCTGCCAAGCGCGGGCATGGCAGCCGTTGCTCCTGAGATCGGAGTGGCTCCTTCAACAGGAACGGCCACCGGACTTGGATACGCTGTCCGCGTCTGGGCGACAGCAGCTTTCTCGCCAGCCGGATCCGAGGGGCGGAAGATGGCGGCGATGCCCGCCGCGATGGCCAGCACACCGAGAATGATCGGAAGACGATTTCTGGTCAGTGCCGCTGATTCTTTTTTCTCACAACAATTCTTGTACTTGAGGTTGCTGCCGCATGGGCAGTTCTCGTTGCGTCCTGTTTTCATCGGGCTCGATTCTGATGCTCCAGAGAAGAAAGATCAAGGTCTGGTGAAACCGACCTGATCGCTCAGCATCATCTTTGCTATGTTTCGGGTTATGAAACTCAATTCAGCGCACTACGTGTGGCTGCAGCCCGACAAGTCGCAGCGCCATTTTTCTCTGGAAGGCGCGGAAGCCGGGATTCGGTGGAATCCTGATGAACCACAAAATGCCGTCGGCAATTTCGAGGGCCAGCGGTGGACCTTCGAAGTCGGCTCTTCTTCGGACCTGTCGGCCTCGGTTACCGACTCTGGAAACCTACGCCTCGGCACTCTCAAGAAATCTTCCGACAATCGCTTTCTGCTTTCCCTCACAGACAAATTCGAATTCGAGTGGGTGAGCAATGTCTGGAATGCGGAGTGGCGATGGCTGAGCATGTCCGGCAAAGATCTACTGACCATGCACAGGCGCTTTTCCTCCGGTCCCCGCGAGGGCGAGGTGACTCTGACGGCAGAAGCAGGCGCGACGCCTTATATCGAGTTGCTGCTTGTTTTCGGCTGGTTCCTTGTGATCGCCAGTGAAGATCAGGCGCGGAGCCGGTAGTTTGATCCGTGATTCGCCAGGTTTGGTGCTTCAGTCGAGTTCTTTCGCACGACCACGGAGCCCGGAGTTGAAAACTCTGGCCACTGGGCGCGGCAGAAATTGCGCTACTCAGAGCGAGAGAAGCTCGCCGCGGACGATCGTTTCTTCACGACGCGGACCTGTCGAGACGATTGAAATCGGCGTCTCCAGCTCTTCCTCGATGAATCGAACATACGCCTTCGCTTCCTCGGGGAGTTCGTCGAAGGTGTTCGTACCGACGGTCGAGCGCTTCCAACCTTTGAAGGTCCGATACTCAGGAGTGGAGAGTTTGTGAGCCACCGCTGAAGCCGGATAGGTGCGCATCGACTTGCCACCTCTCACGTCGTAGGCAACGCAGACTTTGATTTCGTCGAAGTCGTCGAACACGTCGAGTTTGGTCAGTGCGATCGTGTCGATACCGTTGAGCATCACCGCGGTGCGGAGTACGACCAGGTCCAGCCATCCAGTACGACGCGGACGGCCTGTGGTCGTGCCGAATTCGTTTCCGCGTTCGCGAAGGTGTTCGCCGACCTGATCGAGAAGTTCGGTAGGAAAAGGACCGCCGCCGACCCGCGTCGAATAAGCCTTCACTACTGCAATCACGCCATGAATGTGTTTGGGTGCGACGCCGAGTCCCGTGCAGATTCCGCCGACCACGCAGTTCGAGGAAGTGACGTAAGGATAAGTGCCGTGATCGATGTCCAGCAGCGTGCCCTGCGCGCCTTCGAACATGATGCGCTTGCCGGCCTTCATCTGCTCATGCATGAGCAGGGAGGTGTTGGTGATGCGGTCTCGGAAAAGTTCGCCGAATTTCAGATACTCCTCGGTGAGCTGATCTGGGTCGAAGGTTGGCTTGCCGTAGACCGAAGAAAGCACTTCGTTCTTCTCGGCGGCGGCGAAACGGATTTTCTCGCGGAGAACCTGCTCGTCGAGCAGATCGCCGATGAGTACACCGTAACGGCTCACTTTCGCTTCGTAGGCGGGTCCGATTCCACGACCAGTGGTGCCGATCTTCGCGTCACCAGCAGCTTCTTCGCGAGCGAGGTCGATTGCTTTGTGGAAGGGGAGGATGCAGTGCGCAGTCTCACTGATCATCAGATTGTTGTCGAAGGAGACCCCGAGAGCTGAGAGCTTCTCCATCTCGCTGACGAGTGCCTGAGGATCGATGACCATCCCGTTTCCGAGCACGCAAAGCTTGCCGGGATGGAGAATTCCTGAAGGGATCAGGTGAAGCGAGTAATGACGATCGGCGAACTTGACCGTGTGTCCGGCGTTGTGTCCGCCCTGGTACCGCGCCACGACATCAAACTGCTCGCAGAGCAGATCGACGATCTTGCCCTTCCCTTCATCGCCCCACTGAGCTCCGATGACCGCTACGTTCTTCGCATTCTGCATGGCGGGCGGGAGACTAGCATGAGAATGGAGAATGTTGAATGAAGAATGGAGAATGTTCGCCCCTCCCGCACCTTCATTCATTCTCCATTCTTCATTCGACATTCTCCATTCTCATTTCCACTATCATTCTTGAATGAACGAACTGTTGCTGAATGGCGCTGATCTCACGCTGGAGGTTCTGCGGCTTGTTGCGGGGGGTGGGCTTCGGGTCAGGCTTGCACCGGAAGCGCGCGAGCGCATGCAGGCATCACGCGATCTGGTGGATCGATTCGTGTCGGAGGGTCGAACGGTGTACGGCATTACCACCGGCTTCGGCGTTTTCTCCGAGGTAGCCATCGCTCCTGACGACGTCCTGATTCTGCAGCGGAACCTGATTCTTTCGCACTGCGCCGGTACGGGAGATCCACATCCGCGAACGGTGGTGCGTGCACTGATGGTCCTGCGGGCCAATGCACTCGCCAAAGGGTTTTCCGGGATACGCATCGAGGTCGTGGAATCCCTCCTGGAACTTCTGAATCGTGATGCCATTCCTCGAATCCCGTCACAGGGCTCGGTCGGCGCATCCGGTGACCTTGCACCGCTGGCGCATCTTGCTGCAGCTCTGCTGGGCGTTGGCGAGATGGAGATGGACGGCGCGGTACTCCCGTCGGCCGATGCCCTGCAGAAGATCGGCCTCGCTCCTGTCGTCTATCAGGCCAAGGAAGGTCTGGCCATGATCAATGGGACCCAGGCCATTACTGCCGTGGGCGGCCTGGCGATCGAAAAGGCGCTGCGGTTGCTGGATGTAGCCGATGCCGTGGCGGCCATGACCCTCGATGGTCTGCAGGGCACCGACGCCGCGTTTGATGCGCGCATACACGAGGTCCGGCCCCACGGAGGTCAGATCCTGGTGGCAGCCAGGATGCGTGCTCTGCTGGCCGGCAGCAGTCTTCGTGAAGCGCATCGCGACTGCGAACGCGTACAGGATGCTTATTCACTCCGCTGCATTCCGCAGGTGCATGGCGCGGTCCGCGACGCTCTCGAATTCTCTGCGACGAAGATGCGCATCGAGATCAATTCGGCAACCGACAATCCGCTGATCTTCGCCGCGCAGGACGAGGCCATCTCCGGTGGAAACTTTCACGGCGCACCGGTGGCGCTGGCCTGCGACGTCGCAGCGATCGCACTGTGTGACCTGGCCACCATCAGCGAACGTCGGGTGGAGCGGCTGGTCAATCCGCAACTCTCGGACCTGCCGGCGTTTCTGGTGAAGGAGGCCGGACTCAACAGCGGTTTCATGATTGCGCAGGTCACTGCAGCGGCACTGGCTTCCGAGTGTAAAGCGCTCTCGCATCCAGCCTCTGTCGACACGATCCCCACCTCGGCCAACAAGGAAGATCACGTGTCGATGGGGCCGATCGCCGCCTGGAAGCTGTCGAGAATCGTGGAGAATCTCGAAGGGATACTGGCCATCGAGTTGCTCTGTGCCGCGCAGGCCATCGACTTCAGGCGTCCGTTGAAGACTTCCCCGCTGCTGGAGCGGGTCCACGCTGCGCTCCGGGCGCGGGTGACGCACTGGGAAAGCGACCGCTACCTTCACACCGACATCACCGCAGCGAGGGAAGTGATTGCGTCGATCGCTGAGATGGTTCGCGAGGTCTGAATTCGACGGAATTGGTAGCGCTCCGAAAATAGCCTGTAATTGCCCGCTCGCTGCTACGGATCTATAGTTACAGAAGTGAGGGACATCATGGACCTGCAGGAAGTTGCACCTGGCTCACCGCCACCGTCGTACATACCACTGCTTCAATTCGTGGAGGGTTTGCGGGAGCTGTCGACGGGGGTCATTACCAAGGATGGCCTCTGTCGGTATCTCGGGAACTTTCAGATCAACCCTTCCGATCTCGAACCGTATAAGAACTGGCTGCCTGAGAAGCACGCCCGCAATCTCATTTTCCGCAACGAGATGATCGAGCTGATGTTGATCTGCTGGAATATCGGCAACCGCACCCCGCTCCATACTCACAACGGGCAGCTGGGCTGGATGGTGATGCACGAAGGCAAGCTCTTCGTCGAGAACTTCCGCCACCTGGAATGTAACAAGCCGGAGAATCAGCAGGTCGTCGGGATGGACTGTCTGGCCGGAGCAACTGCGATTTCCATGCAGCCACTCGAAACGGAACTCGTTACTCCCGGGGGCAGGCTGAATACCGTCGACAAGGAACATACCATCCACCGGATCTCGAATCTTCCCGAGTGGAACGAGAAAGCAGTGAGCCTTCACATTTACTCGAAGCCGATCGACTCCTGCGTCGTGTTCGACCTCGAGGAGAGTCGCTGTTTCCGGCGTGACCTGAAGTACGACTTCATGCGGCCGCTGCAGTAGCTGTTTTTAGGCCGGTGGCCGGGGAAGCAAACAGACTGCAATCTTGGCCAGCACGTCATTCCGATGAGCAGGCGATGAGTGTGCGAGTTCGCGTGCTGTGAATGCGAAGAGGAATCTCCGTTCCGCGCCGCGAGGATCGAACTCTTACACCGCGTCTGCGCGGAACGGAGATTCCTCCTCGCGGCTACGGCTGCGGCAGGCGGATGATAGCGCGGCTCGTCGGAATGACGCCGCGCGCAGAGCGTGTCCGAAACCTGGCGTGACGGTAATTTTCGAGGGGTCGAGAACCTGGCCTGTCTCTACTCCGGCCCCCGGCCCGCTTCAACCGTACAATACCCGCGCCGTTACACACCCCCGGGAGGAGCCCTCATGCAATTGATTCAGACTCTCAGCGCCGAACTCGAAGAAATGAAGCAGGCCGGAACGTTGAAGACCGAGCTCCGTCTGCTTGGACCGCAAGGGCCGCTCGTCGAAGTCGAGGGCGTCGGCGAAGTCATCATGCTGACCTCGAATAATTACCTCGGTCTGGCAAACCATCCGGCCATCATCGAAGCAGCAGAGAAGGCGGAACGCGATTACGGATATGGGCTGGCCTCAGTGCGCTTCATCTGCGGCACGCAGGTGATTCACAAGAAGCTCGAAGCGAAGCTGGCAGAATTCTTCGGCACCGAAGATACGATCCTCTACGGATCGTGCTGGAACGCGAATGAAGGTCTTTTTCAGACGGTCATGGGCGAGCAGGATGCGATCTTTTCGGATGAGCTGAATCACGCATCGATCATCGATGGTGTAAGACTTTCGAAATCGAGGAAGCTGCGTTACAGGAACATGGACGTGGACGATCTGCGCGCGCAGCTCGAGGCCAACAGTGGTGCGCGACAGAAGCTGATCGTGACCGACGGCGTATTCTCGATGGAGGGATCGGTCGCTCCGCTGCCGGAAATCGTCGAGATTTCGCGCGAGCATGAAGCCTTCCTGGTGGTGGATGAGTCGCACGGCACCGGAGTGTTAGGTGCCACCGGCCGAGGAACTGCAGAACACCTGGGGGTGTTCGGAAAAATCGATGCCTATACTTCGACACTGGGGAAAGCGCTCGGTGGCTCGCACGGCGGTTTTACCACCGGTCCCGGAGCTCTGGTCGAGTATCTGCGGCAGAAGTCACGAACCTACCTCTTCTCGAATTCGCTCCCGCCGGCAGTGGTCCTCGGATCGCTCGCGGCCATCGAGATACTCGAGAAAGATCCTGAGCCGGTGAAACGGCTGCACGAGAATACCGCCTACTTTCGCAGGATGGCCACGGAAGCCGGACTGACCATCCGGCCTGGCGTACATCCGATCGTCCCGATCATCGTCGGTGATACGGCCAGGGCCATCACCATGTCCGCGAAACTGCTGAAGCGCGGCGTCTATGTCTCCGGCTTCGGTTTCCCGGTCGTCCCGCAGGGGCAGGCCAGGTTGCGTTGTCAGATCAGCGCAGCACACACGAAAGAGCACCTCGAACGTGCGGTGAAAGCGATTACTGAAGTGGCGAAGGAATCGGAAGAGCCAGCCTGACAGTGCATTGAAGGCGCGCCGACGCCCTGACGATCAACTCGGAGCGTGTTGGATTCGTAGGGGCGACCTGCGGTCGCCCGCTCCCCTCGTCGTACGGACCGCACCGGAGAGTGGGCGCGCGCAACCCGCCCTACATTTCAGGCGAGCGCATGCGCAGGGTGGGAACTCAGCTGATCTGAAAGCGAGCGACTTCCTTGTCGAACTCACGGCCACTCTCGAGTAGGCCCTGTACTGTTCGATTGAATTCCTGCGCCACGGCGTCGTTGGCGCCTGCAATCTGCTGCATCGTTCTGGAGGCATCCGCGATCTGTTCGGTCTCCTGGAGTTGACCATCCAGCAGGTCGCGGATCATGCGCACATCGTGTGCAATCTGTTCCATGGCCGAGGTGATGCCTGCGCTGGCTTGAGACTGCTGTCCGGTCGAGTTGCGGACCTGCAGCGCGATCTCCCTCACTCGTTCAGCTTCCTCAGCAAGGAGATTCGTTCCGCGCGCCTGCTCCTCCATGGAGCGGGTGATCTCGGCGATGTGATCGGACATCTTCGAGGTCACGGAGTGGAGGTGCCGGCTGGCCTGGGCCTGTTCCTCGAGCGCCGACGAGATCTTGTTGGCCATCTCGTAGGACTCGGCGGATCGCGAGACAATCCGCGCGAGTGACTGTGAGGCGTCCTGCGCCTGCAGTACGTTGCGGTCGATCTGTACGACTCCTTCATTCATGGCCAGTGCCGCGTCGCGCGAACCGATCTGTACGGCCTTGATGATGCCGGCGATTTCCTTGGTGGAGTTGCGGGTCCGGTCGGCCAGTTCCCTGATTTCGTCGGCGACCACGCTGAAGCCGAGGCCGTGCTCACCAGCCTGGGCGGCGATGATGGCCGCGTTCAGAGAGAGAAGGTTGGTGCGTTCGGTAACTTCTTCGATGACGGTGAGGATCTGGCTGATCTGTCCGATACTTTTCTGCAGTTCGTCGAGCACGGCCGACGTCTTTTTACTCGATTGCTGCGCGCTCCTGATTCCTTCAACGGTGTCAGCGACTGCTGTGCCGCCGCCGCTGGCCTCTTCACGTACCTGGCGTGAGATCTCTGCCGTCGACTCTGCTGATCGCCGGAGTTCCTCGACGGTCGACTGCATTTGAGCGACGAAGGAAAGGACTTCGTCCCCGATCCCAGCCAGCACCGAGGTACGCGAGGACATCTCTCGCGCCGAGGCATCCATCTGCGTTGTCGAGGACGACGTTTTCTCGACGGACTGGAAAAGGTAATCCATGCTGCGAGCGACTTCTTCCGACGACGCATTGAGTTCAAGCGCGCGGCTCGATGCGTCCTGAGACAGCTCGGTCACGGTTTCTGCTGCAGAGAGCACGGATTCTGCGCCCGATCGCACGTTGGTGACAGCGGTTGAAGCGCGCTCAGTGAGTGAGGTCTGATCGCTGGCGCTCTTGAGTAGTGCATCTGTACCACCGGTAATGACCCGGACGCCCTCGGTGATGGCCGTGCCGCTTCCGCCGACGCTGCTGATGAGGCGTTGCAGATTTCGCCTGGTCTCGAAGAAGCTTTCCGCGAGGCGTCCGACTTCGTCGTCTGAGAAGATCCTGGCTTCGCCGCGGAAGTTTCCACGAGCCAGCTCGGCTGCGACGGTCGTCAGCTGAGTCAGCGGTTGCGTCACATCGCGAGAGAGGAAGTAGGTGGCGAGGGAGAAGAGCAATGTCGTGAGGAGAGTGATGACCAGGGTGTAAAAGGAGATCTGGTAAGGAATGTTGGCGAAAGGTGCCCAGGGAATGTCGAGAACCAGAATCGAGCCGTCCTTGAGCTGCTGAAAACGACTGACATTCGAGGAGATGAAAGCGGTGCTGTCGCCGGTCTTCCGTTCTCGGATGGCGAGCACGCCGGCCTGGTCGAGCTTTGCCGGAATTCGTCCGAGCAGCTTCCCGTCCGGGCGGATGAGAAACACGCTGTAGCTCGGAGGAATGTAGTCACGCAGAGTATCTACGGTGGACTGATCGATTTTGGCAGAGATGTTTGCGGATTCCACCAGCCTGTCGAATCGATCTTTGTCGGTGTTGACCGCTAGTTGCTCGAGGGTCGTGGATACGCGGGATGAGACCAGCTGAACCAGCGCAGCAGAGGAGACGATGAAGAAGCCGATGAAAACCACTGCGATCTTCTTTCCCAGCGGAACGAGCTTTCCCCGATATCCGAATTCACCGCTCTCGCCGCTGGCCTCGATCAGCATCTGTTTGCCAGCTGCGTAGCTCCAGCTCACGGCCGGCATTGCCGCAATCAGCATTGCCACCAGAAAGTAGGTGAACCCGAGAAAGCCAGGTAGGACTAGAAGTGCGGCCAGTATGGCGAACAGGAATCCGCCGCCGATCCAGGCCATTGCGGCGCTTCTCACAGTCTGCTGCAGGCACTTCGAAGCAATTTCGGAGAGTCCGGACGAGCGCTTGTTCTGCTCGACCTCCATGACGTACGGGCGAACGCGGGAAACGAACAAGACGGCCGCGGCTCCGTAGACCACCACGGCCAGCGCCAGGAGTGTCAGCCAGCCAACCCGGGAAAGCTGCGCGACCTGTGAAATGAAGAGGAAGGCTACCGGCAGGGTAACCACGGCAGGAGGAAGCAGCAGGCGTCGCGTGTAGTGACTCGTGAGGTTCAATCGCGCTCCTGTTGCTGTCGCCGTTGGTTGATCAGTTCATCGCACCGCTTCCACTGCGCTTTCATTCTTGTCGAACACGACCGGATAGCGGCCAGTGAAGCAGGCGGTGCAGTACGAGTTGTCCCTGTTCGCTTTACCACTTGCCACTCCATCGAGAAGTCCTTCTTCGGAAAGATACCCGAGCGAGTCCGCTTCGATGTAGGCCCGTATCTCTTCGACGGTGTTACTTCCTGCAATCAGCTCGCGCCGCTTCGGGGTGTCGATGCCATAGTAGCAGGGGCCCGTGGTCGGGGGCGACGAGATGCGCATGTGAACTTCGCTGGCCCCGGCCGCCTTCAACATGCGGACGATTTTCTTGGAGGTCGTTCCGCGGACGATAGAGTCGTCCACCAGCACGATTCGTTTACCTTCCACGATCTGGCGAACCGGATTGAGTTTCACTTTGACACCGAAGTTACGAATGGACTGCTTCGGCTCGATGAACGTACGTCCGACGTAATGGTTACGCACCAGGCCGAACTCGAAGGGGATTCCCGACTCCTGCGCATACCCGAGCGCGGCGAACACACCGGAATCGGGAACCGGCACGACGATGTCTGCGTCTGCAGGATGTTCCCGGGCCAGCCGCGCACCGAACCGTTTCCTGGTCTCGGCGACATTGTTTCCGAAGATCACAGAATCGGGTCGGGCGAAGTAGACGTGTTCGAAGACACATTGAGCCTGACGTTCCGCAGGCGTATGACGAATCGATCGCACGTTCGGTCCTGAGGGTGTGTTCTCGAGGACGATCACTTCGCCGGGCATGACTTCGCGAATGGAATCGGCGTCGATGAGATCGAAGGCGCAGGTTTCAGACGAGACCACCAGGGACTCCTCGATTCGACCGATCACGAGCGGCCTGAAACCGTGCGGGTCGCGCGCTGCGATGATGCGATCAGCGATCATGGCCACGATCGAGTACGCCCCACGAACACGGGTGAGTGCATCGACCAGAGCCAGCTCGGCACTCTCGGCGCGGGATCGCGCGAAGAGGTGCAGAATGACTTCGGTATCGCTCATGGTGTTGAAGATTGCGCCCTCGAGTTCGAGTTCTCTGCGCAATTCCGCGCCATTGACGAGATTGCCGTTGTGCGCGATAGCGATGGGGCCTTTGCTCGTCGAAGCGACAAGCGGCTGAGCGTTGCAGAGCATGGAACCGCCCGCCGTCGAGTAGCGCACGTGGCCGATGGCCGTGTCACCCGGAAGTCGTTGAAGCCTTTCCTGCGTGAAGATGTCGGCCACGAGCCCCATTTCCCGCTCGAGATGGATCTGCGGTGAGTTGGCCGCGATCAGGCGCTGGCCCGTTCCGTCACTGCCTCCGGCCATGCCGATGTTCGTCTCCGACTTGATGGCGCTAGCGGAGAGCGAGGCGATTCCGGCGCTTTCCTGTCCGCGATGTTGCAGAGCGTAGAGCCCGAGGTACACGAGGTTGGCCGCGTCCTTGTGTCGCAGGACGCCGAACACTCCACACTCCTCTTTGAACTTGTCGTCGAACATTACCGCTCCTCGAACATCCTAGCTGAAGGTCTTGCAGTAGTCAGTAGGCAGGAGCCAGTAACCAGTAGAAAGGCGGCCGGGGGCCGGGGTCAGAGCGCTTTGCTCTGGAGGACTACCTGAATCCCTTTGACGACCATGCTCGATGTAGGGGCGAGCTGCGCTCGCCCGCTCTCCCGGCCGTTAGATGAAATGCACGGGGGAGCGGGCGCGCGCAACGCGCCCCTACATGCGAACGTTCAGCTTCATAAGAGAAGCATCAGGCCTGGTCCGCGCTGCCGGCCATGATCTTCTCGGCTGAAGCACCCGCCAGGAGTGCCTCGAAGGCCTCGGACCAGATGCGATGCAGTGCTGAAACGGTCTCTCGCACGAGGGGAGTTCCGCCACGTTCGATGAGGAAGTCCGCCGTTGCCGTCGTGCCGATGCGTTGAGCCGGTACGCCATGACGTGCCGCCAGTTCGAGGATTCGAGCGCTATGCGCTTCACTCGTTGTAACCAGGGCCCTGGCCTGCGACTCACTGAAAAGAATTTCCACCGCGTCGAGCGAGTCTGCGTGCCCCTTCAGTTCCACTCGACAGCCCACGCCGAGCATCGACGCCTCGGCCAGTGCCACGGCCAGTCCTCCGCTGCTCAGATCGTGAGCGGAGGTCAGAAGCTGCTCGCCAGTTGCAGCGAGTAGAAACTGGATCAGCGCTTTCTCCGATGCGAGTGTGACGCGCGGGGGAACTGCCAGTTGATCGGGATGCATCAGCTGCGCGTATTCACTTCCGCCCAGTTCGCTCTGTGTCGTGCCGAGCAGGACGATGACCTCTCCGCTCTGCTTGAAATGCATCGTATTGAAGCGGTCGCCGTCCTCGAGGATCCCGACCATTCCGACGGTCGGCGTCGGGTAGACGCCGCGACCGTCCGTTTCGTTGTAGAACGAGACGTTGCCTGAAATCACCGGTGTCTCGAGTGCGATGCAGGCTTCACTGATCCCGCGGACGGCCTCGGAAAACTGGTACATGATCTCGGGTCGTTCGGGTGAGCCGAAGTTGAGACAGTCGGTGATGGCTGCCGGCTCGGCACCGGTACAGGCCACGTTACGCGCTGCTTCTGCGACGGCCTGCTTGCCACCCTCGAACGGGTCAAGGTAGCAGTAAACTGGATTCACATCCGAGCTCATGGCTAGAGCGAGCTTACTTCCTTTGATGCGCACAACCGCCGCGTCTGCGCGCTCCGGTGCAACGAGGGTGTTGGTTCGTACAGATGTGTCGTATTGCTCGAAAATCCAGCGCTTCGAGCAGAGATTCGGCGAGGCCAGAAGTTGTTGAAGGACCGGAGTGAGATCGCCGTCGGACTGAGCTTCGCGGATCAGAGCCGGCCTGATCGAGTTCATGTATTCACCGCGCGCGATGGGTCTGTCATACAGCGGAGCTTCGGTCGAGATCGGCTCCACCGGAATGACGGCGACTTCCTCACCATGCCAGAACAGACGCACATTGCCGTCGTCGCTTACCTGACCAATGACTGCAGCTTCGAGATCCCACTTCTGGAAGATGCGCAGAACATCGTCTTCACGGCCCTGATGCGTGACGATGAGCATTCGTTCCTGCGATTCACTCAGCATGATTTCGTACGGCGTCATTCCGGTCTCGCGCATCGGCACCTTCTCGAGGTCGAGGCGGATTCCGGTCCCGGCGCGGCCGGCCATTTCGAAGGATGAAGAGGTGAGGCCTGCCGCACCCATGTCCTGAATGCCGACGATGGCATCCGTGTCCATCAGCTCCAGACATGCTTCCAGTAGAAGTTTCTCGGTGAAAGGATCGCCGACCTGCACGGTGGGTCGCTTCTCGTCGGAAGCATCGTCGAATTCCGCGGAAGCCATGGTCGCGCCGTGAATCCCGTCGCGTCCCGTTCGCGAGCCTACGTAAATCACCGGGTTACCGACACCTTTTGCCTCGCCCTTGAAGATTTTTCCTTCGCGTGCGATTCCCAGCGCAAACACGTTGACCAGGATGTTGCCGTTGTAGCTGGAGTGGAACGAGGTCTCGCCACCGATTGTAGGAATCCCGATGCAGTTGCCGTAGCCGGAGATCCCGCGTACGACTCCGTCCACGAGGTACTTCATGCGTGGTGCCGAGAGTTCGCCGAAACGGAGCGAATCGAGACAGGCGATCGGGCGTGCTCCCATGGTGAAAATGTCACGGAGGATGCCTCCCACTCCCGTGGCGGCTCCCTGATAAGGCTCGATGAAGGACGGGTGATTGTGCGACTCCATCTTGAAGGCGGCCACCCAGCCTTCACCGATGTCGATCACTCCGGCGTTCTCGCCCGGGCCCTGAAGCACGCGCTTCCCAGTGGTTGGAAACTTTCTCAGATGGATTCTGCTCGATTTGTACGAGCAGTGTTCCGACCACATCACCGAGAAGATTCCGAGTTCGAGGTAGTTGGGAAGTCTCCCCAGGATCTGCTGGATGCGTTCGAATTCGTCTGGCGTGATGCCGTGAGAGGCAACAACTTCGCTGGTGATCTGCGGTTCCGTCATGCGCTGCGCATTCTATTCGCTGTCCCGAGTCTGGTCGTGTTTTTAGAGGGAGAAACTTGTTTCCCTGAATGCTTCTGCTCTCAATAGAAGTCGAGGTTGGGGACTTTGTCGACGATCCCCGCCTCGGCCGCTCGATCGAGGAAGAGCCGGACTGCTTTCCGCCCTCGATCACCGTAGTCGATGGTCAGCTCATTCACCCACATGGCCACGAACTGATCCGCTTTTTCCTTGTCGAGGCGACGGCCGTACTGCATGGCGTAGTCGAGGGCTTCGCTGCGGTGATCGAGTGAGTACTGAATCGACTCTTTCAGGATTTTCGAACAGCGTCGCATCAGATCCTCGCCCAGGCCTCGGCGGATGGCGTTGCCACCCATGGGCAGGGGCAGATCAGTCTCTTTTTTCCACCATTCGCCGAGGTCGACGACTTTGTGCAGACCTTCCAGATGGTAGGTGAGTTGTCCTTCGTGAATCAGAAGACCGGCCGGGTGCGTACCGTCGATTACGGCCTCCTGAATCTCGTTGAAGTCCATGGTGACGGTGCTCACGTTCGGAGCGAAGAGTCTGAGCGCGACATAGGCCGAAGTATTCAGGCCGGGGATGGCCACCACGTGTTTCGCGAGATCCTCGGGGGCGATTGGTTCTTTGGAGACCACGATCGGACCGTAGCCGTCACCGATGGATGCGCCGCTGGAAAGCAGTGCGTACTTATCCGCAATGCGAGGGTACATACCGAACGAAACCGCCGTGACGTCGTACTTCTCGTCGAGAGCGTCGACATTGAGTGACTGAATGTCTTTGAGGTGATGTTCAAAGTGGAGGTCGCCCGAGTCGAGCTTGTCCTTGGCGAGACCATAGAACATGAACGCGTCGTCGGCGTCGGGCGAATGGGCGAGTGTGATTTTCTTCTTTTCGGTCATTTGATTGTTTTCCGTTCAGAGTGATGAGTGCAGGGCGCGGGCGCATTCTAGCCCGCATTTCTTGTGCCGCGATTGTGGAGCACAGGCAATCCTGCCTGTGACGGGACCCACTCACTTTGTAGGCTTTGCTCGGCTGGCTGTATCCTTTCTCGAAGGCAAGGAGAAAACGAATGAATCTCGTCGTCGGCGCCAGCGGTTTACTCGGAGGAACCATTACTAGAGCCCTTCTGGCTCAGGGAGCGCCCGTACGTATCCTCTCTCGCTCCAATCCAGCCTACAGGGCCCTCGAGGACCGTGGCGCTGAGATGAGTGAGGGTGATCTGAAGGACCCAGCCACTCTTCGTCAGGCCATGAAGGGTGTTACCACCGTGATTACCACGGCCAATGCCGCGCAGAGGGATGGGGCTGGCGAGGGGGTCGACACCTTCGAGAGCGTTGATCGATCGGGAAATCAGAATCTGATCGACGCTGCCGTATCGACGGGGGTTGGGCAGTTCATCTTCACCTCCGCATTTACCGCCGACAAGGAAAGCCCCAGTTCGTTCATGGCGATCAAAGGTCGCATTGAAGAGTCTCTCGCTGCCAGTGGATTGAACTATACGATTCTCGCTCCGCACGTATTCATGGAAGTCTGGTTTGGAATGGTCATCGGTACAGCACTGCAATCCGGCGAGCCAGTCACACTGATTGGTAACGGTGACAAACGACACTCATTCGTCAGCGTCGAAGACGTCGCTTCGGTTGCTCTCGCTTCCATCGGCAATGCAGCGGCCATGAAGCAGCGAGTACCGATTGGCGGTCCTGATGCCCTCACCTGGACCGACGTTGTTTCGCGGGTGGGGAAGGTGATTCATCGCGAACTTCCGGTGCGCTACCTTCCGATCGGTTCGGCACTTCCGATTCCCGAATCGACGTGGGACCTGATGTACGCCATGGAGATGTTCGAAGCGGTGATCCCTACCGAACCTGTCGAATCCACGTACGGCGTGAAGCTCACCTCGATCGAGCAGGTCGCCCGAAAATTGTTCGTGGTATGACTCGCTTGTTTTGGGGTAGGGGACGCGCAAAGCACGGACCGTCTCGTAAACTTCGGTAGGTTTCGCTCTACTGCGCAGTCAGTTGATCCGAGGGTGTTGCAATCTTCGCCTGCCGCGCACCGTCAGGGTATCGGACACGCTGCTGCGCGTCCCTACGACATGAATCGTGCGAGATGGATCGTCCACTGTTTCTGGTGTCCGTGTAGGGACGCGCAGCAGCGCGTCCGATACTTCGGTATTCTGTTAGGTTAAATCGGAAATCGCTCGCTCATCGGCCGCGTCGACTTGCTTTTCATCCGTTCGCCGGCGGTACTCGGTTTCCGAACCGTAGAGCATCGAACCGACTTGTGCATGCGCGCTTTCGATGAGAGAGGTCTTACTTCGCACCGAAAGTCCCGCAGTGGGGATTGGCGTGCCGAGCTGAATTCTGACCGGACCAGGCTTGATCAGGAACTTCCCGATGGGCAGGGCTTCGTGCATGCCGATGATGGCCATCGGGAACACCGGCAGTTCAGCCTTCAAAGCTAGAAGAAAAGCGCCACGCTGGAAAGGTTTCATCGCCCCGAAATGGGAACGGCCTTCTTCCGGAAACACCAGAATCGAATCGCCGATGCGAATGCGCTGTGCTGCAAGATCGAGCGATTGCACGGCGCTGCGTTTGTTTTTTCTGTCGATGGGGATGAAGCCGGCGGCTTTGAGTCCCCAGCCAAAGAGTGGAACCTGAAAGAGGCTTTTCTTCGCCATGAATCGGATGGGGATCGGCAGCGCCGCCAGGAGACACGGGACGTCGAGGTAGCTCTGATGATTCGCGACGAAAACATACTTATGATCGCCTCGCAGAAGGGAGGTGTCGCCTTCGAGACTCAATCTGATTCCGGCAGCGCGCACGATTGAGCGTGCCCACCAGCGGATCAGCGAGTCGATCCGCTTTCCACCGCCGATGGCTGCAAGCAGAATCACCAGCGGTGCGGTAATGAGTGTGGCCACGATCAGCACGACCACGATGAGATAGCTGCGCATTCGGCGGGATTCTAGCGCATCGACCTTGATGCGGGCCGGGGTCAGGGGGCCCGGGGGCCGGAGTAGGGCGGTGAAAGACAGGCCATCCTGCCTGTGACGCGCGAAACCACCATTCCCGCAGCCCGATTGAGCGACCGTAAGGACATTGGGTCGCTCTCAGAGCGCCTTACGGACTGCGTCGCGAAGGAAGCGGAGACCGAGCAGCGTCCGCGTTCCGTGCCATGTAGCGAGATGTCCCTGGAAAGGGCCGATTACCTTCGCGTTGCATGTTCGGGAGACATGTTCGGTGTCTGTTGTGTTGAACACGTAAGGCTCATCCGGCAGGAAAACGAGATGGGGCGATCGTTCGCGGATCGCTTCCAGCGTTACAGTGGGATAGCGCCGTTCGTCCGCGAGTACGTTTCTGCCGCCGATGGAGCTGATCAGGTCCGACACGTAGGTGTCGCCGCCGCACCACATCCAGGGATTCTTCCAGATTGCACAGGCAAAGGTGAAGGATTGTTCCGCAGTCCGTGCAAGCTCGTTCTTAATCCCTGCAGCGGCCTGTTCCGCGGCGCTGCTGCAGTGGTGAATCGCCCCAAGGTCCATCAGATGTTGCACTGTTCCTCGAACGGTTTTCGGTTCTGACACGAAGACCCTGACAAATGACTGCAGCTGAGTGGCATGCCGCTGCAGGTTCTCCTCGAGATTGAGGTGAACCAGATCCGGCTCGAGTGCCCGGATGGCTTCGATCGAGGGATTTTTGGTTCCACCAAGCCGGGGGAGACTCAAGCCCTCTGGAAAGATGCAGAAGTCCGTAATCCCCACGACCGATCCGCCCGCGCCTAACGCGAAAAGCGATTCCGTCAGCGAGGGTACGAGAGAAACGACCCGGCGCGGGGGAAGATCAAACGTGAACTCGTTTCCGACGGCGTCGAGCATGTAGAGATTGTAGTCAGTAACCAGTAGTCAGTAGTCAGGTCAGTAGTCAGTAACCAGTAGTCAGAAGCCAGAAGCCAGTAGCCAGTAACTCTCGCGTATCACCACATCGTGGATCAAGGCGTGTTGTTGAAGCGTAGCAGAGGGCACCCGCAAGCACATACGCGACGTCATTCCGACGAGCCGCGTGACCCGTGAGGATTACGCAGCCGTGACTGCGAGGAGGAATCTCCGGTTCGCGCGGCAGCGGTGGAACGGCACGACCGGCGCGGCGCGGAACGGAGATTCCTCTTCGCAGTCACAGCGCGGAAACTGACGTGTGCCTCGCGTGCTCATCGGAATGACAGGACTGGGTTCACGTGTGACTTACGATGATTGCATTTTGCTTCTGGCTACTGACTCCTGGTTACTGGCTACTGACTCCTGCTACTCGTCGTTTACAATCCCGGTATGCCGTTCAACAAAGTCACTCCTGAGCTCATTGCGCAGTTACGGCGCGAACTCGGCGACGAGAACGTGGTCGTCGATGCTGCCGAACTTCGTCCCTTCGCCTCTGATTACACTGAGGATCTGGTGTTCATGCCCGAGGTGGCCGTTCTGCCGCGCGAGGTGGAGCATGTGCAGGCCCTCATGCGCATTGCTACGGCGCACAACGTACCGGTCACTCCGCGGGCTGGTGGGACCGGCCTCAGTGGCGGCGCACTCCCTGTGCACGGTGGCATCCTCTTCTCCTGTCATCGGATGAATCGCATTCTCGAGATTGATCGCGAGAATCTCATCGGGGTTGTCGAGCCCGGCGTGATCACTCAGGTCTTTCAGGAAGAGGTCGAGAAGGTTGGACTCTTCTATCCGCCCGATCCGGCCTCACGTGGATCCTGCACGCTGGGAGGCAACGTCGCCGAGAACGCCGGTGGGCCGCGAGCAGTCAAGTACGGTGTGACCAAGGATTACGTCATGGGTCTCGAAGCAGTGCTTCCGAGTGGAGAACTGATTCGTACCGGCGGAAAGCTCTACAAGGACGTGACCGGCTACAACCTCACTCAGCTTCTGGTCGGATCCGAGGGGACTCTGGCCATCATCACGAAGATTTACCTCAGGCTGATTCCATGGCCGGCACATCGGAAGGTTCTGCTGGCGCCGTTCAGCACGCTGGATGCAGCAGCCAAAGCCGTCACTGCCGTCTTCATGAAAGGTGTGCAGCCGAGCGCCTGTGAGTTGATTTCGAAGGACGCCGTGGCTTGCGCAGTGAAGCAGCTCGGAAAGGAATGGCCGCACGCACACGCCGAAGCGCACTTGCTGCTCGAAGCGGACGGACATTCTGAAGAGCGCGTCGATGAAGAAGTGATGCTGATCGGCGAGGCCTGCACCGAGGCCGGGGCCGAGGAGGTTTTTCTCGCTGAGGACGCGCCGAGAATGCGGGAACTCTGGGCCTTGAGGCGATGCATCGGCGAGGCCGTCAAGTCGATCAATATCTACAAGGAAGAAGACACGGTGGTTCCGCGGAACAAGATTCCGGAGTTGATTACCGGAGTGAAAGAGATTTCGGAAAAATACGGAATCATGACCATCGCCTACGGACATGCCGGCGACGGAAACATCCACTGCAACATCATCAAGACTGTCGACGACGATACCTGGGAGCGAGTCCTGCCGGATGCGATCAGAGAGATGTTCGAACTGACTGCTTCACTGGGTGGTCAGGTATCGGGCGAACATGGGATCGGTTACGTGCAGCGTGAGTTCCTGCCGATCACGCGCGGGCCTGTGGAGATCGCACTGATGCGCGGGATCAAGGAGCATTTCGATCCAATGGGCATTCTGAATCCCGGGAAGATCTTCCCGGCGCTGCTGGAGAAGGCGGGCTGAGTGTGGCGTGCGCGAGTTGGATTTTTTCGTTCCTGCACCACGGAGCCCAGAGTTGAAAACTTTGGCCACTTACTTCGCTACTTCATAAGCTTTCGATATTTCGGATCGAGCGCGTCGATCAGGCCGTCCCCGAGGAAATTGAAGCCCATCACTGCCAGCATGATGGCCAGTCCCGGGTAGATTGCCAGATGGTTGGCGAGCCCGAGGTAGCGGCGGCCGGAGGTGAGCATCGCTCCCCAGGACGGCGTTGGTGGTTGCACTCCGAGACCGAGAAACGACAGCGCCGCTTCTGAGAGGATGGCGCCAGCGAGTCCGAGCGTGGCCATGACGATGACCGGGTTCACGACGTTCGGAAGTACGTGACGAAGGATGACGCGGTGTGACTTCGCACCGAGCGCTTTCGCGGCGGTGACGAATTCCATCTCTCTGACTTTCAGGACCTGTCCCCGAACGAGACGGGCGTAGCCCACCCACCCGATGGTTGCGAGTGCAAGGATGACGTTGTTCAGGCTGGGTCCCAGCACCGCGACCAGTGCGATGGCCAGGAGGATTCCCGGGAAAGCCAGCAACACGTCGGACAGGCGCATGATCACCGTATCGACTTTGCCGCCGAAGTAGCCGGCGATGGCGCCGAGCATCACTCCGATCGAGGCTGCGAAAAACACTACGCTGAAGCCGACTCGGAGGGAGACTCTGGCCCCGTACAGAATGCGTGTCCAGACGTCGCGACCGAGATCATCGAGTCCGAGGGGATGCTGCCTCGATGGTGTTTCCAGGCGCCGGGATGTGTCCTGTTCATTCGGATCGAAAGGGGACAGAATCGGCGCCGCCAGCGCCATGAAGATCACCAGAAGAGTGATCACCAGCCCCGCGGTGAGCGCGAAGTTTCCCGTAAACGTCTTAACCCGCATTTCTCACACCCCATCTGCTGCGGCGCCGGATAGCGGCCTGTCTGCTTCGTTGCACAACGGTTTCGCTCCTTGACATAGTGTGAACTATGCCTTCGTCGCGAAATCGCCGTGCGCCTCGCATCCAGGCCACTCTCCGCCGCCTCGCGACGAAGGAGTGTGAGAAATGCGGGTTAAGTCGGATGGGCATTATTCGTACGAGATTCTTGGGTCTACGAACGAGTAGACCAGGTCAGTAATCAGGTTGACGAGAATGTACGTGAGTGCGATGACCAGGATCGAGGCCTGCACCTGCGGATAGTCGCGGGTGGTGATGGCCTGAATCAGCAGCCGGCCGAGACCGGGCCAGGAGAAGATCTGCTCGGTGATGATCGCGCCTGTGAGTAGGGATCCGAACTGAAGTCCCACCACGGTAATGACCGGAATCAGGGCGTTACGCAGAGCGTGCACGAAGATGGCCTTCTTGCGGCCCACGCCTTTCGAGATCGCAGTGGTGACGTACAGTTGATTCAACTCTTCCGCGAGACTCACGCGAATCATTCGCGTCAGGATCGCTGCCAGCGCGAGTCCCATCGTCAGCGACGGCAGGACCATGGACCTGAGTCCTTCGTCGCGGCCTGAAACGGGAAACCATTCGAGATTGATGGCGAAGGCGATGATCAGGAGTGGTCCGAAGAAGAAGCTGGGCATCGACACGCCTATCAGTGCGAAGAAGCGAGCCACGTTATCGATCCAGGAATTCCGGTAGATGGCTGAAATGATCCCGAGAGGAAAGGCCACCAGAAGCGCGATGAACATCCCGCCAAAGGCCAGTTGCAGTGTGGCCGGGTAGCGATCCCAGATCTGTTCGGAGACTTTGCTGCCGGTGCGGAACGAGGTCCCGAAATCACCTTTGACCATGTTCCCGAGGTAGGTGACGTACTGCTGCCAGAGCGGTTTATCGAGTCCGAGCTCGACACGCACTCGCTGAACGTCTTCCGCCCTGGCATTCTCGCCAGCGATCTGCACGGCTGGATCGCCTGGAATCATGTGGATCAGAGAGAAAATGAGCGTCAGGATGCCAAAGGTAATCGGCACCACTTGCAGCAAACGTCTGATCAGATACTGCGTCATGCGTCGTTCGTTCCCACTCGTGTTGAATCTATCTCGCGGTCTGCAACATTCTGGCCGATCCTAACCGTCTATCCAGAATGCTTAGTCGATCGTGAGTTGGTCGAACGCACTGGGACGCAGGATGCAGAATTCGAAACTATAAGAGTAAGAAAGTAGCTCGGGAAGGAACGGTCAAAAAAAAAGGCGGCCCGGAGGCCGCCATGGGATTCAGTCAAGTGACACTCAGCTCGAGAGGGCCCGGGAGCTAATGTCGTCGATTGATTGTCCCGGAGTGTGGAGGGCGTAACCACGCTTCACATTGGGACCGCTGAGCATGTTGCCGATCTTCTCGCTGAGCCGGGTCTCGAAGCCCTTCACGCCGTTCTCGTCGGTACCTGTGAGAATGGCCACGAATTCGCCGTTGGCGTTGCGGCAGAGGATGTCTTCCTGGCGACAAAGCTGCGCAAGGGACTTGTTGAGTTCCCGATCTTTGTTCGTTGACTTGATCCAGTACAGTGCGAAGTTCATGTCGAGTTTGGAGATGGTCTCGAGGTTTCTCTGAAGTTTCTCGTCGAACTCGGGATGCAGCGATGCCTTCCCGTTCTGTATCGAGATCATCTCCTGATTCTTCATCGCGGGGCTTGCATCAGAGGAGAGGAGTGCGGTGATTTCCTGCGGAGAAATTTTCGAAATGCTGGTGTCGCGAATGTTGAGGCGGCGGCCGCTACGGCGAATCAGCGCATCGACCCGGGCTCGAAGTTCATTCGGTGAGAAAGGTTCAGTGAGGAAGTCGTCGGCTCCCGCCTTGAGGTAGAGCACCTTGTCAGAGGAGCGATTACTGGTCGGCGACATGAAGGCGATCGAGGAAGTGGAGTTCTGTGCGAGGTCGAGAATGGCGCTCACGGACTGCATTGAACTGGAGGGCGTGACCAGTACCAGACCCGGGTTTTCTGCACGCACGCGATCGACACCTGCCTTCAGATCCGCCTCGGCGGACACCTTGTAGGTTTCGCCAAGTGCAGCTTTGACCTTTTTAATCGTATCGGGGTTTGCGCCCAGAATGAGCACGCTGCGATTCAACGCAGTTTCCTCTTCCCAGGGCTTGGTGACGTCAGCGACTTTCTCACCCTCACCGCGGTAGTTGATCAGCCCGCGGCCATCCAGAATGCGGTAATGCGCTGCGAGATGGTCCGTGGACGCGTATCGGAGTTTGTTGAGGCGCATGATGCGGCCGCCCGTCGCAGGATCGGCGGAAAGCGAGATGATTCCGAAGGAGTTCTGCTCGAGCATGCGGATGATGGGATTGAGCTCGGCATTTTCCTCGTCACCGGCGATGAGCAGGGTGGTGGTGGGAAGCTCTTCGAGGCCATTAATGAGCGACTGGGTGATGCTCAGCGCGAAATGGCTGGAGTAGGAGGTATTGACCAGAGTGTAGATCGGATCGATCACCATCCGGCGTGCTCCCACTTTCTGAACATACTCGGCGAGTTCTTCGACGATGGCCATGACGTCGGCCGGACTTTCCACGAGTTCGAAGTAACGATTCGATGGATTCAAAATCGTCAATTGCCCGCGCTGCACGGCTTCTTCAATCTGAAATCCGATGGCCTTGGCCTGGGTGAGAATCGCCTCGGGCTTCTGGTCGGTGATCAGCACTCCCGGCTCGCCAAGTTCCAGCCCTCGAGTGAGAAATTGCATGCCGAGTACTGACTTACCGGTGCCGATTCCGCCTTTCACGACGTAAACCTTCTCGGGATACAGGCCGCCGGCGCCGTAGTCGACCAGATCGATGCCACTGATGATACGTGGTGCACCGGCAGAAGCTCTCGACGCGCTGGCGACAGCGGGGTCCATAGCCGCAGTATGCGGTGCACCCTGTCCAGTAAAACGATCATTCGGTCCGGTCGATTCTGTACTTGCGCTCATGCGGATTCCTCGAAGTGTTTTGTGAAAATTTATAGCTTGCCGTTCGGCTGCGGCTGCAACCTACGCGCCACGGCTTCAGTCGGAAGTTGAGCTACTTCTGCGACTACTGCGCTTTGCCCGGACGAAGGATCTCTGGTTTCCCATCGAAACCGACGATGGTTCCACGCGGAGCGTCTACCACTACCTGACCTTTGGCAGGAGGTACGAACCTGTTGAACGGATCACGAGCCAGGGCCTGTACCTCGCTGAAATTTCCAACCTTCGGTCTTACCGCCTCACCCGGATCAGTGATGGTCTTCAACTGAAAAACCTGCATGTACGGCTTGAGGTTCAGGTGCCGGATCTTCTTTCTGTCCACGTCACGAAACGTGCGGTAAAGCGAGATGATCTGCGGCGTAGTGAGATTGGTCTCGGTGTGGTTGGAAACGGTTTTCAGTGTCTGAAGGAGTCGTATGAGATCCGCAGGGCTGCGGGCCCTGAGCTTTTCCTGCACCGCATCCATCACCATCTGCTGCCGGATTTCGCGGGCGAACCCGTCACCCTCTTCTCCGATGACATAGCGGTAGCGGGCGTAACGCAGTGCGCGCTTGCCGTTCATATGTTGAGGACCCGCCACGAAACGGTCTTTGAAGAGGTAGTCGTAGAAACCGCGGGGCACGTTGATATCGATCCCCCCGAGGTCATCGATGATCTTTTCGAATGCCGCGAAATCGAGCCGCACGAAGCCATGAATCGGCTGAGCGAAGATCCCGGATACGGTGTCCACTGTGAGTCCTGCTCCGGATCCCGGGTAGCCGCTGTCACTTCCGATGGCGTGAGCCTGGTTGATGCGGTGCTGACCGAACCGTCCGATTTTGACGTAGAGGTCGCGCGGAATTGAGATCACAGAAGCGTTTCGGGTCGAGGGCTTGAGGCTCACCAGCATGAGCGAGTCTGCCAGCTGCTTACCTCCCCCGATGTGGGAGTCTCCTCCGATGCCGATGAGAAGCACGTTGACTCGATCGCTCTTCAGTCCCTCATCTACAGTGTTAGGGACCGCACGGTGGCGAGGGGAGTAGGTCGTGTACAGGGCGAGGACTGCCAGCACCAAAATGACGAAAAGCGTTCCGAAGAGAATGTATTCGACGGTCTTGTGACCGCGACTGGCAGTCGCAGGTAAGTTCGGTCGCTGAAACTTTCCGGACTTCTCGGGATCGAGTCGACTAAAGGCAGGTTTTGATTCTTTGTATGGCATTTGGTCTTCGGTGGGCGGTTTGAGTGGCGTGGGTGGTAACAAGCCCGGCCGATGCACTGCAGGTGCCAACGAGAAATTATCTTGGAATGCCTACAGACCGCTAACTCTACAGTCAGCTCAACTTGCGTTCATTCCATAGGCAATGAACTGTAGCTGGCGCTCTCGTCAGATATGGAATCACGCTTGCACCCCCGCTGCCGCATACCTGCAACGCGTGCTTGAAAAGCGGGTACCGATTACAGGAACAACTCTACCCGGACGGTAAGGACTTCTTATGAGAACCCCGCTGCTAGCGTTATCAATCTCCGCACTCCTGTTGACAGCTGCAGGTGCGCGTGCGCAGGAAGTCGCGCCGGACCTCGAGAAGCTCCAGGCTCAGGCCCGTTCTGCCCAAGCGTCGAGTGCGGATGAAGAAGCGTTAGCCGGAGGATATCTCGAGAGCGGGCGGTTCTACGAAGCGCGCAAGATTGCCGACAGGCTACTGGTTGGCAAGCCCGGAGATCTCGAACTGACCCGAATCCGCGATGCTGCCGACGCGGGTTTGCGGCAATACACGGAGACGAAGATTCGTGAAGCGGAGCAGGCCGCCAGAGCAGTCAGCACCTCACCGGAAGCGAAGCTGGCCCTCGCGGATGCCTATTTCGAAGGTGGGCGGTATGTTGCCGCGGCGGATACGTATCGGCAGGTCAGCGCACCTCTGATGACCCGCGAGGTACGTTTGCGTTACGCACGTGCGCTGGCCTGGTCGAGTAACACGGATGGCGCGGAACGGATCTACGTGGAGCTTCTCCGGGAGCAGGATGATCCCGACCTCGCTCTCGAATACGGTCGCGTTCTCTCCTGGATGGGTGCATCACGCGCCGCGACTGAGCGGCTCGAGGCTCTGTACAAGGCTACCGGTTCTGAGGACGCCGTCGTCGCTCTGGCAAACGCGCGATCGTGGAACGGTGATCGGGAAGGGGCCATTGCGCTTCTCCAGCAGCACCTCAGTGGCAACGCCGGCGCCGAAGCAGCTCGCAAGCTGTTGAACGAGATCTCGGCGAGTCCTCAGCTCCGTCTGGAGCAAGTCGAAACCCTCATCGCTGCCGAGCCTTTCAATCTCGCTCTCAGAGTCGAACGCGCCCGACTTCTCATCGAGGCGGGTCGTTACAGTGAAGCGATCCGCACGTTGGAGTTCGTCGAAAAGAACGCCTCACAGAAGTTCGAAGGAGCCGCCGAGTTGAAGGCTCGCGCCGTTGCCTTGCGTGCTGAAGAGCTGGCGCGACTCAAGAGCAGGAGAAGCGAACTGGACGCAATCACGCCCGCTACCGCCGCGCAGACTCTCGAGCTGGCAAAAGCCTACGTGGCCATCGAGGAGTATGACGAGGCTATCGCCCTTTATGAGCGATACCTGTCGGTCCGCGGCGACGACCAGACGGCCCGAGTTCAGTACGCAAGGGTCCTTGGATGGGACAAGCGCTACAACGCATCTGCGCGCGTCTACCAGGACCTTCTGAAGTCGAATCCGGATCGCGCCGATCTCCGGCTGGAATACGCCCAGATTCTGTCTTATAACAACGACACCATTCAGGCCATGTCGGTCTTCAGTGAGCTCACCGATCTTTCCGGAAACCCGCGG
Organism: Thermoanaerobaculia bacterium; assembly: GCA_046590705.1. GTDB lineage: Bacteria > Acidobacteriota > Thermoanaerobaculia > Gp7-AA8 > Gp7-AA8 > JBKJUK01. The sequence continues at coordinate 31,141 of JBKJUK010000394.1, forward strand.
TCCCATCTCTACTCGGAGATTCCTCCGAAGGCTCACTTCAACATCGGTCAGATGTACAGATGGTTCGGCTGGAATGACCACGCCGTGGCGTCGCAGAACAGCGCACTTGAACTCGATCAGTCCTACACGGCTGCACGGAGTGAACTCGATATCGTCAGGCACCTCCGTCCAGCCGGGAACATCGATGCGACTTATACCTTCGCCGAAGATTCATCCGACTTCCGTCTGACCCGCATCGATCTCACCGGTCAGAAATGGACCTCGCGGCGCACCGCCTTCGACGTCTCCCTCGGGCGCCACAGGTTCGAACGCGGCAACGACGAAGTGAACGCGAACGTAATCAGCGGCGGAGGGTGGTATCGCTTTCAGGATCGTTTGACCGCCCGCGCGCGTGTGGGTCTGAATTTTTACGACGAGGGAATTGGTACGCGACCTTTCTTCGGTGTGGGCGCGGAGTGGCTGCCCAGTCTGCAGAGTCGAGCCTCCCTCGACTACAACCACTACGATCTTGTCTACGACGTTTTCACCACTCAGTCACTGCGTCAGGATCCGATCTCGATCGACGATCTGCGCGGGCACTACGACTACCGCACCGGTGGTCACTGGTCGTGGCTCGCCGACGTCACCTACGGCCATATTTCTGACGACAACAATCGTCTCGGAGCGCATGGACTACTGACCTACCGCATCTTCAAGGTCCCTTTTGTTGCAATCAAAGCCGATGGCCGGTATCTCCAGTACGATTTCCGGTCTCCACGTTACTACTCTCCTGATGACTACAAGTCACTCGCAGGCGTGCTGCACGTCGGCGACGACTTTCGCAAGCGTTTCTTCTGGCAGGCTGAGCTCAAGTACGGAAAGTCGTGGGAGAACGGGAAAGAGCGCGATGTCCGCTCCTACGAGGGAAGAGTCATTGTTCCGGTGAACGACGCCTTCGACGTGGTCGGCGGGTATGGTGAGGGGCGGAGCGGACGCATCGACTCCGTATTCGGGGGCGAAGAGCTCGTCACTTACTCGCAGAAGCGCTGGTACGTGGGCATTCGCCTCAAGCGGCTGTTCCGCGACGAGGAGCGTCGCGATGAAAACAACTCTTACTACTTCGACGAGAGACCTCTGGGCGTCAGCCCGATTCTCGATCCTCTCGGGGAGCGACGCTGATGGCTAAACATATGAAGACGAAGTTCCAGCTGGCAATCGCTCTGGGACTCATGTCGGTGGTGGTGGTACTTACGCTACTTCTCTTCCTGTATCCCGCTGTCTTTGGTCCGATCCTGCAAAAAATTCTTGTGATCAGTCTGGTCACTTTCCTGCTGCTGCTGATCCTTCGTCATTTTCTGCTGATCTGGTTCAGCTTTCTGCAACAGCGCGAACTCGCCAACGACGACTCTCCCGAGGTTTACCCGTTCGTTTCGATCATCGTTCCTGCGTACAACGAAGGCGAGGTCATCGAGTCCTCTCTGGCTTCTCTTCTGGAACTTCGTTATCCGTACTACGAGATCATTGCCGTCGATGATGGATCCAGTGATGAAACGTACGAGCGCATGCGGCAGTTCGAAGGAAATCACTACGGCGTGCGGGTCTCAGTCTTTCGAAAGGAAAACAGCGGCAAGGCCGATACTCTGAATTACGGTATCCGGCGCTCGCGAGCCCCAGTCGTGGTCTGCATGGACTCTGACTCGAGGCTCACACCCGAAGCACTTCGCTTCGCCGTACGTCACTTCGACGATCCGAACGTCGGCGCTGTCGCCGGAAACGTGAAGGTGATCAACCGCCACAACATCTGGACCAAACTGCAGGCCCTCGAATACATCGAAGGTCTGAATATCGTCCGGAAAGCTCAGGCCTTCTTTCGCTCGGTGAACGTGATTCCCGGACCGATCGGCATCTTCCGCCGGGTAGCGCTCGAGCGCGTCGGTGGTTACGACAGTGATACATTCGCCGAGGATTTTGACCTCACCGTAAAGATCCTGGCGGAAGGCTGGAAAATCACCTACGAGCCGAAAGCGGTGGCCTACACCGAAGCTCCGGAAGAGCTCAACGACATCATCAAGCAACGTTACCGCTGGACCAGGGGAATCCTGCAGACCATCCGCAAGCAGCGACGCCTGCTGACCAACAGCGGCGGGAACGTGACCACCTCGCTCTCGCTCTGGTACATGATGTTCGAAGGACTGGCCTGGCCGGTCATGAACCTCTTCGCGAACGTCTTCTTCGTCTGGGTTGCACTCTTCACTGGTACGACCAAGTTGCTTGTGCTCTGGTGGCTTCTGTTGACGGTGCTCGATCTGATCATTGCCGTTCACGCCATCGTCATGGAGAAGGAAGACATGCGCCTGGTTCCCTACGCATTCTTCTACCGTTTCTTTTACGTTCTGATCATCGATGTGACCAAGGTATTCGCCACGCTGGAAGAAGCCGTGGGCCTCGATATGGCCTGGGGCAAGCTTGCACGAAAAGGAAGGATTTAAGTCATGAGATTCGACTGGGTAAGCATCCTGGCAACATTGATTCTAGTATCGATTGTCGTAACGATCATTCTCGCCGTCGCTTCGTACTTTGCGTATAAGGTTCGTGAGGCCAGACGGCCCAAAACTGCTGCGGAACTCCGCCAGGAAGGACAGGTAAAAGTCTTCTTCGAGCCCTATCAGCCGAAACAGCAGTGACATGTCGGATGACCACGATGGTTTCGACTGGAAGACCGTGCTTTTTTATGCGGTCGCCAGTCTTGCCGTTCTTGGGGTCGGATTATCGATTCTCTTTCTCTACTTCGAGAAGCAGAACCTGGTCAACTTGATTGCCGCAGAACCGCTTCCTCGCGTAGCAATCGTCACCTCCGATGAAGCGTCGAAGCTGGCTGCTTCATGGATCGCGATCCTTACACAATCCGGTTTCGCTCCTACGCTGGTCCCGGCCACGCGGTTCGCTGTTTTCGATGGCGTCATCGCAATCTGTGACCTCACTTCTCCAGGCGCGGATCTGCTGAGCCAGATTGACGAACATCTTGCGGCAGGCAAGGGTCTGGCAATCCTGGGATCTCCCGCCGGGTCGGCAAACCCCACATCACCGTTCCTGGGATTGACTACCAGCAAGGGAGAGACAGACAACGTGATCCAGCTTGCTGCTGCGGTGTCGCCGGTCCTCGCCAGAGTCACACCCTCGTACGAATTCGGTACTGCTCACGGCAAGGCCTTCATCCTTCAGGAGACCGCTGAAATGACGGTGGATGCCCGCTGGAAAACCAGCTCGCGTGCGGCCGTGGCGCATTTCACGCGGGGAGACGGGAGAGTGGTCTGGTTCGGTTTCAATCCGGCAGCACTTTACAACCCCAAAGACCGACAACTCGGATTGTTCATGCGCACTGCCTTTCGCTGGAGCGCAGGTCAGCCGGTCTCGGAAGGTGCGGTCGGCACGCCGCCGGTCGCCCGCGCGCTCACACCGGACGCGCGCAACGACGCCAGAGCAAAGCGGCTGAGCTTCAGCGTTGACCGTCTTCAAAAGGAAGGCACCTTCACGGTCAGGCTGTACAACAAGGGAAAGGAAAACCTGCAGAATCCGACCGTCCGATTCTGGCTGCCGCCCAAAACCTCGAACGTAACGTTGTCGGGAGGATTCCTGGCCCGTCGAAAGGTCACCTTGCATCCGGTGCCGGAGGGAGACTCCGTTCTGATCACGCTCCCGTCGCTCGCGCCGAACGAGGACCGGATTCTGAAGCTGAAAGCTCAGTGAGTCGCAAGGCTTGCTCGCGACGGTTGAATGAGGCGGGTTAGTTGCCGAGTGCTCAAATCGGTTCATTAGATGCTGACCCGCAGCTCGGCGAATGGAGAAAAAATCAGGTCGTCGCGCATCCGCATGTTAGCCGTCATCCCGAGAGGCGGGCTGGGTGGGTTCGAGGGATCTACGCACAGGGATCGCGCTGTAAATCTTCAGCGCGATCCTTTCGCGTAGATTCCTCAGTCGCAGCTTCGTCCATGTGTGCGTGCGAGCACGACGTGCTCCTTCGGAATGACGTTGGTGGTCCGCCCAACTGTCGCCTGTCACACGCCGCCTCTTCGCGTCCGTCGAGCTAAAGCAGATGCGTAAGGAACCACAGCCTGCATCTATAATCCGCGCGAAATGATCAGTCCCCACATCGTTGAACTCGTCAAGGACTTCAACTTCGAAGCAGCGCATTTTTTGCCGAACCTTCCTGCGTCCCACAAGTGCCGCCGGATGCACGGTCACTCCTTCAGGGGAGAGGTTGCTGTTCGCGGTCCGATCGATCCTGAGACTGGCTGGCTCATGGACTTCGGCGATCTGAAGAAGATCCTCGGTCCGCTCATTCAGCAACTCGACCACTACCTGCTGAATGAAATCGAGGAACTGGAGAACCCGACCTCGGAAATGCTGGCGGTCTGGTTCTGGAAGCGTCTGTCGCCCAGTCTTCCGATTCTCGTCCGAGTGACGATCGAAGAAACGTGTACCTCCAGATGCAACTATTTTGGTGGCTGATGATGCGTTGAAACAGCTGTGACGCGTCATATCGCGGCGGTCTCATCCCGAGCAGGCGCGGGTGGGTGAGAGGGGCGAGGGAACTCTCATGTCGACGAACGATGTGACTTGGTGCAACAGATTGTCAGGTGCCCGAGTTTTCTCGTTTGACAGTTACATCGTCCGTGACTCGCTTCTAAGAAACTCAAAGGTTTTATGGGGCTTTGCGATCCAGATATTGCTGGAACAGTAACGTCATTCCGAAGGAGCACGCCGCGCCCTGTCGCGGGTCGAGACTGGTGTTGCGACTGAGGAATCTACGCGAATGGGTCGCGCTCGACATTCACAGCGCGGTCTCTGCGCGTAGATCCCTCGCACCCACCCAACCCGCCGCTCGGGATGACGAATGCTCGGCGATCTTGTTTCTTTCTCTCAGTCGCCGCGCAGCGCGGTTCGGGGCTCGGATGACAGGAACTGCGGTGGGGAACTGCGGTGGGGTCAGACGCACGTAAATTCAACCGATACACTCCCTTAGATTACCGCCGGACCGGTTCACTTTCGCCCCTCCCAGCCCATTCACCGGAGATCCCGCTACAATCCGTCGGTGACCTTTCTCGAATTCATCTCCCGCTGGAAGGACTCCTCCGGCGCGGAGCGCGCCAACAAGGATCAGTTCTTGTCCGAGCTCTGCGACGTCCTGGGGGTCGACCGGCCCAACCCGACCGTCGGCGACCCTGCCCGCGATCTGTACGTCTTCGAGAAAGACGTCGACATCCCGCACGAAGACGGGCGCAAGACCATCGGCAAGATCGATCTTTACAAGCACGGTTTCTTTCTGCTCGAAGCGAAGCAGGGCTCCGAGGCGCTCAGCAAAAAGTTAGGCACTGCACGTCGCGGTACACCGTCCTGGAACATCGCCATGCAGGACGCCTACGGTCAGGCCCTCGGTTATGCGCGCACCATCGGAACGGCGCCGCCTTTCCTGATCATCTGCGACATCGGTCACTGCTTCGATCTTTACGCGTCGTTCGACGGCAGCGGGAACTACCGCAAGTGGCCGGATGCGCTGGCCTCACGTATCTACCTGAGCGATCTGGAGCGACACGCCGACACCTTTCGCAAGATCTTCACCGATCCCCATGCGCTCGATCAATCGAAGATCGCCGCACGTGTCACACGCGAAATCGCTGAGCACATTGCCAGGCTCGCTCGCGCGCTCGAAGCGGGTGGACACAAACCGGAGTTCGTCGCCCAGTTCCTCATGCGCTGTCTCTTCACCATGTTCGCCGAGGACGTGGAGCTGATTCAGAGAGGATTGTTTTCCAAAATGCTGCAGGAGCGCTGGATCGAGAACCCTGCGCTCTTCCAGCCGGAGGTCGAGGACCTCTGGAAGACCATGAACGAAGGCGGCAATATTTTGGGCGTCGGGAAGATCCTCCGCTTCAACGGCGGCCTCTTCGCTGATCCCACCGCGCTGCCGCTGACCAGGGACCAGCTCAACATCCTCGGCCGGGCTGCGGCAAGCGACTGGCGCGACGTCGAGCCTGCCATCTTCGGCACGCTGCTCGAGCGCGCCCTCGATCCGAAAGAACGTCACCGCCTCGGCGCGCACTACACGCCGCGCGCGTACGTCGAGCGGCTGGTGCGTCCGACCATCGAGGAGCCGCTGCGTGAGGAGTGGGAAGCGGCGCGCGCTGAAGTGCGACAGATCATGGAGGCCGCCAAGTCGGACGACGACACCAAGGCCATGGTGGCGGCGCGCAAACCGGTGTATGCCTTCTACGACAAGCTGACGCAGACCCGCGTACTCGACCCGGCTTGCGGCTCCGGAAACTTTCTCTACGTCACCCTCGATCTATTCAAGCGCATCGAGAACGAGATCCTGGCGCTGCTGCACGACCTCGGCGACAACGCCGTCTTCAATCTGCACGGACGCTCGGTCACACCCGAGCAATTCCTCGGCATCGAGATCAAACCGTGGGCCAAAGAGATCGCCGAGCTGGTGCTCTGGATCGGCTACCTGCAGTGGCAGACCCGCAACCGAGGCTGGAAGACCAACGTGCCCGAGCCCGTGCTGCGCGACTACCACAACATCGAATGCCGCGACGCCGTGCTGGCCTACGACCGCGTCGAACCTGCAGTGGACGGTGAGGGGAAGCCGATCACGCGATGGGACGGTGAAACCATGAAGATGAGTCCCGTCACCGGCGAAGAGATTCCAGACGAAACGGCGCGCGTGACGGTGATGCGATACGTGAATCCGCGTAAAGCGGAGTGGCCGAAGGCGGACTACATCGTGGGGAATCCGCCGTTCATCGGGACCAAGAGAATGCGTGATGCTCTCGGCGACGGGTACGTCGAAGAGCTTCGTCGGGTGTACTCAGGAACCATCGAGGACAACGCTGATTTTGTGATGTACTGGTGGGACACCGCGGCAGCAATCGTTGCGAACAAATCGGCGAAACGATTTGGATTCATTACGACGAATAGCATCAGCCAGAGTTTCAATCGACGAGTCATTGCTCGCCACCTCGGCGACGGTATCCGCATTTGTTTTGCGATCCCTGATCATCCGTGGTCCGACAGCGAGACAGGCGCCGCTGTGCGGATCGCTATGACGGTGGCCGACAGCGAAACGCAGCACACAGGCATTCTCCTTCGCGTCGTCGAAGAGGGTGAGTCCGGCGGTGACGCTACCGCCGTAGTCCTGAGCGAACCGCGAACCGGGCAGATTTCAGACGACCTGCAGATCGGCACTTCGACATCAGGATCCGCCGTCGCACTGAGATCGAACGCCGCGCTGTCGAGCATGGGTGTCGCTCTTCACGGCTCTGGTTTCATCGTCGATCCTGTGACTGCCGAGCAATATCGTGGCCGAGGTGCATCAGCGATTCGAAGATATATCGCTGGAAAGGATCTCCTCCAACGGGCACGTGAACTTTACCTCATCGACTTCTCACGTCTGTCCGAGAGTGAAGCTCGCAATGCAAACGAACTCGCATTTCAGCATGTGATTGATCATGTCTTGCCGGAAAGAAGAGTGAACCGGCGTGACGCGATCCGGACGAAGTGGTGGCGCTTCGGGTGGGAGCGGCCTGAGATCCGGAAAGCGCTTGTCGCTCTTGATCGATTCATCGCCACGACAGAAACATCAAAGCATCGGGTGTTTCAATTCGTCGACGGGTCAGTTCTCGCTGACCATTCAATAGTTGTGATAGCCCTCGCCGGCGGTGAATGGCTCGCCAGTCTCTCAAGCCGCGTTCACTCCGTCTGGGCACTCGCAGCGGGCGGGACGCTCGAAGACAGGCCGAGATACAACAAGACTGTCTGCTTCGATCCGTTCCCCTTTCCTAACTCTGGCGACGAATCGCTGACGCAGCGCATGCGCGACGTCGGCGAGCGGCTCGATGCGCACCGCAAGCGGCAACAGGCGCTGCATCCCGATCTAACAATCACTTGGATGTACAACGTTCTGAATAACCTGCGCAATGGCGAACTCCTGACGGCGAAAGAGAAAACGATTCACGAGCAGGGACTCGTCTCGGTGCTGAAGCAGCTTCACGACGAGCTCGATGCTGCGGTGTTCGACGCCTACGGCTGGCCGCACGATCTCACCGACGAGCAGATCCTCGAGCGTCTGGTGGCGCTCAACGCCGAGCGCGCCGAGGAGGAGAAGCGCGGCATCATCCGCTGGCTGCGTCCCGAGTTTCAGAACCCTGACAACACACAGAAGCCGGTACAGAACGAACTCGCCGGCGTTGCACCCACGCCCGTAGCCTCTCGGCCCTCAACCCTCACCGGCGACGGCCTGAAGCTGCCCTGGCCGCAGTCCCTGCCCCAACAGCTTACCGTCATCCGCGACACCTTCCAGCAGACCGCGGCCACCCTCGACGCCAGCAGTCTCGCCAAGTCCTTCAAGGGCGCGCGCACCAAAGACGTCGAGCAAGTCCTGGCCTCCCTCGAAGCGCTCGGCCACCTGGTATCCGTCGGCGACCAACCGAAGCAATGGAGGGCCGCGCGTTAGCGGCGTCAGCGATGGAGGACATTACTGCTGTCATTCGAATGTTGAACGAGATGGAGAGAGACGGTGCCGTCGAACGTTACGCCATCGGGGGAGCCGTCGCCGCGACTTTCTATCTGGAACCGGCAGAGACGATGGATGTCGACGTGTTTGTGCCAGTATCTGCACCTGCCGGCGGGCTGATCATCACACTCGATCCGATCCTCGATTACCTTCGTAGCCGCGGATGCGAGTTGAAGAACGAGTACGTGATGGTCGGCGGCTGGCCCGTGCAGTTTCTACCGTCATCGCCCGGGTTGATTGATGAGGCGCTGCGCGAGGCGAACGAGTTTGATGTAGAGGGCTCGAAAGCGCGCGTATTCAGCCCGCTGCATCTGGCGGCGATCGCCTTGCAGACCGGCAGGACAAAAGACAAGCTTCGTCTGATTCAGTTCAGAGAAGCGGGCCTGATCCAGAACAAAGAGTTTGAAAACGTACTAGCTCGACATGGGCTTCTTGATCGTTGGCGCACCTTTGAGCAACAATTCCCGGCAGACCAACTATGAGCACTCCCTTCGATCTGGCGAAAGTCATGGCGAGCAAGCAGGAGCTTCGGAAAGAGCTCGCCGCTCGACCAATTGCAGAGAAGCTCCGCCTGCTCGACGAACTGCGACGCCGTTCGCTGAAACTGAAGTCAGCGAAGCCACTCTCCCCCAAGCCAGACTCGCTGACAAAATAACGTCAGCGGCGCACCGCTTTGCGGGTGCATCTGTCGAGGGAAGTCGTCACATCTTTTCCTGCACGAACTACTGAACCGGCAGGTAGTTTCCGTAGAGGCTGAGCGAATCTGATAAGGCTTCGCGAAGGACTGCGAATGAGCGGCTATCACATCAACATCTTCTTCAGCGGCGAGGACAGCGGCTACATCGCCGACATCCCCGATCTCGCATCCTGTTCGGCGTTCGGGCAACCGGCGGAGGAAGCTCTTGCCGAGGTGAGGCGCGCCCGCGACGCCTGGGTCGCAAACGCGCGAGAGAAAAACATCGCCATTCCGGAGCCGCGTTACCGCCCGGCGACTTACCAGCTGCGGTGAAGGCGATGTGCTGTGCGCTGGTGCAGCCTCCGCGTTCGTAAGTCGTTGGATCAAACGCACACATTTCACCAGATTGTTTGCCGATTGCCGTCGCTAACGGTCCCGCACACGCGGCGGCATGTCGTTGTTGATCGGGCTGAAGCGATCCTATTTCCGGTACCTGTAAGCATGGCGACCTTGCACCGAATGAGAAAACGAGGTCGACCGGTTCGAGATTATCTTCTCGTCGACTTCCGCAGCTTCGCCAAAGTGTTTTCCAGAGGTCGAACATCCGTCTGGTGATTTGCCGCGGTCAATGCCGCCCAGCCACGAGTCATAGCTTTTCGCATCACCGCCACTCCCTCTTCGGTCAGATCGGCAGAGCGAAGAGCAAAGGACTCATCGACACGGTTACTGAGAGGCCTCTCAGTCAAACCGTTCTCTTCGAGAAACCGTACAACCGTGCGGAACCGAGCCAGGACATTCACTCTGGACTCGGTATTCTCGGTCTGTGTGTGCCACGAAACCTGGTCAATGATGAAGTCACGGTCCATATGAACTATCTCTCCGCCGAACTACCAGTGTCGGGGGTCTTGATGACATCAACATAGGTAAGACAAATGGGTCGCAGCTTCAATCGTAGCTCCAACGCAAAGCCGCGGTCCGGAAAACCGGCTGATTTCAGCATGCACGATTATGTGGACTCGTGCTGTTCGCCACGGCTGAAGCGACGACCCTCCACTCGCCGACCCTTGATCGAGTGCTCGTTACGACTTTAATCGGATTCGGCAACACCCGCATCACGGAGCATCTTCAGTCCGTCGAGCAGATCCCGAAACTTGCGATTGCGTTTGCCGGCCACGAGCACGACGTCGGCATCACCTCCGATCGAGCATGAACTCGATCGAAGTCTTCCAGTGCGTTTTCGACAGATCGAGATCGCGCCATTTCCCCTGCATCGCTTTCTCACGCCTGACCACGACCTGTGTCTGCGGATCGCGACGGATCAGATGCGCCGCAATCCGCTGCAGCTCGCACTCCTCAAACTCTCCTTCGCTGATGTCGAGAGCCCAGTCGACGGTTGCGTAGTAATCCTCGTTCGCAAGGTCGAACGCGCGCTGCTCTTCAGGCTTCGCGGTACCCGTCGCGACGGCGGGGCTGATCATGATTCGGCCGATCTTCCCGCGTAACGCGACATGTTTGAAAGCAGCGGCCCACGCCTGAAGAAGACCGTGAGTTTTCAGATGATCAACAACAACATCTTCAACGATGGCCCCGTCGATCGTACAGCCACGCACTTCACACCTCGCCAGCCGTACATTCCTTACGATCGACGCTCGCCGTCAAGCGCCGAGGACGCTCACGCTGGGCGCAAAGGTTCAGGGGAACGGTGCGGGTTCCAGAATGCAACGCCCCGACTCTGCCAGGATCGAAGGAGCGCATCAGCGCCGTGCAGCTTGTTGAACTCGACCTCTGACGGGAATACCGCGATCGCTTGCAGAAAGTTGACGTGAAGTTCGTCGGACGTTAGAAGAATAGGAACGATCTCGGACCTCGGGCGAATGATCAGGAAGCTACACATTTCGCTGCCGGCCCAAAGTGGTTCCTGATATGTGATTGTGTGACCATGCCCGATCGATGTCTCATGGAGTACAGGGTCGATCGATGCCATCGCCAGGGCCTTCGCGATCTCATCGGCACCGGGCGTTAATCCGGCGAATAGCTCGACCCGATGTTCCGGCGCACCGCCCTGCATTTGATGTGCGCTCGCGCCATTCGTCGCATAGAAATTGACTTGCTCGGGGTGAGTCCCCTCATCCCACTTGTACACGTATGCCGTATGACCAAACGCCGTGAAGCGAGCCGTTCTTTCTGGCGCGCCCCATAGACGCACATAGTGGTCTAAGACCTCGTCGGTGATCATGGTTTTGGCGGCTCCCCACCAAATGGCCACCATGAATCCTGCGGCCAGCTCCTCGGCCACCATTCACCTTCTCGCGCGCCCAACGGCTTTGCGCCCTTACTTGGATTGCATGACGTGCATGCGCCAGTAAGGTTCGAACGAGCATTAATCCGAGCGCTTCTTACATCATACGGATCAAGGTACCCGCCTTCGATCCAGTCCTGCTTCAGCGCACGGGTCATAGAGGGTCAGGCCTGTTGTCATTGATTGTAGGGCGGAGAAAGTAGTCTCTTCGAGGTTTTCCAGGTGGTCGCCGATATCCCTGAGCGCCGCCCAGCGATAACGCGGTATATAGGCCCGGAACTAAGCGCTCGATCGTCCCGGATTCGCGTCAAAGAAACGAGGCTGGCGAGCTGTAGACATGGCTCCGCCACGCGCGTTGCAGTTGCGAGTCGCGGTATCCGTTTTTATGCGAGATGAAGTGCGTTGATAGCTCGTGCAGCAATCGACTGCAGCAGCTTGTCGCGCGCGAGCTGCTCGTCGCATTCACGAACGAGCGTCGAGATGTAGCCGCTGCTGCGCAGTCTCAAGGCCGCGGCGATTTCACGGAGATGGAGCACCGCTTCGTTCCATCCGATCCACGCGGCCAGCATGCGCGCCACTCCTCCATGCGTCTCGCGCAGCGTGGTCGCTTTGATCTCACAGGCTTCGGCAACAGCCTCGATAACCCGCTTCATGGTCCGCCGCGGAATCAGCCGCTGCGCTCGCGAATGTTCATCACTTCGCGGCTTTGATTCAACCAGACCTCGCATCTTCTCGACCCACCCGGCGCTGCCGAGGTAGATCTGGCCGACTACCTCCTTCCAGACCGTGCTGCGATCCTCGGTCTTCTCCTGGATGAAGTCTCGATAGATCTCTTTAGCCTTCTCAGGATCGTTGTCGAGCGCGAGCAGCCACTCTGTCGCGAGCCATTCCGGCGCCGGCTCGAGCCCGGCCAGCGCCCGGTAACTGCTCCATTTGTACTCGGCTGGGTGAATGACCATCTTCGCCCGCACAGGGTTGAGCACAACGTAGCGAAGCACCTCGTTGAGGTACACACCTTCCTCGATCAGCTTCGCGTCGAACCGTCCCTGAAACAGATGCCCGCGCCGTTTGTACTTGCGGTTGAAGTACTGCGCGTACATGAAGTTCAGCCAGTGCATCCCGCGCGAGAGCGTGCACTCCGGAGTCTGCGAAACGAGGTGATAGTGATTGATCATCAGCACGTACGTCTGCAACCGCCAGCGGAAGCGCTTTACGGTGACCGCCAGCAGTTCGAGAAACTTCCGG
>JBKJUK010000036.1:0-7218 GCA_046590705.1 Thermoanaerobaculia bacterium
GGTCACGGGACCGACCGGGTCTGGCAAGTCGACAACGCTGGCGGCAATGATCGACAAGATCAACCGCGAGCGCCACGAGCACATCATTACCATCGAAGATCCGGTGGAGTTCCTGCACTCGCATAAGGCCTGCGTGGTGAATCAGCGTGAACTCCACGCCGACACGCACTCATTCTCGGCGGCGCTCAAGTCGGCACTGCGTCAGGATCCCGACGTGGTGCTCATCGGTGAGATGCGCGATCTCGAGACAATCGAATCCGCTCTGCGCATCGCCGAAACGGGCCATCTCACGTTCGGCACTCTCCACACGAACTCCGCGGCCCAGACCATCAACCGGGTCGTGGACGTTTTTCCCGCGCATCAGCAGCCGCAGATTCGCGCGCAACTCTCGTTCGTTCTCGAAGGGATTCTCTGTCAGGCGCTTCTGCCCCGGGCAAATGGCAAGGGCCGGGTCATGGCCATGGAGATTCTCGTACCGAATCCCGCCATTCGGAATCTCATCCGCGAAGACAAGGTGCATCAGATCTACTCGATGATGCAGACCGGCCAGTCGAAGTACGGAATGCAGACCTTCAATCAGGCTCTGGCGACGCTCTACTTCAAGAAGGCGATCACGCTTCAGGTCGCGTTGAACCGCTCGTCGAACGCCGACGAGCTTCAGGAGATGATCTCCCGTGGTGCCGGCGCAATCCCCCAGCCGTCTCAGATGGCTGGCGGACGCCCGCGCACCGCGTAACGAGTGCGGCGGAGGAACTGAATCATGCCTAGTTTCGAGTGGAAGGGTCGGGGTCGGACGGGACAGGATCAGACGGGTGTACTCGTCGCTGATTCCAAAGAAACGGTGATGGCTACGCTTCGTCGTCAGCAGATCGTGGTCACGGCGGTCAAGGAAAAAGGGAAAGAAATCGCGGTCCCGAAGTTCGGCGGGAAAGTACCGTCGGGTCTGATCGCCATCTTCACGCGTCAATTCTCAGTCATGATCGACGCCGGTCTGCCGCTCGTGCAGTGCCTCGAGATTCTCGGAGGACAGCAGGAGCACAAGGTCTTCAAGCGCTCGCTTCTCCAGATCCGGCAGGACGTAGAGTCGGGTGCCAGCCTCGCCGACGCAATGCGCAAGCACCCCAAAACATTCAGCGACCTCTATACGAACATGGTCGCGGCTGGCGAGGCCGGCGGTATTCTCGATACGATTCTGCAGCGTCTTGCGCAATACATCGAGAAGTCGGTAAAACTGAATTCGCAGGTCAAGTCGGCCATGATCTATCCGGTCGGCGTCATCTCCATCGCCGTGATCGTGGTCATGATCATCCTCTGGAAGGTCATTCCGGTCTTCGCCTCGCTCTTCGAGGGCCTCGGTGCTGAGCTTCCGATGCCCACCAGGATCGTCATTGCCATGTCCGACTTCATTGCGGACTTCTGGTGGCTGATCGGCGGACTCGGGTTCTTCGGAACGATCGCCATCAAGCGATACCACGGCACGTACAAGGGAAAGCGCGTCCTCGACAGACTCCTCCTGAGAATGCCCATCGTGGGAGGTTTGATGCGAAAGATCGCAGTGGCCCGTTTCTGTCGCACGCTGGCTACGCTCACCGCCTCCGGCGTTCCGATTCTCGATGGACTCCAGATCACCGCGCGCACGGCCGGCAACTCGATCATCGAAGACGCCATCATGGCCACCCGGAAATCCGTCGAAGAAGGCAAGACCATCAGTGAGCCGCTCAGCGATACAGGCGTGTTTCCGACCATGGTCGTGCAGATGATCGCCGTCGGTGAACAGACCGGTGCCCTGGACGCCATGCTCTCCAAGATCGCCGACTTTTATGAAGACGAAGTGGACACGGCCGTGGCCGGTCTGATGAAGCTGCTCGAGCCGGTTCTCATCGCCTTCCTCGGAGTGGCCATCGGCGGCATCGTCATCGCCATGTACATGCCGATGTTCGCACTCATCGGCTCGATCGGATAAGACCCCGAGAGTAGCGACGCGTCGAATGGCGCGTCGCTACTCCCTCACCATCCAATGCAGCCGATTCATACGGACGTCCGGACGGTCATTGCCGTCCGCGTGGTGGCCATTACCAGTCTGCTGCTGGCGACCCTGATCATCCAGTTCACGGTCGAGACCTATCTTCCGGTCAACTACATCTATCTGACGGTCGCACTCACCTACGTCCTCACGTTCGTGTACATCGCGTTCTATAAACTGATCGAGAGCAGACGAACGAACCTATATCTGCAGACTGCCGGCGACATCCTCACCGAGACCGTGCTGGTGTTTTTCACCGGTGGTCTCGATTCGCCGTTCACGTTTCTCTATTTGATTTCCATCATCACCGCGTCGATGTTGCTGCTCAGGCGTGGAGGGATCCTGACCGCTTCGGGAGCGATCATCCTGTACGGCGGTCTGATCGATCTCATGTATTACCGGCTTCTGCCGTTGCAGCCGCAAAACATTCTGTCGACCTACTGGAGTGCAGCGCGTCTCTACATCAACCTCGCCACGAACTGCGCCGGCTTCTACGCAACCGCGTTTCTTACCTCCTACATTGCGGAGAAATTGAATCGAACCTCTGAGGAACTGGACGTGAGCAGGGACCGCCTGGCCAGGCTGCAGGCTCTCAACCAGAATGTGGTCGAGTCGATCCCTTCCGGACTGCTGACGCTCACTCCCTCGGGCATCGTTACCTTCGTGAATCCTGCGGCCTGCGAGATTCTCAGCATGCCCGAGGAGCAATTCGTCGGTCGTCCCCTGAGTGAACTCGGACTCTTTACCGCGGAGGAGTGGGAGGAGTTACGCGAGAGCGTCGTCCGCGAAGGATTGATACGCGGCGAGAAGGACGATTTCGTACGCGGAGATGAGTTGCGTTCGGTAGGTTACGCGCTGACTCCCTTGAATGCGTTCGACGGAGAGACGGTGGGAGTCACGCTGATTTTTCAGGACCTCACCGAGATGAAGAAGCTGGAGTCGCAGCTCAGGTTCAGGGACAGGATGGCCGCGGTTGGAGAGCTGTCTGCCGGCATTGCCCACGAGATCAGGAACCCGCTCGCTGCGATTGCGGGCTCGGTGCAGGTCCTGAAGAGTTCGAAGAACCTGACTCCGCAGGAAGAGCGGCTGATGTCGATCGTGCTCAAGGAATCGGATCGGCTCAACAACACCATTGCTGACTTTCTGCGGTTCGTGAAGCCGCAGGAGCGCCGTCCCGCCGAGTTCGATATCGCCGCCAGTCTTCTGGAGATACTGGATCTGCTGGCGAACTCGCCGCAGAGTGAACAGATCGAGATCAGAAAGGAGATCCAGCCTCCGTCTCTGCTGATCAGCGGTGACCCGAATCAGATCCGTCAGGTCTTCTGGAACATCGCCAGCAATGCCCTGAAGGCCATGCCTTCAGGTGGGCTTCTCAGGGTGGCAACGACCGTTACCCTCGATACGTACGAGATCCTGTTTCAGGACAGCGGACGTGGGATGAGCGAGGCCGAACAGCGGTTGTTGTTTCAGCCATTCCGCACTAACTTTCCCTCAGGCACCGGGCTCGGGATGGCCATCTCCTACCGCATCATTCAGGAGCATGAAGGGAGATTTCTGGTGGAGTCCAGGCCGGGTGAAGGGACCAGCATCACCATCGTCCTCCGAAGGTGAGCAGGACAACCGCGCGCCGAAAGGCGAGGTTGCGGGTAAGTCACCGCTGAGTCTCGGTAAAGTGGGGAGCCGGTTGGAAGAACTCGATGCGTAATGTGACTGTAGGGGCGCCCTGCGGGCGCCCGCTCTCTGGTGCTTTTCGTGGAAGGCCGAGGGAGCGGTCGCCCGCAGGGCGCCCCTACGCAGCGACGACGACTGTTCCGTTCTCTCGAATCGGTAAGTGCGCCGACCCTCTATAATCGCCCCGATGACTGAAGAGCGGATTCTCTCGCCCGATTTCATGGACGAGGAAATCGGGATCGAACTCTCGCTTCGACCCCGCTTCCTTGCCGAGTATATCGGGCAGACCAAAGTGAAAGAGAATCTGAAAATTTCCATTTCTGCAGCGAGGAAACGGAAAGAGACGCTTGATCATGTCCTGCTGTTCGGACCTCCCGGTCTTGGTAAAACCACTCTGGCCAACATCATCGCCAATGAGATGGACGCGTCGTTGAAGACCACCTCCGGGCCCGTTGTAGAGAAGGCCGGAGACCTCGCGGCGATCCTCACGAACCTCGAGTCGGGCGATATTCTTTTCATCGACGAGATTCATCGTCTCGCCCCTCAGATCGAGGAGATTCTTTATTCGGCGATGGAAGATTTCAAACTCGACATCATCATCGGGCAGGGTCCGTCCGCTCGCACGGTGAAGATCGATGTGCCGCGCTTCACACTGGTGGGAGCGACCACACGGGCCGGTCTGCTGACCGCTCCGCTGCGAGCCCGATTCGGCATCGTGCATCGACTCGATTTCTATGATGTCGATTCGCTCACCATCATCGTCGAACGCTCGGCTGACATCCTGAAGATACCGATCACCCACGAAGGAGCGGTGGAGATCGCTCGCCGCTCACGCGGTACGCCTCGTATTACAAATCGGCTGCTGCATCGTGTCAGGGACTTTGCTGAGGTTCGTCATGAGGGCAGCGTGGATCTGGCCATCGCAAGGTCTGCTCTGGAAATGCTGGAGGTGGACGAGTACGGTCTCGACGAGATTGATCGCAAGATGCTGAGCGCCATCATCGAGCGATTCGGTGGAGGCCCGGTAGGTGTGAACGCCATCGCCTCATCGATCGCGGAAGATAGGGGAACCATCGAGGACCTCTATGAGCCGTACCTCATCCAGATAGGTTTCCTGCAGAGAACGCCCCGCGGCCGGGTTGCCAGCAGGGCCGCGTACGAGCACCTTGGGTACGAGCTGAACGCCGGTGGTAAGCCGCAGCCGCGATTGTTTTGAAGGAACTGATGAACGCAGAACGGCTGATGAACGTTGAACGCAGAACGCAGAACGCAGAACGAAGAAAAGAGGCGAAAACCAACTGCTCTCGTTCGATTCGAGAAAGACGTTCGTCGTCTGCTTCAGCAATGTGCGTGCGTCGTTCTCCGCTCAGCAGTTCCGGAGCGCGGACCGGAGATTCCTCTTCGCACTCTCATTCTGCAGACTCGCATCGTTTTCGCCTGCTCATCGGAATGACGTCGCGGAGGAGCGCGGAGGTTTCTCGTGCTTCCTTTCTTACTTCATCGTTCTGCGTTCTGCGTTCTGCGTTTATCAGTTCTGCGTTCTGCGTTCATCAGTTCATCGGTAGGACCTCTTCTTGAGCGGTCTCAATCATCGCGAGCACTATCCCGTGCTGATTATCGGTACCGGGATTGCCGGCCTCACGGCGGCCTTCACTCTGGCGCAGGCAGGCGTGAAAGTCCTGATCGTCACCAAGGCCTCTGACCCTGCCGACTGCAATACCTACTGGGCGCAGGGCGGCATCATTTACGAGGGTCATCAGGATTCTTCCGCCAAGCTCGTCGATGACATCCTGAGCGCTGGTGCCGGCATCTGTAACGAGGAGTCGGTGAGATTTCTCTCCACCGAGGGACCGCAGGTCGTTAAGAAACTGCTGCTGGATGAGGTGCATGTCCCATTCTCGGTAACCGATCGTGGTGAACTCGATCTCACTCAGGAAGGTGCGCACTCTGTGTCGCGCATCATTCACGCGGGCGATGCCACGGGCCGGGCCATTGAAATCTCGTTGCTCAACCGCATCCGCTCAGAGCCGAACATCACCCTGGTCACCGATGCCATCGCCATCGACCTGCTGACCACACATCACCATCCTACCGACATTCAGGTCAAGTACCGCCTCGCCAACGAGTGTGTCGGTGCGTATCTCCTCGACAGTCGCACCAACGAGGTCTTTACGATTTTCGCGGACTACACCGTGCTGGCAACCGGAGGCATCGGACAGATTTATCTTCACACGACCAACACCAGACATTCGCTCGGTGATGGTGTGGTGATGGCCAATCGCGCCGGCGCGCGCATCATGAATGCCGAGTATGTGCAGTTTCATCCGACCGCGCTGGCGCACAAGAAAGCGAATCATTTTCTGATTTCCGAAGCGCTGCGTGGAGAGGGTGCACGTCTGCGGAATCAGCGTGGCGAGTATTTCATGGAAAAGTACGCGCCGAAGCTTCTCGATCTCGCGCCGCGCGATGTCGTGACCCGGGCCATCGTCGAGGAAATGACTTTGGCCAAGGAAGATCATGTATACCTCGACTTAGCCACGTTCTACGAGGGACGGGAGCCGATCCAGGAGCGTTTTCCGAATATCTACAAAGAGTGTCTGGAGATCGGAATCGACATCGCCCGCGAACCGATTCCAGTCGTTCCCGCGGAACACTATTTCTGTGGTGGAGTGCTGGTGAACACATTCGGTGAGTCGACCCTGCCGCGACTTTATGCGATCGGCGAGACTTCGTGCACTGGCGTTCATGGCGCGAATCGTCTCGCCTCCACATCTCTGCTCGAAGGCCTGACGTGGGGATATTTTGCGGCCGCCTCGATCAATCAGAAGTTGCTGGCGCCGACGACTCCTGTGGAGTCCGTTCGGTCGGCGGCTCGCAACAGGTCGAGGAAGATCCAGCGCACCACCAACGAGTCTGCAGCAGCAGCGGTGCGTCGGGCCTTGTCGTCCCGGCCCCCAGGTGTCGGCTTCGTAGCAGGCGCCATTCTGGGGTCAATACCGGACTGGCAGCAGCCTGGAACGGTGAACAACGAAGATCCCGCGCTGGTCCTGCAGGACTGGTCGATCATTCAGAACACCATGTGGAACTACGTCGGCATCATCAGGACTGATGCGCGGCTGGAGCGGGCTGTCGCGGACATGCGCGAGCTCGGTGCACGACTCACCAAGTTCTATCATGAGTCCCGCATCAGCCGAGAACTCATCGAGTTGTTTCACGGCCAGCAGACCGCGTCGATCGTGGCCGAGGCCGCGCTGAAGAATCCGGTGTCGAAGGGAACGCACTATAGAGCTGATGAACGCAGAACGCAGAACGCAGAACGATGAAGTAAGAAAGAGACGGGGAAGTGTTCGAATCTTCCGCGGCGTCATTCCGATGAGCAGGCGATGCTTGTGCGAGCCTGCAGGGTGATGCTGCGAAGAGGAATCTCCGGTCCGCGCCGCGCAGCTGATGCACGCAGAACGAAGAAGGAAGAAATAGTTCTTCCGCCTGCGCTTGCGCTCTGCGGGGTCGCGGCGCGGACCGGA
>JBKJUK010000127.1:0-13385 GCA_046590705.1 Thermoanaerobaculia bacterium
CGCCAACATCAGAAGCGGCGTCGACCTGCGCTTCATTGCGTTGCCCCAGCAGGACCGTGCCGGTTGGCGAGTCGGCCAGGATCGCGCCGATCACGGCGTGCATGACAGGATTCGACACTGCAGGAAATTTCTCGGTCATCAGCTGCCGGTTCGATTTCATTTTCTCGATCACGGCCGGGTCGGAAAACCCTGCAATATTCTTTCGGAAATCACCTTCTGGAAATGTTGTCGGCTGGTCATACTTTCCGAGTAACAGGCCATGCTTGAGCGGAGAAAAGAAGGCAACGCCGGCGTCGTTCTTGCGCACCCATTCAGCAAGGCCGCTGGTGAGGTATTGATCGTCGAGCACACTGCGATACGGTTGCACCACATCAGGATTCATCCGGCGGGCGAACTTCAGAACCTTCTCGCTGCTCCAGTCTGAAAGGCCGAGAAAGCGGGTTTTTCCCTCTTGCCGGAATGATTCGAGGACAGCCACAGCGTCATCGAAGTAGACATCGTCGGGACCGAAATCGCAGTGATGAAGATAGTAGAGATCGACATGATCTGTTTTCATCAGCGCCAGCGAACGATCCATCCGCTTTCTGATCTGTTCGGGGTGGTAGACGTGAGCATACTCGCCCGGATCCCAGCCGACTTTGGTGGCCACGAAAATATCTCGACGTGGGATCTCGTCGAAGACCTCACCGATGAGCCGCTCGGCGTTCCCGTCTCCGTAAACGTCGGCGGTGTCCCAATGCGTGATGCCCTTTCGATGCGCGGCCATTAGCGCATTCTTCGCGAGTTCGTCGTCGTGACCGGACCAGCCGACTGAGATGTCGCGCGCGATACTCGGACCTCCGTGTCCCCAGGTTCCGAGACTCACTGCAGGAACTTGAACGTTGGTGCGTCCGAATCTGATTGTTCTCATCGCGTGAGAGTATAGTTCGGGACAGTGCGCAGCAGAGCCGTCATCCCGAGCGCGGAATCGGCGCGTGACGCCGGTTTCACAAAAATGAACGCGGTTGGTACCTTGAGCGCCACCCTCCCCCCCAAGTGGCGCAACGAACCGTTCATTAGAAGTGGCGGGATGGGTGGGTGCGATGGATCTACGAACAGGGCCCGCGCTGTAAATACTGAGCGCGATCCTTTTGCGTAGATTCCTCAGTCGCAGTTTTCTTTCCGCTCGCTACCGAGCACGGCGTGCTCCTTCGGAATGACGTTCCAGGTCCGCAGCGACGGCACTGTTCGACTCGGAGACCCGAGTAAAATTTTTGAGTTCGCAGAAGCCGAGGGAGCGGGCGAATGCAATTCGCCCCTACGAATTACGCACTAACGTAATGTTCTTACATCACGTCCTTGGCGTTCTGACCCGCCTCGAGCGATGAGACGTTCTGGAATCCTCGGGGAAGCCGGTTCCCGCGGAGAGCGCGCTTGCCTTTGTATCCCTCCAGATCTGAGTGCTTCAGATTGAGATAGCGCTTGCCTGCGTAGGCCACCAGCGTTCCGCCATCCGGTAGAACGGCGACGCTGACTACCCGTTCACTCTTCACATGAATGATGCGTACGCCTTTACCGCGCGCCAACTGCGGCAGCTCAGCGATGGGATGCAGCAACAGCTTTCCCTCGTCGGTCGCCGCAGCCACCCAATCTGTATCAAACGAGCGCACTCGCTGCGGCGGCAGCACCTTCGCGCCCGATGCCACGGAGATCACCGCCTTCCCGTTCTTGATTCTGGTGTGAAGGTCTTCGAGTCTGGCCACGAAACCATAACCATCATCTGTACTGAGCAGAAACAGGTCGTCGCCCGCTCCCATCAGCACACTGACAAACGTCGCGCCGGGGGGCGGAGCAACACTGCTGCTGAGCGGCTCACCGTGACCTTTCGCTGAAGGCAGGTTGTGCGTGGGCAGAGAATAGGTACGACCAGTGGAATCGATGAACAGCGCTGACTGATTGCTCCTACCCTTCGCCGAACAGAGAAAAGCGTCTCCAGCTTTGTACTGCAACGCGGCGGGATCGAGTTCATGTCCCCTGGCCGCGCGAATCCAGCCTTTCTCCGAAAGGATCAGCGTGATCGGCTCCGAAGGAACGAGCGCCGTGGCATCGAGTGCGCGCGCGGAACCGCGCTCCACGATCGGGCTGCGTCGTCCATCGTCGAACTCCGCAGCATCGTCGAGCAGTTCGCGCCTGACTTCGCCGCGCAGTTTGGTCTTAGACTTCAGAATTCGATCGAGCTTGTCGCGTTCAGCCGAGAGCTCGTCCTGCTCGCCCCGGATCTTGAACTCCTCGAGACGACTGAGAAATCGCAGCCTCAGGTCGAGGATGGCGTCCGCCTGAATGTCAGTCAGTCCAAAACGCTGCATGAGTACCGGCTTTGGCTCTTCCTCAGTGCGGATGATCCGGATCACTTCATCGAGGTTCAGATATGCGGCAAGATAGCCGTCGAGAATGTGTAGCCGCCTCTCGACCTGCTCCAAACGATGCTCCAGGCGCAGTCGAACAGTTCCAACTCGGAATTCCAGCCACTCTTCGAGCAGACCTCGCAGATTGAACAGGCGAGGGCGGCCATCGAGCGCAATCATGTTCATGTTCACGCGGTAAGTCCGCTCGAGATCAGTCGTGGCGAAGAGATGCGCCATCAGCTCATCGGAATCGATGCGATTCGAGCGCGGCACGACCACCAGACGCGTCGGATTCTCATGATCGGACTCGTCGCGAAGATCCTCGACCATGGGCAGCTTCTTGGCCTGCATCTGCGCGGCGATCTGCTGGAGTACCTTGCTTCCCGAGACCTGATGCGGAATCGCAGTGATGACCAGGTCTGTTCCTTCACGCTCCCACTTCGCGCGCATGCGGATGCTGCCATTGCCGGTTTCGTAAATCTGGCGAATCTCAATCGGTGTCGAGATGATCTCAGCATCCGTCGGATAATCGGGCCCTTTGACGAACGTGAGCAGTTCATCCAGCGTCGCCTCGGGATTGTCGAGTAGCGCCACACAGGCCGCCACCATCTCACCAACATTATGCGAGGGAATGTCGGTGGCCATACCCACCGCGATCCCCGACGCGCCGTTGAGAAGTACGTGCGGGAGCCGCGAGGGCAACAGCTTCGGTTCCTGCATGGTCCCGTCAAAGTTCTGACCCCATTCCACCGTGCCCTGATCGAGCTCGGACAGCAGCGTACTCGCGAATCGGGTAAGTCGCGCCTCTGTGTAACGCATTGCGGCGAACGATTTCGGATCGTCAGGCGCACCCCAGTTTCCCTGCCCATCGACCAGCGGATAACGCATGCTGAAATTCTGGGCCATGAGCACCATGGCTTCGTAACAGGCACTGTCGCCGTGCGGATGATATTTGCCGAGTACGTCGCCGACCGTGCGCGCTGATTTCTTGAACTTGGCGCTGGAATTCAGTCCGAGTTCCGACATCGCGTAAATGATTCGTCGCTGAACCGGTTTGAGACCATCGGCAATGTTCGGAAGAGCGCGGTCGAGAATGACGTACATCGAATAGTCGAGGTAAGCCTTCTCCGCGAACTCACCAACGGTGAGCTTCTCAATGTCGAACAACGCCGCCCGCGCGAGACGTTCCGCACCCAGCGACAGCTGCGCAGCAGAAGACCTGCCCAGCTTTTTCTCTTTCTTAACCATCTGTCATCTCTTTACCCGCAAAGTCAGCGCGGCACGAATAGAACGCCACGTTCTCGTACGTAGGGGCGGAAATGCACGGGAGAGCGGGCGCGCGCAACGCGCCCCTACAAGTCCTGGCGCGAGTGACGGGTTCAGCCCCGGCCCCCGGCCCCCAGACCCCGGCCTGACTCTCACAATTCCACTTCAGCACGATCGCCCTTCCGCGTGAGCCATTCCTTGCGGTCGCCCGCGCGCGCTTTGGCCAGCAGCATATCCATCAGGGCTACTGTTTCGTCTCCCTCTTCCAGCGTGAGCTGCACCAGCCGTCGTGTGTCCGGGGCCATGGTGGTCTCGCGCAACTGCAGAGGATTCATCTCACCCAGACCCTTGAACCGCTGGATGTTGATCCTGCCTTTCATCTTTTCTGCCTCGATGCGATTGATGGTTCCGGTCTTCTCGGCCTCGTCGAGAGCGTAGTAGACATTCTTCCCGATATCGATTCGGAACAGCGGAGGCATGGCTACAAACACATGTCCTTCCTGAACGAGCTTGCTGAAGTGTCTGACGAAGAGCGCGCAGAGGAGCGTGGCAATGTGGGCACCGTCGGAATCAGCATCGGCCAGGATGCAGATCTTTCCGTAGCGTAAACCTTCCAGACTCGACGACCCGGGATCGACGCCGAGAGCGACGGCGATATCGTGCACTTCCTGTGAGCCTAACACCTCACTGGAGTGCACTTCCCAGGTGTTGAGGATCTTTCCGCGCAACGGCATGATGGCCTGAAACTCCCGGTCACGAGCCTGTTTAGCCGATCCTCCGGCGGAATCGCCCTCCACCAGAAACAACTCTGTCTGCGACAGATCCTGCGAGCTGCAGTCGGCGAGCTTACCGGGCAGCGCCGGCCCGCTGGTGAGCTTTTTCCGCTCGACCTTCTTCCCGGCACGCAGCCGCACCATTGCGCTCGAAATTGCGAGCTGCGCGATCCGCTCGGCGTCGGTAGTGTGCTGGTTCAGCCAGAGACTGAAAGCGTCCTGTGTGACGCCGGAGACGAAGGCCGCAATCTCTCGCGAAGAAAGACGGTCCTTGGTCTGACCCGTGAACTGCGGCTCCCCCATCCTCACTGACAGAATGTAGCTGCAGCGACCCCACACGTCCTCGGGCGAGATCTTCACTCCACGCGGCAGCAGGTCGCGAAATTCACAGAACTCTCGGATGGCTTCAGTCAGTCCATTCCTGAAACCGTTCACGTGAGTTCCGCCCTGCGTAGTCGGAATCAGGTTGACGTAACTCTCGCCGATGATGTCGCCATCTTCGGGCAGCCAGACCACAGCCCAGTCAGCCTCTTCGTCCTTCCCCTTGAAATGCCCGATGAACGGCGTAGCGGGGATGGTGGTCGAGCCGTTCAGCTCCGAAACCAGGTAATCGCGAAGGCCATCCTCGTAAAACCATTCTTCACTCTGTTCCGGTTCAGCCTCGTCGATGAAGCGAATGCGCAGTCCCGCCGACAACACGGCCTTCGCTCTCATCACATGCTTGAGACGAGGAACGTTGAACTTCAGCGTGTCGAAGTACTTTCCATCCGGCCAGAAACGAACCGTGGTCCCGGTGTTGCGCTTTCCTACCGAACCGGAGACCTGGAGCTCAGAAGTCTTGCGGCCATCGGCGAAGCTCATGGTGTGCTCTACACCATCACGCTTCACCCATACCTGCAACTTCAGGGAGAGAGCATTGACTACCGAGACGCCAACTCCATGCAGACCGCCGGAGAACCGGTAATTCTTATCAGAGAATTTTGCTCCGGCGTGCAGTCTGGTGAGGATGACTTCGACTCCGGAGACACCTTCTTTCTGGTGCAGATCAACCGGCATTCCGCGGCCGTTGTCACTCACCGAGAGGGAGCCGTCAGAGTGGAGCGACACCACAATCTCGTCGCAGTGTCCGGCGATGGCCTCATCGGCTGCGTTGTCGATGACCTCCTGCGCCAGGTGATTCGGCCGGTCGGTCATCGTGTACATGCCCGGCCGCTTGCGAACAGGCTCGAGTCCCGTCAGGACCTCGATGGCGGAAGAATCATACGTGGTGGTCATGCTTCGGTTTCCGCGTGGAGACGCGAGCGCACCTGCCTCGTTCCCGCTCGGCGCGCCGCTTCAACGTGGCTCCTGCCACGCCTCAGCTGCGCTTCTACCTCCGCCTCACATCTACACTCACCTCTCCACGCTCTCATTTCTGTAGTTCCTCAATTGCCAGGCGGTTCGGCGCCTCTGGGGGGCCATCATAACTGTTGAATCTCTCGGTCGAAAGCACTCTACGAGCGGTGGAGAGAAAGGTGAATCCAGCGGGCGAAAGCCGTCGCAACTATGATGCATGCTCCTTCATGGATCATCTCGCCCACTTCCTTCTCGCTGCTCCCGATCCCGAGAGCATGGTCGGCAGTTTCATCGCCGACGACATTCGCGGAGCCGTCGACGCGTCACTCCCCGGGGGCGTCATTCGGGGCGTCGGGCTGCACCGGTTCGTCGACAGTTACACCGACTCGAGCCCATTCGCAGCAGCCACACGCAAACACTTCGCGCCTCAGTTCGGCCACTACGCCTCGATCCTGGCCGACGTCGCCTACGACGCCATTCTCTCAGCAGAATTCGAGCAGTACTCGACGAAGTCCCTCGAAGAATTCTCCAGCGAGATCTACACCTTGCTCATTCGTCAGAATAGACACCTTCCGGAGACCATGAAATCTCGCGTGCCGCGAATGGTGGAGGACCGATGGCTCACACTTGCATCATCCTCCGATGGAATGCGCCGAAAGCTCAACTACATCAGTCGAAGACTGAGCAGACATCCTCAATTGGGAGAGGCGGTGGAAATTTTCGAACGCGAACGGGAGACGATCAGTAAAGAGTTCGCGATCTTCTTTCCGCGCCTGCGTAAGGCGGCCGCAGGATACTGACTGGCGACTTCTCCCTACCTCGCGCAGGG
Source organism: Thermoanaerobaculia bacterium (assembly GCA_046590705.1). GTDB lineage: Bacteria > Acidobacteriota > Thermoanaerobaculia > Gp7-AA8 > Gp7-AA8 > JBKJUK01. The sequence continues at coordinate 6,588 of JBKJUK010000127.1, forward strand.
ACGACGATTGTGTGGCACAGGCAATCCTGCCTGTGGCGCGCTGCTCTAACTTCGAAGCACGATTTTGCTCCACTCAGATCTCGCTCCTACGCCGACCACGAGACACCGACCAGGAGGGTGCGAGGACTCACTCCTCCGCACCACAGGCAGGATTGCCTGTGCCACACAACTGCGCGTGACGTGAAACGTAAGCGAAGTCCAGGTGTCCAGTCACAGGCAGGATTGCCTGTGCTCCACAGCTCTCGGATATGAGTTGAGGTGCTGGACTAAAGCCAGCGTTAGGGGCGCGCAGCAGCGCGCCCGCGTCCCCATTTTCGGCACAAACCCCCTCGGTTCATCTGCCGTTAGTGCAGTCCCATCTTCCCTGCGAGCACATGTGCTTTCTTCGCATGCTCTTCGAGCTTCGGAAGTGTTTTGCTCGCAAACGCCCTCAGTTCCCGATCTCCGCCAGCCACTGATTCACCGCGGTAATCTGCGACCGTGGCGTCATGATCCTTCATCATTCCCGCCATGTACTCCTTGTCGAACGCGGCTCCGGAAAGCCCATTCAGTTTCTCGCGCATCGTTTGATGCTCCGCATCGATTGCAGGTGACGTCATTCCTTTCGCCGACATGATCTGAGCCAATTCCTGAGCGACCGCGGTGTGATCGGCCACCATCCTCTCTGCGAACGCCTTCACATCAGCCGATGCAGCTTTCCTCACCGCGAGCTGGCTGAGTTCGATCTCTGCGAGTCCGCCGGCGGCTGCATTCTTCGCGAAGACCTGATCGGCCGGAGCCATGGTGGAAGTCGCGGCGGTGTCGTTGCCCGTCGTCTCTGTCGTTCCCGCCGAGACTGTTGATTCCTGCGAGGTTGTGACCTCGCTCTCGGTAGTTTTTGTTTCGTTCCGACAGGCCGCCAGAAAAAGCATCGCGGAGGCGACCACTGCAGCACCCTCTAAAAGTTTATGAGTTCTCATGTTCTGCTTCTCCTCTGCAGGCGCCACGCACTGCTTTCACCGAATGGATGCTCGCTCACGTTGGCATGGATGCGTCCCGAATCGCCTCCAACTGCAACTTCGGATATTGAGCGGGGTCAATCTTCGGCCAGGCCTGTCGAATCACACCTACCGGATCGATCCAGTACGCGACGCGACGGGCGAACTGATCTTCAACTGATCTACATGCTCCGTAGGCCAACCCAATTTCCCGCTTCTGATCTGATAGCAGCGAGAACTTGAAGCCGTTCTTTTCCGCAAACGTGGTCAGTTCCGATTGAGCATCGAAGCTGCATCCGAGGATGGTGGTGTTGAGTCGTTCAAACTCGTCCGCGTAGTCCCGGAACCCGGAACCCTCTTTCTGTCAGCCAGGGGTGTTGGCCTTTGGAAAGAACCATAAGACGACGTTGCGGCCTCGTAGCGCTGAGAGTCTCACCGACTTGCCGTTCTGGTCCTGCCCCTCGAACTCCGGCGCCAGCGTTCCTGCTTCGAGCATCCCGTCCCGTCTGGAAAAAAGCAGATCAGTCATTGAGCGAATGATTCCTCTGATTCCCATGTCCTACTTCTTCTTCGCCGAGGTTTTCTTGCGGCACGAACCCTTCGCTCCGGCCTTCGTGCCGGGTACCCGTTCATACCCAGGCCAGCAGGTCATTTTCTTGGCAGGCTTGTCACTGCTTCCACTCTTCTCAGCCATGGAATTCTCCTGCCGGAGACATTGCAAATCCCCAACCAGCGATGGACGAATTTCTTCTGGCGTGTACTGGACTACTTCCAGCGGAAGATTCGCAGCGCAATCGAGAACGAAACGAGCGTCCAGGCCGAGAGGATCAGCAGCTGTGAGGCGATCATCGGGAGTCCCGCTCCCTCCAGCATCACCGCGCGCAACGATTCATTCAGCGCGGTAAGCGGCAGTGCCCTGATCACCGGCTGCAGAGCATCTGGAAATCGTTCCGAGGAAAAGAAGACTCCGGAGAGTATCCACATGGGCATCATGGTGATGTTCATCAGTCCGCTTACCGCTTCAATGGTCCGGGCGCGCGAAGCGATCAGCAGCCCCAGACCGCTGAAGGCCACCGCTCCGAGCAGACAGATCAGCGCCAGCGTGAAGATCGAACCGCGCATCGGCACACCGAACACGAGCCTTCCGAACAACAGAAGGATGGTGACTTCCACCACCAGGAACACCAGTCGCGAGAGCATCTGCGCGAGCAGGTAATCACTCTTGCGCATCGGAGTTGCCACCAGCCGCTTGAGCAGTTTCTTCGTGCGTGCCGTAACAACGGAGAAGCCGATGCCCCACATCCCCGTCCCCATCAGATTCATCCCCAGGAGACCGGGAATGAGGAAGTCGATGTATCGCGAACCTTTTTCCGTCACCAGAATCTGCTGCACCGGCACTGCGGTTTTGCGACCAGCGGCTTGCTGAAGAACGTCGTCGGTCTCGAGCCGGGCGATCCTCGAATCGGGGCGGGTTTCGTCGAAGTGATACGTGTAGCCGTTAACATCTTTTTCCACGAGGAGCGAAACCTTTCCCGCGTGCAGCCGCTCAAAGGCCTCTTGCCGGGAAAAGATCCGCGGCAGCAGGGCCGGTGACCTGACAAGATGCTGCAGTATCGCTGCGTCGCCACTTTCCGCGACGATACCGATTGGAATCTTCTCCGGGCCACGCTCTCTGAATGCGAAACCGAGAGCGAGTGCCAGAATGATCGGGAAGGCGAAGACCCAAAACATAGCCTCAGGCTCGCGAACGAATTCCTTGAGCCGTGCCACGGTCAACTCGAAGAGCGGTCCACGTGACTTACGCATCGCGCAGTTCCCTCCCCGTCAGGGCCACAAAGACATCCTCGAGAGTGGCGTGATGGGTGGAAAGGGTGGTCAACTCGGCCCCTGACACTTCGATGAAGGCGATGAGTACGGGGAGCGTCACGGCCAGATCCGCCGAAGAGAGCGACCAGAGCGGACCTCGGCGCCGTACCGCCGTCACTGCCGCCAGCCCCTGAAGTGACGCCTCGTCGAGGTGTTTCGAGGTGCCGAATTCGACGACGTTCGAGCCCGGCAGTGAACCGATCAACTCGGCCGGAGTTCCGAGCGCAATGCGTTTTCCATGATCGATGACCGCCACTCGGTCGCACAAACGCTCCGCTTCATCCATGTAGTGAGTGGTAAGAACGATGGATCCACCAGCTGCCCTGAAGTTCGTCACCTGCTCCCACAACTGCAGTCTGCTCTGCGGATCGAGACCTGTGGTGGGCTCGTCGAGAAAAAGTACTTCGGGATTGCCGATCAGCGCGCAGGCCACGGCCAGACGCTGCTTCTGACCACCGGATAATTTCCCCACACGCGCAGTGCGCTTCTCTCCGAGCGAGAACTGTTTGATCAGATCCTCGGGGTCTTTGCTATCGCGGAAGAACGATCGAAAAAGAATGAGCGTTTCCTCGATGGTCAGCTTCTCGTTGAGCTGGGTTTCCTGAAGCGAGATGCCAATCCGCTGCCGCAGTTCCTGCGAGTTGTCTGACCAGGTTTCCCCCAGAAGTCGTATCTCTCCGGAGTCGGGATCGGTGAGCCCTTCCAGCATCTCTACCGTCGTCGTTTTCCCGGCGCCGCTCGGACCCAAAAGTCCGAGACATTCGCCGCGCCTGACCTCGAGGTCGAGGCCGTCTACGGCCACAACGTCGCTGAAGGTCTTCCGCAGATTTCGGCAGGACACAGCAAGCTGGTCAGACTCTTCACTCGTTTTCGCGTTCATCGAATGCGTATTCTGCCTGACTCCGAATCGAACGTGTCCGATTCTCCCGTCGAAGTGCGATTTCGCTCCCGGGATCGCTAGACAGACGATCGGTTGTGAAGCAGGTGGTGGTAGGGGCGCGTTGCACGCGCCCACTCTCTCGTGCATTTAGAAACGGCCGGGAGAGCGGGCGAACGCAGTTCGCCCCAACAGTTAAAGCCGGTACTTTGTGGCCGGAGTTTTCAACTCCGGTGCTGAAGTTGCCGCGCGGGAGTTGCGATTGACATCACCCACGGATATGCGACCCGAAGTTGAAAACTTCGGCCACGAACGGCGTCGAGCCGATACTTTGTGGCCGGAGTTTCAATTAAGGACCCGCGAGGCGCGACATATTCACTTACTCGAGCACGACCACCACTACGCGTCGGTTCTGCTGCCGTCCGGCCTTGTTGCGATTCGATCCAACCGGAAGCGTGTCCCCGTAGCTGATGGTCGACATGCGCGAGAGCGGGAGCTGGTGTTGTCGAGCAAGGTAACGTCGGACCGATTCCGCTCTCTGCTGCCCGAGGTTGTCGTTGATGGCAACGCTGCCCGTGTCATCGGTGTGTCCCTGAATCTCGATGAAGACAGCGCGATTCAGTTCTTTGATCTTTCCGCCGAGTTCGTCGAGAGCTGCTTTCGAATCTGCGCCGAGCTCATAGGAATTCAGCTTGAAGCGGACCCGGTCTTCCGAGAGAGTCTGTTCGAAAACTACTTTGCCTTTGGCCAGCAAACCGGCGTCCGTTGCACGCTGTAGTGCTTCGGCGGCACTACGTCCGAGTTCTTCGACTCGTGCGTCGGTAGCCTTCTGTTTTTCCTGGAGGTCTTCGACCTGCCCTGCAACTGATTCAATCTTCTGATCGGTCCTGGCCTGGCTCTCCGTAATCTTGCGATCGACCGACCTCGTCGACGCGCAGCTGCTGAGTGTAAGGATCGTTGCGCCTGCAGCAATGGACGACTTGAATGCGGTTGTTCTGTTCATGAATTGCTCCTCTTATTTGTCCGCTCGCTTGATCGAGCTGCGCCCCGCACCGGTGGGTCGGTTCCCCGATAACCATCCCTCACTCGCACGGAGCGCGCTCGTCTCGAGAGCTTCATTGTGATTCGGTGGTATCTGTCACCACCAACTCCGTTCGGTTTGAAGCCGACCAGATATTGTGTTCTCAGGTCACTCAGTAGATTTCCGACTGCCGCCACCAACTGCACTCGGTCATTGGCGACCGACACTCTCCCCCCGGTCATGTTGGCAACCTCACGAAGCAGTTCGAGGTCTGTGACGGTCTCTGGATTCCGATCGTCGACCGGAGCATCTGCGAGCCTCAACCCGAAAGGGTAAACAGGTACGTCCACCCCCTCCAGGTCGACGCGCAGTTCACTGCGTGTCAGCCTCGAAGCGTTGTCCAGCCCGTCCGTCAGGAGAATGATGGCGCGTGAGCCATTGGTTCCGAGGATTGACTTGTCGGGCATGAGAGAAAGCGCGTCGTAGAAAGCCGTCTTTCCGTATGGCTTGATCCCTGACAAGGCGCGCAGTATTGCGGCTCCGCTTTTTGTGAACGGCACCTGCTCACGCACCTCGCCACTCGAAAATACCCACAGTGCGAACTCGTCGCCAGGAATGGCACTTTTCACTAGAGTAGAAATCGCTTCTCTGGCCCCGTCGAGCTTCCCGCCCAGAGCCATTGAGCCCGATCCGTCGATGAGAATGGTGAAGGAAACCGGCGCGTTGGTGCTCCGCTCGAACAGGTCTGTGTGCACGCGTTTGCCGTCAATCAGCAGTGTAGCCTCAGCTGCCTTCAGGTCTTTGATGGCACGTCCTCGACGATCCAGCGCGGTGAAGGGAATCAGCACGTATCCTACCGATACCGACTGGGAGTAAGAGGGATCGGTCTGCTGGCAGAGAGCTTCCCCAGGTACGCCGGCCGCTGCGATCAGAAAGACCGCCATGACTCGAATGAGGAATCTCATGAGGTTGTGAGGCCCCGTTGCGGGACCAGTGATGATAAAACCTTGAACTGTTGCGTGACCGCTGAGTTACTGATCGCCTTTCTTGGAGTGCTCCTGAATATTCTTCCCGGCGCTCTCGAGCGCGCTCCCTGTGGCTGCTGCCGCGCCGCGTGCTGCAGTGGCAATACCCTCGCCAACCTGCTGCGCTCCCGCCTTCATCTGTTGCCCAGCCGGGGAATTCGCGACATTCTGTGCTCCTTCGCGTACATCCCTACCAACTTCCTTCGCGCCTTCCTTCACTTCCCGTCCGGCTACGACCGCATCCTGCTTCGCCTCAGCAGTTTCCCGAGCCGCCACGGACGTATCCGTCTTCGCGGTGTACTCCCCCTGCCCGGTCTTTTCTACGCTGCAACCCACCAGCACGAACGCTGTGGCAAAAAGGACTTGTGCAGTTTTCAGCATGAGAGTCTCCTGGGCAGCTAAAAGCACAATCGAAGCCAGCGGTGGTTTTAAGCCGCGTGATGAAACGGGGCCATCTGCTTCGTTGTCGCCTCGGCCGGCCGGTTTCAACGTGGCTTAGGCCACGCCTCACCGCCCGACCTCGCCCCGCCTCGCATCTGACCCCGTCTGATCACGCTCTCATTTCGGGTGCGCGTGACTTCGTCCCGCGCTCGATCTCGTATGCGACGACGTGTGGAGCACAGGCAATCCTGCCTGTGACGGGACCATCGGCATTCACTGCCGTCGTCGTGATCACCCGATTCCTTACCTCGATTGTCTCGTCTGCCGTCGTGCGAACCGCTTGTCTCCTCGGGATTACGGCAGTCGTCGTTCACTCGAACACCCAAGTGGTACAGGATCGACATCCTCTCGCAGCTGACAGCTTTTTCAACAACGTTTACTTCCCGGAAGTGAGCGCCCCACCATCTCACTCCTGAATCACCGCCTCGTAAAAGTTTTACTGAAGCTGATAAACGCAATGGTCCAGTCACAGGCAGGATTGCCTGTGCTCCACACGTCGCCAATAAGAGATCGAGAGCGGGACGAAGTCCAGCGCGAGCGCAAACACGCAAACCCGAAATGAGAGCGTGATCAAACGGGGTCAGATGCGAG
>JBKJUK010000161.1:0-4656 GCA_046590705.1 Thermoanaerobaculia bacterium
GTGACTGCGAGGAGGAATCTCCGGTCCGCGCGGCCGCGGTCAAACGGCTAGACCAACGCGGCGCGGAACGGAGATTCCTCTTCGCAGGCACAGCGCGCAAGCTGACCTGAATCCTCGCGTGCTCATCGGAATGACGGTGCCGCGATTCGCGTGTAACTTCGCGATGATTCATTTTGCTACTGGCTGGCACTGGAGCATCACGCCAAGTAAAGTTGTGCACGATGTGGTGATACGTGATAGCTACTGGTTACTGGTTACTGGCTCCTGACTACTTGCTACTCAAAAAGGCCCCTTTATGAGACTGGGAATCATCGGCGGAGGAAGAGCCGCCTCGGCGCTTGCTTTAGCCTGGACAGCTGCGGGAGAGTCACTCAGCGGCATCTACACTCGTGCAACCTCGTCTCTGCCTCACGGTCTCCAACAATTCACTGTCCCGCTCGATACGCTGACAGCGAACTCGGACCTGCTGGCGATCGCTGTCTCCGATCCGGCCATTGCGACGGTCTGGCGATCGATCGAGTCGTCCACGCCTGGAGGCACTCACGTCTTTCATCTATCCGGCGCGATGACGTCGGCGGTCCTCAGCCCGCACACGCTTCGCTTCTCACTTCACCCCCTTCGATCATTGCCTCCCGCCGGCACGATGGTCGATTTTGCAGGGACGCTCTTCACCTTCGAGGGAAGTGCCGGTTCGGCCGCCGTGGCTGGATCGCTGGTGAAGATCCTGAAGGGAACCTTCGCAGAGATCGAAGGCTCGCAGAAACTGACCTACCACTCGGCAGCAGTCTTCGCGTCGAACTTCACGGCACTTCTTCTCGAGGAGGCCGAGGGTCTGTTGATTCAGGCCGGCCTGAAGGATCGCCGGCTCCTGGCCGAAGCCATCACTGCGTTGGCGCATTCATCGATCGAGAACTGGAGTTTGCAGAACGGAGCCTCCCGCTTTACCGGACCGGTGGCGCGGGGAGACATCGAACTGGTGCGACGAGAGGAGCTGGCGTTACGTGAAAGCAGTCCCGCGGTTGCGGACCTCTACATCCGACTCAGCAGAGATCTGGCGGCCCGCCTTCTCGCTGCACAGCCTGATCGCAGCGATCTGGTAGCGCTGGCCCGGGAACTTCAGTCGCCGCCGGTTCCTTGACCCTCAAAAACGGCGGGTGCTACCATCGATCTCTTGTCACCCAATCGCCACGGAGCCTTCTGATCGATGGTCTTCTTCAATTACGCGACGATGCAGATGGCCGCGAAGATCGTCTACTACGGTCCGGGTCTCTGCGGGAAAACGACAAACCTGCATCACATCTACGGCAAGACTTCGCCGCAGAGTCGCGGCGAGATGGTCAGCCTCGAGACGGAAACTGATCGAACGTTGTTCTTTGATCTGCTTCCGATCGACGTTGGTGTGATCGGTGGCTTCAAGACCCGGCTTCAGCTGTACACCGTTCCGGGGCAGGTCTTCTACAACACCACCCGCAAGCTGGTTCTGAAGGGTGCAGACGGAATCGTCTTCGTCGCCGATTCCCAGCGTCCGATGGTCGAGGCCAACGCCGAAAGTTTCCGTAACCTTCGACAAAATCTTGCGGAGATTGATCTCGACCTCGACGAGATTCCACTGGTCGTTCAGCTCAACAAGCGCGACCTGCCCAATGTCGCCGAGGTCGATACCATTCTGAACGCCCTCGATCCCACTCGTCGGCGCGAGCACGTCGAAGCCTCCGCGTTTACCGGCGTGGGCGTCTTCGAAACGCTCAAGACCATCTCCAAGCTGACGCTGCGAACCCTGCGCAAGAGAATGATGGGTGACGAGTCTTCCCGCACCCCGCCGCCCATGCGCAAGCCGATCTTCCTCGTGAATTCGGAAGTCCCTGCCCCTCGACCCATAGCGGTTCCTCCCGAGATGCAAGAACTGGCGCCCGGCATCGAGGAAGTCAGCGAGTCCTTCGAGAGGGAAAACGCCGAGGTCTTGAGACAGGCAGAGGCAGCGCGAGAAGCGAAGGAAGCAGAGCCGGTCGATGATCAGGCGTCTGCTCTCCCCGATCCCGAAACAATCGACACCGCAACGAAAGTTGAACCGGCCACCGACGACAGCGCAGACGAGATCAAGGATTCGCCCGAAGTCGCCGCTGACGAAGCGCCGTCCGAGGAGATCGAAGAGTTAGTAACTGAGGATCTGGAGCGTTCAGAAGAACCGTCTTCGCTGGAGGGGCCAGCATCAACCGAAGAGCTGGCGGAAAGCGCAGATACCGAACCGCAAGAGGATCTTCCGCTCGAAGTCATCGATGAAACCGCAACTGCTCAGGTTGAGGAAGAAGCGATTCCCGCCACAGTTCCGATCGAGGCAGACGCCGATACCAACGCCGCGCAGGCGCCACCTCTCGAAGCGCCTACGCAAACTGTACCGGCCGCACAGGTGAAACGAGTCAAGGTGCATTCGTCGGTCGATGTCATGGCCGAGCTGGAAAATCTTCGCAAAAGGGCCACCCAGACACCTCCGAAAGGGCGGCGAAGCAGTCAGGCGGCGCTGGACGCGCTCGAGTCGTTCCGCCCGCGGAGAGAGCAGACCCGCAGCGTGGTTGCCACCGCAGGAACTGCTGTCGTCGCGAGCGCAAGGACGCTCCGGCTCACCGCCGTCTTCGAGAGCGAGACAGGTGAGGTAGTCGAGCAGCAGGAACTCAGGGTCGAACTCGAAAAGCTCGCCGATGTGCAGGCACTGCTTGTAAACTTGAAGTTCGATCTGACGTCCAGAGAGAAGTAACCCGGATTATTCATGAGGATTTCGTCGCGAGGCGGTGGAGACGAGCCTGAATGCGAGGAAGATGGCGGTTTTGCGACGACGGCATAGTTGAAGCTCTGTCGAGGAGTAAAATCGCCGTCTGACGAAGCAGACCGGCTTGTATCCAACGCCGCAGCAGAAATCTTCATGAATAATCCAGGTGAATCGGCAAAACCGAAACAATTCAGGGTGGGTGTGGTGTGGGAGGTAGTGCGTGAAGAAACAACTCATTGTTGTGATTCTTGCTTCGCTGTGCGGTGCCTGTGCAACGGGAAAGCCTTCGGTCAGGCCGGTCGTCGCTACGCTCCCCTCCGCTCCTGTCCCACCTCCGCTGAATAGAATCGAGGCCGAGGAGTACCGCGCGGCACTCGAAGAAGCCATCGATCACATCACGGCCCGCACCGCTTCAGGCGTGAAGATACCGATCGTCGATGCCGACGCTGCGCTCTCCATGCCGATCCCGGAACATAAGACGATCGAGGGAGCAGTCGCCTACTTCTCGAAAGATCTTCACAAAACGATTCAGCGCTCACTGCTTCGCTCGTCACGCTATCGCACACAGATCAATCAGGTGCTCGACGAGTACAAGCTTCCCCGTGCCCTCGCTTACCTGCCGGTGATCGAGAGTGCTTACAGCCCATCTCTCACCTCGAGCGCGGGAGCACACGGGCTCTGGCAGTTCATGCCCGCCACTGCCCGCGACTACGGTCTTCGTGTGGACTGGTGGGTGGACGAGAGGGCGAATCCCGAGGTCTCGACGCGCGCAGCAGCCAGATTCCTCCGCGATCTTTACCGCGAATTCGGCGACTGGTCTCTGGTTCTCGCCGCCTACAACTGCGGCCCCGGTCGGGTTCGACGCGTGCTGCGAGAGACCGGCTCGACGACGTTCTGGGAACTGCTCGAGAAGAACGCCGTGCCTAAAGAAACCCGCGGCTACGTCCCAACTTTTTTCGCCACCATTCTGATCGTGAGTGACCCTGAAGCGTACGGTTTTGAACTGATGGATCCGGAAGAGCCTTCCGAGAAAGTCGTTTCGATGCAGGGTCCGGTCTCTCTCAGCTACCTTGCCTCGATCGCAGGTGTGGAGAGTAAGCTGCTGAAGGAACTGAATCCTCAGTACAAGAAAGGGGTACTTCCACCGGGAAAAACCTCCATCAAGGTTCCAGCCAGGGCAGCGGAGGCGGTCATGGCCCAGGCTTCGACGGCGTACTACCAGGATCCGGATATGGCGGTAAGTCGCTTCACGCTCCGCGACGGAGACACACTCGAAACCATGGCTCGACTGCTTGGAGTGAAGACCGAAGAGGTCAGCGCAATGAATGGCGCACGCCGCATCAGTTCCGGCGACTCGATCTACCTCCCTGTCGCACAGCGGGAACTCTCCTCTCTACTTCAACGCAACAACTCCCCCGCTGCCCGCTTTTACATCGTCGAGAAAGGCGACACGCTCTATTCGATCGCGAAGCGCTACGACCTCACCGTTGAAGAGCTGCTCGATCTGAATCGCATGCAGAGCGACGAACCACTTCGGCCGGGCGAGCGGCTGCAGATCTCGCTGGGCAACACGGTGACCGCCGGCAGCTGAAGCATCTGGGATGGGCGACGACTGAGAGAAAGAGACAGGATCGCTGTGCATCAGGAGGAGCGCCGTCATCCCGAGCGGCGGGATGGGTGGGTGCGAGGAATCTACGCACAGGGATCGCGCTTGGAATGACGAGCATTGCTCGTCGCAGCGAGTAGTCGCCGACAATCGTAAGTATCGCTCCTGCAACCAACACCCACGGAGCCCCGGAGGGGCGGCATCTCTTTAGCCACGGCCGTGAGGCCGTGGACCGCGCATCGCGACGAATTCAAGAGCCCCGAAGGGGCGGCATCGCGACTTCCGT
>JBKJUK010000179.1:0-3663 GCA_046590705.1 Thermoanaerobaculia bacterium
CGCTCCGTATCTCGGGAGTCGATCAGCTGCACGGCGGCGACTTCACCATCGCCAGTGACCACATTGAGGTCGGCTCCTACATCGGACTGGCAGCGGTGACTCGCAGTGAACTGCTCATCGAGAATGCCGTTCCGCAGCATATGTACTCAGTGCGGCTCATGCTCGAAAAACTCGGTGTGGCCATCGATGTCGAAGGCGAGAATATTCGCGTCCGTCGTGATCAGGAACTGCGCGTGCGCTACGACGTCGGCGCGGCCGTGCCGAAGATCGATGACGGTCCCTGGCCGCTGTTTCCCGCCGACCTTCTCTCGATCATGATCGTGGTAGCGACGCAGTCGGAAGGCACGGTCATGATCTTCGAGAAGATGTTCGAGTCGCGACTCTTCTTTACCGACAAACTGATCAACATGGCCGCCCGAATCATCCTCTGCGATCCACACCGGGCCATCGTGGTAGGCGGAACAGGACTGGTCGGTGCCGACATCACCAGCCCCGACATAAGGGCAGGTATGGCCCTGCTCATCGCTGCCCTCTGCGCGAAGGGTGAGAGTGTGATCCACAACGTACAGCAGATCGATCGCGGCTACGAGCGCATCGACGAAAGGCTCAATGCACTCGGGGCAAACATCCGGCGGGAAGCCGACCTGTGACCACTGCGCAGCGCGCACTGCAGCTTTCTGATCTGCTCGGTGAATCCGCCGACGCTCCTCTGGTGATGGGCATCGTCAACGTCACTCCCGATTCGTTCTCGGATGGCGGGGTTCATCTCGATCCGGAGGTCGCCGTGAAGGCAGCTCTGCAGATGGAGCGTGACGGTGCCTCGATCATCGACATAGGAGGAGAGTCGACCAGACCGGGAGCGCTGCCGGTTGCACTCGATTCCGAACTTCAACGTGTGATCCCGGTCATCGAAGCGATACGGCGAAAGAGCAGGATTGCGATTTCCATCGATACCAGCAAAGCGGAAGTCGCTGCTGCGGCACTCGATGCCGGTGCCGATTTGATCAATGATGTTTCTGCGCTGCAGAACGACCCGGCTATGCTCCCTCTGCTCGTTGCGCGCGGCTGTCCGGTGATTCTGATGCACATGCGCGGCGAGCCACGCACGATGCAGCAGTCCGTTCATTACGACGACCTTCTCGGCGAGATCCGTAACGCGTTGATCAGCTGGATGGGAATGGCTGTCGCAGCAGGCGTCGGTCGTGGACAGTTGCTGATCGATCCCGGAATCGGGTTCGGCAAGGATGCTGAACACAACCTGGAACTTTTACGACGATGCGGGGAACTCCGGGATCTTGCACCGGTCGTCATCGGCGCCTCGAGGAAAGCGTTCATCGGGCAGATCACCGGACGTGAAGGAGGACCTGCCCGGATGCCCGGATCGTTGGCGGCGGTCTCTGCTGCGCACACTGCAGGCGCTGCGATTGTTCGCGTTCACGATGTTGCCGCCAGCGTCGATTTCCTCAAGGTCGCACGCGCCATCGCGCAGAAGGACAAGTGACCTGGCTGCTCGAGCGCATGATGGCGCTCCAGTTCGGCTGGCGCGACGCGCTCGACATCGGCATCGTCGCCTTCATTCTCTACACCATCCTGAATCTGATCCGCGGCACCCGGGCCATGCAGATGTCGGTAGGTCTGCTGATGCTCGGCGGCGCCTTCCTGCTGGGCCGAACGCTGGACCTGGTGGCTCTGGAAACGCTGTCACGGCAGATCCTCTTTTACCTTCCTTTCGCCGTCATCGTTCTCTTTCAACATGAGATCCGTCGCGCTCTGGCCGCCTTCGGAACCAACCCGCTCCTCTCTTTCTTCGGCAGACGCCCGGATGACGAGGGACTCTCGGCCATCTTCGAGGCGGCCAATGATCTGGCCGCCGCGAAGACCGGCGCACTCATCGTGATCGAGCGTACCCAGAGCCTGCGCGCCTATATCGAATCCGGCAGGAAAGTCGACGCCACGCTCTCACGCGAGTTGCTGGTCAATCTATTTGCGCCTAACACCCCGCTGCATGATGGCGCCGTCGTGATCCAGGCCGGAAGGATCGCTGCGGCTTCGGTTTTCCTCCCCCTGAGCGCCAACCTGGACATCAGCGCTTCGCACGGAACCAGGCATCAGGCCGCGGTCGGGCTCAGCGAAGAAACGGATGCCTTGGTGGTGGTGGTCTCCGAAGAGGAAGGGACCATCAGCGTGGCCGTGGAGGGAACGCTCATCGAGGCTCTCGACCGTGATGCACTCTCAGCGTTGATGGGCAGCAGGCTCGGCTCGGTGAACGGCGGGAGCCAGTCATGAAACGAGGCCTCTTCTCTTCGCTCTGGCTCAAGTTCTTTGCGCTCATGCTTTCAGTGGTGATGTGGTTCGTGGTGGCCGACGGCCGGCGTGAAGGTGTCTCCGAGAGAGTCTTCGTCATCCCCGTTGCGCTGGTGAGGGTCCCGGAAACGCTGGTGATCGTCGATGGAGTGCGCGAGACGGTCAGCGTGCGGCTCCGCGGTCCGGTCTCCGCGCTGCGCGGACTCACCTCGCAGAATCTCGAGACCACCCTCGATCTGGGGAGCGCCCAGCCGGGTGAACTGAAAGTATCGATCGGAACGAACTCGGTGAATGTGCCTCCCGGAGTTGCCGTGATCGGGATCGAGCCCTCCAATCTCCTGTTCCGTCTGGAGTCGCGTCGTCAGAAACTCGTTCCGGTCCGTCCTTTTCTGGTTGGGCAACCTCCCGAGGGGTACTCCGTCGAACAGCAGATTGCAGTGCCCGACCGCGCGCTCATCTCCGGGCCCGCCTCACTGGTCCGCGATGTTGCGGAAGTTGCGACCGAACGAATCATTCTCACGGGCCGGACCGCACCATTCAGGGCCAGCGTCAGCATCGTGTCGGATCATCCGCTCATACAGATTGTGGAACCGGCCGACACGCAGGTCTTCGTCACCGTTTCAGCGTCGAGTCTCGATTCACCCTCCGAGCCGGTCGAAAAAGGAACTGCGAGCACGATTCCTGCTGAGGCCCCGGCTCAGGAGCCGCCAGCCTCACCGACTCCAGCCAGGAAGAAGGAAAATGAATGAGACAGCTTTTCGGAACTGACGGCATCCGCGCCAAAGCGCACGAGTATCCTCTCGATCGCTCGACCATGTTTGCTCTCGGAGCCGCACTGGCCGAGCGCCTCGCAACGATGGCCGGCACGCCGATGATTCTTCTCGGAATGGATACGCGGGAATCCGGTCCTGAAATCGCGGGAAGCCTCGCCGCCGGAATCGCCGCAGGTGGTGGACGCGCAGTGTTCATCGGCATAGTTCCGACTCCTGCCGTCGCCTATCTCTGCACGCAGACCGATTCAGTTGCGGGGATCTCGATCTCCGCGTCGCACAACCCTTTCGGGGATAACGGGGTGAAGGTCTTCGGTCACGACGGGATGAAGGTCGCCGACTCCATCGAACTGGAACTCGAGAACTCGTTGCTGGCCCGGCGAAGCGAGACGGCATTCGAGCCGCTCCATCTGCAGGAATCGTCCGAGCTGGTTGAACTGTACGAGCAGTTTCTCATTCGTGGGATCGATCGCACCGCACTCGCAGGCAGGAAAATCATTCTGGATACCGGGCACGGTGCTGCGTACCGAATCGCACCTCACGCTTTTCGCAGACTCGGCGCTGAGATCGAGGTCATCAACGACGCCCC
>JBKJUK010000060.1:0-11260 GCA_046590705.1 Thermoanaerobaculia bacterium
TTCGAAGCTAGTGGGCGGCGAGCATGTTTAGGCGGCGATACCTTTTCGTTTCCGGCAAACAGGTCTGATGAGTCACGTGGTACATGAACTCTTCGCGGAACTTCTTGATCGCTGAGATGACCGGACCGATCGCGGCGTCGCCAAGGGCGCAGAGCGACTTGCCACCGATGTTGTCGGCCATGTCGAGCAGGAGGTCGGCGTCTTCGCTTCTCCCCTCCCCTTTCTCCAGTCGATCGAGTACCGATTCCATCCAGTTCGTGCCTTCACGACACGGCGTGCACTGGCCGCAGGATTCGTGCGCGAAGAACTTGGCGAGGCGCCAGGTCGCATCGACGATGCAGGTAGTCTCGTCGAGCACGATCAGGCCTGCTGAGCCGAGCATCGATCCCGCTTTCATCAGCGCGTCGAAGGTGAGTGGAATGTCGATCTCGTCGGCGGTCAGCATTGGTGCTGAAGCTCCGCCGGGAATGACGGCCTTGAGTTTGCGATCCGCGGTGATGCCGCCACAATGATCGTAGATGAGTTCGCGGATGGTGATGTCCATCGGGAACTCGTACACACCCGGCTTCTTGATCTGACCGGAGACGCAGTAGAGTTTCGGGCCGGTGTTCTTGGGGATGCCGATGCTCTTGAACCAGTCTGCGCCCTTCAGGATGATGTGCGGGATACAGGCGAGTGTCTCGACGTTGTTGACCACCGTCGGTCCACCGAAAACGCCGACCACTGCCGGGAAGGGCGGTTTCACCCTTGGTTGTCCGCGTTTGCCTTCGAGCGATTCGATAAGTCCCGTCTCTTCGCCGCAGATGTAGGCACCTGCGCCGCGATGCACAGTCATATCGAAATCGAAGCCGCTTCCGAGAATGTTTTTTCCGAGGAAGCCGTGTGCGCGTGCTTCTTCGAGTGCCTTGTCGAGCACTGTCGCGCCGTAGTAGAACTCGCCGCGAATGTAGATGTAGCCCATGGCCGAGCTTCCGATGGCGAACGCGGAGATGATCATCCCCTCGATGAGCATGTGGGGATCTTTTTCCATGAGGAGGCGATCTTTGAACGTGCCCGGCTCGCTCTCATCAGCGTTGCAGAGGAGGTAGGTGGGCTTCGGTGCGTTCTTCGGAACGAATGACCACTTCATGCCGGTCGGAAAACCGGCGCCGCCGCGACCTCGCAACTCCGAGTTTTTCACCTCTTCGATGATTGCGGCGGGAGTCATGCCCAAGGCTTTCTTCAAGGCCTCGTAACCACCCACTTTGAGATACGCAGCGATGGTCTCGGAATCCGGATTGTGAATGTTGGCGGTGAGTACTGGAGTCTGCTGCATCATCAGGAGAGTCTTTCCATAAGCTTATCCATCGATTCCACGGTCATGTTCTCGTGATAGTCGTTGTTGATCTGGACGACCGGTGCAGTCCCGCAGGAACCGAGACATTCGACCTCGGTGTAGGTGTACTTTCCGTCTTTCGAGATCTCCCCGGGAGCGCAGCCGATCTTCTCGCTGAGGTGGTCGTAGATGTCGTAGGCGTTGTTCACCATGCAGCTCAGATTGGTGCAGACCTGCAGGTGATATTTCCCCACCGGCTTCTGGTTGTACATGTTGTAGAACGACACCACTCCGAACACATAGGCAGGCGCCAGGTCGAGAATCTCGGCCACGAAGGTCATCACCTCCGGGGAAATCCAGCCCCAGACTTCCTGCGCGAGATGCAGCGTCGGCAACAGTGAAGCCATCCTGGTCGGATAGCGGGTCAGCAGGTGTTCGAATTGCGCCTGCGCTTCGGGGGGGAATACGAGTTTTTTGGAACCGTCGGCGAAACGCTCTTTCGCATACGCGCTATCTGGTTGCAGGTCGGCCATAGATCAGGTCCAGTCGAAAGCTTTCTTTTTCCAAACGTAGATGTATCCAACAGCGAGGAGGGCAATGAAGACAATCATCTCGGTGAAGATGAAGATTCCAAATTCTCTGCTCCTCAAGGTCGACTCGCGGTAGATCACAGCCCAGGGGTAGAGAAAGGCTGCTTCGATATCGAAGAGGATGAACAGCATGGCGATCTGATAGAACTTGACGTTCACCCGCTTCCGGTTGTCGTCGAGCAGCGGAACGCCACTTTCATACGGAGCGAGCTTGGAAGGATTCCGCTGATGTTTCCCAACGAACCAGGCCAGTGCCAGCAGCACGAGCCCAAGGCCGAGAGCGATGATCAGCATGATGAGGACGGGCAGAAAGGAGTGAGTCATGAGTGTTCCTCGAAACCGGCAGATGCTACATGCCGGGAACTACCTGTGCAAGCCATGCGGAGTGATTCTTCTGTAGCAGTGTTACCCGCGCATCGAGCGCTCGCGCGCCTCAAACTTCTGCAGCAGGAGGGTTGCTGCGGCCAGAGAGGTAAGTGAGAGCCTCATCGCGGGTTTCGAAGATCTTGAATACGGTGTCGAGCTTGGTGATTTTGAGCAGAGCCTGGATTCTGTGGTTCGGTCTGACCAGAACGAGTTTCCGCTGATTGTCTTCGAACTTCTGCAGGTAGCCGATCAACTCGCCAAGGCCGGTCGAGTCCATGTAATTGATCCCTTCGAAATTGATCAATACCGGACCGGTCTCGTCGTTCAGCACCTTCTCCAGATAACTCGAAAACTCACGGGCACTCTCGCCGAGCTTGATCACACCCTGGATGTCCAGCAGCGTGACCTCGTCCTGGCGGTTCTTGATGATATTCAATGCGGCACTCCTCGGCTGCTCACTTTATCTGAAGGTGGATGCGGAGTCCAGACCGAGCGGCGCAATGTCGGACGAACCGTCATCCCGAGAGGCGGGATGGGTGGGCGCGAGGGATCTACGCACCGGGACCGCGCTTGGAATGACGAGCGCGTCCCTTCCTCGTAGATTCCTCAGTCGCGACGCCATCCTACTCTCACGTATTTGCGCGCCGTGCTCCTTCGAAATGACAGTGCTGACCGTTATTCGTGCCGAGTATGCGCGGGGGGTTGGCGAACTCAGTGTGAAGAAGACCCTGTCTCGATTCGATCCATCCGAGCCTGCAGGTCCTGAACTCCTTGTTCCAAAGCGCGGACACGACGGTCGAGTTCAGCGTGCGAGAATTTGATCATTGCCTGTGTATCCGCGAATCCGCGACGCACTTCATCGCCCAAACCTACGACTTCACGATCAAGCTTTCCGTTCAGCTGCGTCAGACCTTCAGCGACCGAGTCAAACTTCTTTTCAAGCCGCTCAGCGATGACGTCGAAATGCCTTTTTGTGTCGCTCGCGCTCAACTCGAGAAGACGCTTCAGATCAGTTTCATTCACAATCGGCATTCTACTACTACCGTAACGTCGTCACTTTCGTCGCTGCCTGGCGGGGATTTTTAACCCGCACGCCTCACCTGGTGATTCCGAAGGCGCTGGCGTCCCTGCCGAAACGCATCTCATATCGTGACAGTCCAGGTCCGGCGGCTACCCTCTGTGCCCGCCTCCGGCGCAGGTGCTGCTGTCACCTCACCTCGAGCGCTTCCACCAGCCTCCTGGCGGACTCGAAGGCCATCCCTATTCCGTGGCCGTTGAAGCCCGCCAACAGATGAATCCGCGGGTCAATCGCGCTTACGCCGGTGATCGGGCGCGAATCGCTGGTGAATCCCATCACGCCGCTCCAGCACATTTCGATCTCGCATCTTCTGCCTGCGAGTTCTGAGAGGTAGCTTTCGAGCTCAGACTGCAGCGCGCTTGTCGTCTCATCGTCGTAGCCGACTTCTTCCTGCTCGAAGCGATGGCGTGCCCCACCCAGAAGCAGCCGCCGGTCAGGGAGTTGGCGGAAATAGAAGTAGCCGTAGTGTGAGTAGACCGGCCGTTGCCAGATGACTTCGTTCAGTGGTGCCGAAACCAGCACCTGCGCGCGAACCGGAGCGAGCGGTGGAGCCTCGGGGAGCAGCTCATTCAGGTAAGCATTGAGCGTCACGATCGCCAGGGAAGCGCGCGTCACACTCTCTGCGGTGCGAATCATCACACCTTCAGCGGCCGGCTCGAGCGCGAGGACGGGAGTGGCAACGAGTGACTGCTGCGACTCGAGGGCGATCGCCGCGACCAGCTTCAGCGGATTGAGCGCGCCATCACGACTCTGCTGCCAGCCTCCGAAGAATCTATCCGAGCGAAGTTCTTTGCGCGCACGTTGGCGATCAATCCATTCATACCCGGCGAATCCGTCTTCAGTCAGAAGCTCGAGTGACCTGGCGAGTTCCACCTCTTCTTCTTCGGACTCCGCGAGCCTCCATGACCCGGAAGGTTCGAAATCGCAGTCGTGCCTGGAAAGGATCCGCTCGTGCAACTGATCGCGGTTTGCATGAGAGAGCGCCTCCTGCTCGGCGGCGCCGGCACGACCCCACCTGGCCATTCCCTCGACGTAGGAATGCGACGATCCGCTGAGGAGAAAGCCTGCGTTTCGTGCCGACGCTCCGGAAGGCATCTTGTCGCGGTCAAATACGAGCGCGTCGATCCCTCGCTGACGCAGCCAGTAGGCGGCCGACCAGCCAGCCAGACCTCCCCCGATGATTGCGACTGTGGCCGACGGTGGAGGCGATACCGAACGCGGAAAATGAATCGTATCCGCATGCGTCATCCAGTAGCTTCGAGTGGTCATTGAGGAAGCGAAGACTCAGCGAGGAAGCTGCGGATGGCCGGGATGAAACCTTTCACATCGATCGGCTTGGAAATGTAGCCGTCACAACCTGCATCGAGAAATCGGTCTCGGTCGCCCCGCATGGCATGCGCGGTGAGAGCGAGAATCGGCCCGTCGTGCACGCCACCTTTCTTGATGGCGCGCACGACGGAGAGGCCGTCGATGCCAGGGAGATGAATATCCATCAGAACCAGATCGAACTTCGCGGTCTCGATCAGTTCGAGTGCTTCTTCTCCGCTCGCTGCTTTTACGATCTCAAACCCGTTCTCGACGAGCAGGTACTCGACGAGCTGCATGTTCATGTCGTTGTCTTCAACGACGAGAATTCTCGCCCGGGTCATGAAAACATCAGCCCTTCTTCTTCTGTGCTCCGAAGAATGTCGGATTCCAGTCGACCTTCGCCGCTGCAATCAGCTGGTCGAGTTTCTTGCGAGCCCTCAGGACGCCGCCTTCACGGGCCAGAAGTGGCTTCACTTCCTCGAAGCTTCGGGTCTTGTTCTCGATCATCTTGAACAGGTGAAAACCGAACTTGGTCTGCACCGGTCCGCTTACCTGTCCCGGTTTCATGTTGAAGAGCACTGCTTCGACTTCCGGAGGAGCGAAGCCTCGACCCATCTCGCCCATCTCGCCGCCGTTCTTCGCGGTCTGCACGTCATCTGATTCTGCGGCAGCGACCTTCTCGAAAGCCTCGCCGCCCTGAATCCTCGCTGCCAGCGCCGCAGTTTTGGCGCGCGCTGCATCGACGCTGAGAGCTTTGCCGCTGCGCGGTTTCACCTGACTACCTTCGGGAGCGATAAGAATCTGCTTGATCCGCACGCTCTGGAACTCTTTCTGGTTCTCGTTGTACAGCTGCTGCAGATCGCCCGCTGCAGACTGATCCGACAGTTTGGCGAGCGTGGCGTTAGCGACGACGTTGCTGCTCGCGGCGTCGAGCTTACGCTTCACGGCCGGATCGTCGTCTACATTCATGCGGCGGCCTTCCTGCGCGAGCACTTCCATCTGGATGAGCTGCTCGATGAGGGCCATCTGGCCACGAGGATCGGAGAGCTGCTGTCTGGTCTCCGGGGGAAGCGCGTTGATCGCCAGACCGACGTCCGACTGGCGGATCTGCTTGCCGTTGACTGTGACCAGCACCGGATCGCCAGCAGCTCCCGGAGTCTGCGCTGCGGCCGCTGCATCGGCGCCGGCGGGAACGCCCGCCACGACCGAGGTCTGCTGCTTCTTCTGCTGGTTCGCGTACCAGGTGATTCCAATGAGGAAAGCACCGACGACACCGATGAGCATGACCAGCGTCAGAT
The DNA here is from genome assembly GCA_046590705.1 of Thermoanaerobaculia bacterium. GTDB lineage: Bacteria > Acidobacteriota > Thermoanaerobaculia > Gp7-AA8 > Gp7-AA8 > JBKJUK01. The sequence continues at coordinate 5,956 of JBKJUK010000060.1, forward strand.
TGATGCCGCGGTCCTTCTCGTGCGTTGCGCTGGTATGGCTACTATTCTCGAGACTCATTCTTTACTTCCTTTTCGAACTGCCGAGGTTGTGATGCGCTCGAACGAGCGGAGAGCGATTGTAAGCCCGAATGGAGAATGGAGAATGCAGAATGGAGAATGTTTAAGGCAACGTCTTCGTGATCCCGCCCTCCATCCTGCATTCTCCATTCTCCATTCTCCATTCCATTGACCCTTGCCTTCTAAATCGGTATTCTCCGTCGCGCTTGTGAAATTTTTCACGGCCCGCAGGGTCCGCTCATTCATACCCTAATTCCCCGAGCTCCTGCCGCCCGGGAAAAGACTCGAAGGAGTCACCCCAAACGACATGGCCAAAGTTACGATCGACGGAATCGAAGTCGAAGTCAAAGACGGCATCAACATAGTCGAAGCTGCGAAAGCGGCCGACGTGCACGTCCCTCATTTCTGTTACCACCCCAGTCTCTCTGTCGTCGGTCAGTGCAGGATGTGTCTCGTCGAAATCGAGGGGATGCCGAAGTTGCAGGCCGGTTGCTCGACGCCAATCAAAGATGGGATGAAAGTCCACGTCTACAACGAGAAGGTCGACAAGGCCCGGAAAGGTCAGATGGAGTTTCTTCTGATCAATCATCCGCTCGACTGCCCGATCTGCGATAAAGCCGGCGAATGTCCACTCCAGGACTACTCGTTCAACTACGGCTCGGTCACCTCACGCTATGGTGAGTTCAAGCGCACCTACCCGGGCATGGACCGCACCGCCATCGGCCCGCACGTCATTCAGAACATGAACCGCTGCATCCACTGCACGCGATGCATCAGATTCTGCGAAGAAATCACCGAGACCAACGAGCTGGCCTTCTTCAAGCGCGGCGCTTCGACGGAAGTCGGCGTTTTCCCGGGCATCCCCATCGATAACTGGATGAGCGCCTGCGTCACCGACATCTGCCCCACCGGCGCACTGACCACCCGCGAGTTCCGCTTCGAATCACGTGTCTGGAATCTCGACAGCACCGAGTCGGTCTGTAACGGCTGCGACGTAGGCTGCAACATCTTCGTCGAACAGCGTCAGGGGAAAATCTATCGCTACAAACCGCGGGTGAATCCGGAAGTCAACGACTACTGGCTTTGCGATTACGGCCGCTTCTCTCACGAACGTTACGAGACCGATCGCGTGGTCGTACCGAAAGCCCTGCGCGACGACTACCTCGGCGTATCGACCTGGGACGAGGCGCTCGACGCAGTCACAGAGGCGCTCACTCCGCGAGGCGCTCTCACTGTGATTGCATCTGCTCAGCTGACGAACGAGGAAGCCTTCCTGCTCTCGCGCGTGTTCGGTGAGGGCCTCAACGGCAAGCTGTTGAGCTTTGTCGACGCCATCGGCCCGATCAAAATGAAGTCGCGCACTGAGTGGCTGACAGGAACTCAGGCCGGTCCGAACTTCCGCGGCGTCACCGCAGCAATCGGAAACGATGGCACCAGTTCCGTGGAATCGCTGATGAATAACGGCGCCGACGGAGTCGACGTCCTCTACATCACCGAAGCAAATTTCAGCGCGCGGACGATGGATCCGGCAGTGATTGCCAATCTGCGCAAGGCCAGAGTTCTCATCGTGCACGCCTGGGAGAATCATCCCCTTGCAGAAGTGGCAGACGTAGTCCTCCCCTCCTGCATCTTCGCAGAGAAGGAAGGTACCTTCACGAATCTGCAGGAGCGCGTGCAGCGCATCCATGTAGCGTACCCACCTAAGGGTGAAGCGCTGCCTGACTGGGATATCTTCAGAAGAATCGGCCAACGCCTCGGCATGACCGCTCCTGAACTCCAGGTGAATTCGACCGAAGAACTCTTCGAGCAGATGAAGCAGTCCAGTCCTTCCATGAGTTCGGTGATGTGGCACGAACAGGTTCCGCAGGAACAGAGTCATGCTGCCGCACATCAGGCTGCGATTTCGTAGGTGAAGCGATGACGCCCGAAACGACAGAAATTGTTTTCTCGCTTCTGAAGATCGCCATCGTTGTAGCGGCTCTGCTCAATGTCACCCCGATCATGGTCTGGGTCGAGCGTCGCGGCAGCGCCATGATTCAGGATCGCGTCGGCCCGAACCGGGTCGGTCCCTTCGGTCTGCTGCAGTCCTTCGCCGACGCCCTGAAGTTCATCATGAAGGAAGATATCGTTCCGGCGCAGGCCAACAAGTTTCTCTTCACCATCGCGCCGATGTTCGGGCTGCTGCCCGCACTGACCACCATCGCTGTGATTCCGTGGGGACGGCCTTTCATGATCGAGGAGACGACCATCTTCGGTCGTCGCTTCTTCGAGGGCGGCTTCTGGTTCGAACCGATCGTTGCCGACGTCGACATCGGCATTCTGCTCATCTTCGCGCTGGCCTCGCTTGGCGTGTACGGTCTCGCCACAGCGGGATGGTCCTCGAATAACAAGTACTCACTCTTCGGCGGAATCCGCGCTTCAGCGCAGATGATCTCCTACGAACTCTCGCTCACCCTCGCGGCGGTCGGATGCCTCATGGCTGCCGGTTCGCTCCGCCTGGTCGATGTCGTCGAGAGTCAGGCCGGATCCTTCGTCATCTTCGACACCATCAAACTGCCGGCCTGGAACATGTTCCCCATGTTCATCGGATTCGTGGTCTTCACCGTCTCGGCCTTCGCCGAAACCAACCGGCTGCCGTTCGACTTTCCGGAAGCGGAAGCAGAACTGGTCGGCGGCTATCACACCGAGTATTCGTCGATGAAGTTCGCCATGTTCTTCATGGCCGAGTACATCGCCATGACTACCATGGCTGCACTCATCACCACGCTCTTCCTCGGCGGGTGGGACATCCCCTGGTACAACGAGCCACCGACGTTTCTCGGCTTCATGCTCTCGCTGCTCTCGTTCTCTCTGAAGGTAGGCTTCCTGCTCTGGGTCTTCGTCTGGGTACGATGGACCATCCCGAGACTCAAGTACGACACACTCATGAAAATCGGCTGGAAGGTCTTCCTTCCGCTGGCTTTCCTCAACGTGCTAGTTGTCGCGATCCTGATCGCGCTACGCTGGATCTGACATGCTCGAACTCGTCATCTTTTTTGTTTTTGCCACGATCGCGGTGGTCTTCGCCCTGGTGGTGATTCTGCATCGCAACCTGGTGGTCAGCGCGCTGTCACTGGTGGCTTCGTTCTTCGCTCTGGCCGTGATGTATGTGCTGCTGGAAGCACCTTTCATGGCCGCGCTACAAGTGATCGTTTACGCCGGAGCCATCATGGTGCTGTTCCTGTTCGTGATCATGCTGCTCAACATGCAGCTCGAGGAAGAAGCCAGAACGCGCCCCATCCAGCAGTTTCTCGGATGGACCGCCTCGGCCGCATTCGGCTTCACCCTGGTTTTCTATCTTTTGAAAGCGACAGTGATCCGCGTCCTGCCGAAGACTCCCTTTGTGAATGACGCCAGACTCATCGGCTTCAAAATGTTCGACGCCTACGTGCTTCCGTTCGAGTTCGTGTCGATTCTGCTGCTCTCGGCAATCGTCGGCGCGATCGTGCTGTCACAGCGCGCCGCGACTGGTGTGAAAGGAACGGGCGTCTGATGGTACCGACCAACTACTTTCTGATCCTCAGCGCGATCCTCTTCACCATCGGTGTTTGCGGGGTCCTCACCCGACGCAACGGCATCACGATTTTCATGTCGATCGAGTTGATGGTGAACGCAGTCAATCTCACCTTCATCGCATACGCCCGTGAGATGCATTCGATGCACGGTCTGATTTTCGTCTTTTTCATCATGGCCATCGCTGCTGCTGAAGCAGCGGTGGGTCTGGCAATTTTCATCGCCATGTTCCGTCATCGCGAGACCATTGACGTCGACGAAGCGAACCTGATGCACTGGTAAGAAATAGCTGCCGGAATCTGCAGGCCCGGTGGCCCGAAGATCGCATTCTCAGCGCCCCAGAGGTGCTGAAAATGGATCAGGAAGAAAAGCAGACGGATTGGGAAGAAACAGAGACGAAAGACACGAATCAGAACGGAATCGAAGACTCGATCGAGCCGCCTGCAATCGATATAGCTGCCGGCTCGAAAGCTCTCGCAGACCGACTGAAGCAGAACACGAGTACAGATCCGACATTGTCGGGCGGTGATATCGACGCTCGGTGGGAAATGGCGGAGTCGCAGGGCGACGAGACGGTGGCGGGCAGTATGCCCACCCCCGGTCAGGGCAACGTCGAAGAGATCGGCGCCGCGATGGGCGTGACGTACCAGGATAATGAAGAACTCCGGGTAGGAGAAAAGGAACGGGACAGGGACAAGAGCCGCTGGGAGCTTGATCCTGCTTCATCCGAGGACTATCAGGAGCGTAATAAAGGCAGCGAGTAGCACTGCAGAATTTGGAGACTCTCCTCCAGGTCTGCTGATACACATTAGCGACGACGTGAGGAGAGATGGGGGTCGACCAGACCCCTATCCGAATTCGGCATGCTCAACAGCTTAGGTCTCATCCCGGCACTCCCCTTCCTCGGATTCCTGCTCAACGGAATTCTCGGCAAGAGACTCGGTAAAACGTTCGTAACCATTGTCGCGCTGGCGTCGACGTTCGTCACGGCGCTGCTCGCGAGCTACGCGACCTACGAGTATCTCCACACCTACCATCACGGCGAACGACACCTCAACGTCGTCTACAACTGGTTCACCTCCGGCGGGATCGGCACCGACATCGCCTTCCAGCTCGATCCGCTCTCCATCGTGATGCTCATGGTGGTCACCTGGGTCGGCTTCCTCATTCATCTCTACTCGGTCGGCTACATGAGTCATGAGGAAGGATACTGGCGCTACTTCGCTTACCTGAACCTCTTCCTCGCATCGATGCTGATACTCGTTCTCGGCAGCAGCTACCTTTTCATCTTCGTCGGATGGGAAGGCGTCGGCCTCTGTTCCTACCTGCTCATCGGTTTCTATTACGACAAGAACACAGCTGCAGCGGCCGGCAAGAAAGCGTTCATCGTCAATCGTATTGGCGACTTCGGCTTTCTCATCGCCATGTTTCTGATGTTCGTTCACGTCGGCTCGGTCGACTTCGCGAAAGTGGCAGCAGTCGCAGGGAGCGGAGCAATCGCGCCCGGGATCGTGATGGCCATCTGCCTGCTGCTCTTTGTCGGAGCGTGCGGCAAGTCCGCACAGTTACCCTTGCACGTGTGGCTGCCTGACGCCATGGCTGGTCCGACGCCGGTGTCTGCACTCATCCACGCTGCGACCATGGTCACCGCCGGCGTGTATCTGGTGGTGCGATCGAACGTGTTGTTTCGACTTTC
>JBKJUK010000014.1:0-9377 GCA_046590705.1 Thermoanaerobaculia bacterium
ATCAGTAGTTAGTAATCAGTAGTTAGTAATCAGTAGTTAGTAATCAGTAGTTAGTAATCAGTAGTTAGTAATCAGTAGTTAGTAACCAGGAGCTCTCAACCAATGCGTTGTTGAAGAGTAGCAGAGGGCACCCGCACGCAAATACGCGACGTCATTCCGACGAGCCGCGTAACCGTGATGAATACGCAGGCTTCACTGCGAGGAGGAATCTCCGGTCCGCGCGGCTGCGGTGGAACGGCACCTCCCACGCGGCGCGGAACGGAGATTCCTCTCTTCGCAGTTACAGCACGCAAGCTGACCTGAGCCTCACGTGCTCATCGGAATGACGGTGCCGCGATCCCGCTGTAGCTTCGCAAGGCCAACTAGAGCTTCACTGCAGATTGTGTAAGCATGCGCGAACGCAGTTCACCCCTACCACTGCACAGCAGCTTTATCCTACTGGATACTGGCTACTTCACCTCTACTCGCTACTCGGCGGAGGCGGTTCCTCGGTGGTCGTAGTCACCGGCGGCTCGGTCGGTGGAGGCGGCTCCGGCGGCGGGTCATCGCGTCTGAATCTTCCGCCACCCAGCAATGGCTCCCCCGAAGTGGTCGTAACGGGCTGCTGTTGCACTGGAGCGGGCTCGGTAGGACTCAGCGTCGCCGTCTGTCCCGGTGCGAGAATTGTCGGGTCTAAGTCAGTGGTGGTGGCCATTGGATCTGTTCCGGGCATGGGATACAGGGGCTGCAGACCTGGAGAGTGGAGCGGGCAGAGGCCCATTGGCTGGGTCCCCTGCTTGAACGCTTCATTCACCACCATCGCAGGGGGACATTGCGGGGTGGCCAGTCCACCGCTGTTTGCATCCACCTGCGTGAAGATGATTCCCGAAGGAGCTGGAAAATCCTGCAGCGGTTGACCCTTCTGGATCTCGCGCATGTAACGCGACCAGATCGGTACGGCACCTTCCGCTCCTGACACGCCCACCGGCGAGTTGTCGTCGAAGCCGATCCAGGTCAGCGCCAGCGTCTGTGGCGTGAAGCCGATGAACCAGGCGTCCCGCTTGTCGTTTGTGGTTCCCGTCTTTCCGGCGACAGGACCTTTGACACCCAGAGATCGCGCCACTGCTGCGGTTCCTCGATTCACTACACCTTCCATGATGTGGACCGTGAGGAAAACATCACGCGCCGGGAAGACCTGAACAGCCTTCACTTCATCGCCACTGGCGACGACTTTTCCGCCTTCATTGGTCACGTATCTGATCGTTCGCAGAGGCGCGCGCGCGCCCATTCTGGCCAGAGTCGAATAGGCTTCGGCCATCTCGATCGGAGGAATCTCGACCGATCCGAGAATGAGAGAAGGCACATCCTCGAGTTCCTGCTGAACGCCGAGCACGTGTGCGGCCTTGATGGCAGCATCGACACCTGTCGACAACCCGATGCGAACCGAGGCCACATTCATCGATTGCTCGAGCGCGCGGCGGACAGTCACGACACCGTTGTAGTGGTCGCCGTAATTACGCGGTGACCAGTCTTTGCTGTACCGCCGCTCGAGTACGAAGCGATTGTCGTTGACCAGCGTTGCAGGGGTGATGTTCTGATTCGAAAGTGAGGGCTCGAAGGCAGCGAGAAAGACGAACGGTTTGAAGAGCGAACCTACCTGACGCTTGGCGTTGAGTGCTCGATTGAACTGGCTGCGGTCGTAGTTGCGACCACCGACCAGTGCGCGGATTTCACCGGTCGGTACATCGACCGCCATCATCACGCCCTCGAGAGGATTCTTCGCCCGGCGCAGATCGCGGTTGCTCTTCTCCAGACCTCGCAGCCCGCTTTCCAGCGTCTTGGCAGCCTGATCCTGCCAGTCCAGATCGATGGCCGTATAGATCGACAGGCCGCGACCCTGCACATCGTCGATGCCGTAGTCGAGTTTCAACTCCTGCAGTACCCGGTCGACATAGAAGGGGATCGAACTGAGCCCTGCACGCTCCCGGAAAGGTTTCGTCGGCAGCTTCTCGGCCATGGCCTTTTGATATGTGGCCTGATCGATTTTCTTGTTTTTCAGCAGAAGTCCCAGAACCGTGTTGCGTCGCTCCAGCGAACGTGCCGGATGGGCGAAGGGAGAGTTGTTGTTCGGGCTGCGGACCATCCCGGCGATGATGGCCGCCTCGGAAACCGTGATCTCGTTGATGGGTTTGCCGAAATAAAACCTCGTTGCTTCACCAACGCCGAGAATTGATATCGAGCGGTTGCGGCCCAGATAAATGTCGTTCAGGTAGGCTTCGAGGATTTCCTTCTTCGAGTATCTGGCGTCGAGGATCAGCGACATGAAGGCCTCGACGATCTTCCTCCGCATCGTTCGCTCGTTGGTCAGATAGTAGTTCTTCACCAGCTGCTGCGTGAGAGTCGAACCGCCTTCAGAGACGCCTTTTGCTTTCACGTTGCGAAACGCTGCTCGAGTGACTCCGATGGGGTCGACGCCCGGATGCTGAAAGAAGCGAAGATCTTCTGTCACCACCACAGAGTCGACGAGATGTTGCGGGACCTGACTGAGTGTCACGGGACGTCGGTTCTCGAGTTGGTCGCCGAGGAGTGAGGTCAACAATTCAGGCTCGAGAGCAGCGTCGGTGAGCGCGGCACCCTCGGGGGTAGTCACGTTGTCGATGACACTGGCCCCGAGTGTCAGCCGCACTTTTTGAGCCTGACGATCCCCTGAAGGATGGCTGAAAGGACGCAGAAAGAGGTCGATCGTACCCTTGCCGTACGTGGCGTCGCCAGGCTGAGTCAATTGCGAAGTCTCGCGAAAGCCGAGCCTCTGCAGCTTGTCGCGCAGTGCTCCGCCGTCGACTACGGTTCCCGCGTTCAGCCGGAAAATGTCTGTATAGATGCTGGTCGGCAGTGACACACGACGCACTTCGAACGTTTTTACGGCCTGATAATAGACGTAGCCCGAGACCAGAATTGCCAGCACCGCAATGGTGAGCAGAGAGATCGAGACGATCTGGACCACCCGTCGACGATTCCATTTGAACGGCGCAGGGGGTACCGGAGTTTCAGGAGGCGGCATCATCGGTTCAGTCATTGTTGAGCCACAATGGCAAAGTTCCTGCCCGCTCGGCTCGAGTCACGCCGGTAAGAGTGGAATATGGATCCGTCACAGCGCGTGCAGAGCCCGCTGTCGACGATCGATTCTGAAGGGATACCGCGAGCCAGCAGCAGCTTGCGCGTGAGGCCTGGAAGATCGAAGTGGGCTTTGGCCCTCGACTTGTCTACGAATTCATCGACCTGGCCGTACGATTCCTGAAACTGTTTGACGACTTCCGGGCCGACCTCGAAGCAGCAGGCCCGGATGGACGGCCCGAGAAACGCCGTCGCTGTCTTCGCGCTGAAGGCCGAGACGGCCATGGCCTCGAGGAGTCGATGCGTAATCTGCAGCACACCTCCCCTCCACCCCGAGTGCGCGCTGCCGAGGATCTCGTGATCGGGATCGACGAGTGTGACAGGAAGGCAGTCCGCTACTTTGGTTCCGAGCGCTACGTTGCTGGACCGGGTCCAGAGGGCATCGGAAGCTTCCGCTTCCAGCCAGGTCGGGGCTCCTCTATGGACTTCGAGAACGGTCGAGCCATGAACCTGATGCGAAGTGCGGAAACTGGCGTCGATTCCGAATCTTTCCCGGATCACTTTCCGAATCAGCTCGACGTTCTCATTCGTCAGAAGGCCAGTGAAGTCTTTGGTCGTGTAAAAGAGCGAGTTGATGGAGGTCGAGCCGCGCCACACTACGATCCTGCCAATTGGCGAGGGTTCCACATCGAAATGGACAGTCATACGCTGATGCTATGCGAAAGTCGCGCGCGATCAGGCGGGCGACTTTGACCGGAGCGATCAGGACGCGACTTTGGCCACCCCGTTGAGGTCAGCGCGCATCTGCTCGGTCACGGCGACACCGCGCAGAAGCGCCGCGGTTTTTTCCATCTCGCCGATCATCTGACGGATCGCTGAGAATCCATCACCGTTCGATATGGCGTCGAGCGCAGCGCGGTGATGACGTTCGATCGACTTGTGACCGGAACCGAGGTGCTGTTCCGCGACGGCCCTGACTCGATCTGCCAGCTGATTCAATTCATCGGAAGCGGGGCTTCCGGCGTTGTCAGCTTTTTTTTTTAGTCCCACCAGCTCGGCAGTGACCAGACCGTAGAGAACTTTCGCCACGTCGAAGGAAGAGATACCGAGAGTTTTCCCGATATCGGCAATGGACCGCAGACCGTCAATTTTTGTGATGAGCAGCCACTCCTGTGGATTCAACGTAACCTGCTCATGACGCTGCTCACGAGGTAACAGACAAGGCACGTGGTCAACCGAGGGGATCCGCTTCGACAGCACTCTCCACTCGTCGAGCCGTCGGGCGGCTTCCATGAGCAGATTTGTGTTGGACTTGGTGATGGTCTGGCGGTTGGGCTCATCCGCCGGGGAGAACTTGAATTCACCATGGTTCCAGATTGCCAGCGCGTAGATCGCCTCTTCTCCGAGAAGCTCTCCTACTTCCGCGTGAACCATCTGACCGTTTTTTAGAAAGATGAGACCCTGCTCCTCATCGCGAACGAGAGTGAACTTACCCGTCTTCGCAGAGACGCTGACCAGTTGGATGATATCTGGTAGCGGAAGCTCTTTCAGTGAGCCTTGAAAAGCCATTGCACCCCATTGCTGTGTCGCCAGCGACGACAGCGATCCCATCCCATCATGATGAGTACAGAAGATTTTTGATTCAGGACGGGACGGCTGAAGCGTAGCGTATTCGTAAAGACGGCGTCAAGGATTGTGACGCTCCGGTCACGGACGCGTTTCCACTTCGGCGCGCGTCAACGTGGTTTCACAAATTGCACGTGCAGAAAGAGATCCCGCCGACAAGATTCCGGTCACGAATCTCAGAAGGTTGCCGCTCTCCCGAATACCGATAGCCTGACTGAAACCATCGAGCACCAGTGGCAAGGTGAGGCCGAGAAGGACCGGCCACGACAGTCGTCGGCGGAGAGAGGATAGAAACCACGCCGGCGAGAAAGCCAGCAGTCCAGCCAGACCTATCCCAGCGTAGACCCCCAGGCACCGGGCGCAAACGGGCATGGTCTGTCCAGCGAGAGAAAAGCTTCTGCCGTCGATTCCATGGCAGAGCAGCCGGAATGGCGCCTCGAGGGTGTTTCCTGCCCCGCCTGCGATCAGAAGAGTCGTGGCGATGATTGAACCGATCAGGAGAACAGCGGCGAGTAGCAGCGCGAGGGCGAAAATGCGCGCGGCTGCAACCGCCGGGCGATCAGCGACTGGGCGCAAGGCGGTAGGCGTCAGCGAATGCGTAGGTGGAAATCAGCAGGGCCCAGAAGCTGGTGAAAACGATGCCGACGCAGAAAATGAATATACCGAACTGCGAAAGGAATCCGCCAACGAAATAGATCAGGAATGCCAGCAGGTAGTTGCCGATGTTGTGACGCACCTGGCGTTGCAGCAGTGAGAGCTTGAAGGCATCGCCGATCTCCCCGCTGATCATTACATTGAGAATGGCTGCAGGCGCGAAGAAGGTGACCAGCAGAACGAAAGGCACGAACATGAGCACCACGCAGGTGATGCCACAACCGGCAAAGTTCTGCGCCTGGCCCCCCGAGTCCATGAGTGCCGAGGCGAGGGCGAAGAGTACTCCGAAGCAGATCAGCGGGAGGAAAATGAGCACTGCTACAAGAACGATTTTGAGCCCTTCGCTGAACATCTCACCCAGTCGATTCCATTCGGGAAGTGGAGCGCTCTCGCCCGCCACTACATTCCGAGCCAGCCTGGCAAGATAGCCGGCGATGAAGAAGATCCCGACAAGCAGAAAGGCCGCCGCGTAGAACAGACCTCCCACGAGAACCTTCTCGAGCCACTTGCGATCCTCGAATACGAAGGTGAAGGGCTTCGCCAGATCAATGGTCGGCGAACTAGGTGCGATCAGTGGTGGCGTGGTCATCGTCCTCAGCAGGTAGTCTCAGTGTAGCATCGCAGCGTACGACGCCAGGGCTGAGCGGGCACTCGTCGCAGGTGCCCGTCGTCGGTGATTCAGCCCGGGTCGCTTGCCCGTCTGGCTTCCCCGCCCGTACGCACCTCGCACACGCTGTCCCTGCTTCGGTTGCTGCGCGAATCGCGCTGACCGAAGGCTACCCTCTGATGCGCCGTCTGGCGCGGTGCTTCGTTCTCGTGGAAGAAATGAACGGCGTCGAGGCTTTAACAGGTCGGACCCAGAGTGGAAAGCTCCTTCCAATATTCAGAACAGGAACCAGATAGAAAAGGAACGGGGATCGGTGTCTTCATTTCGATCGTCTTTCATTCAGTACTGGTCGTCGCCATCCTCATTGCTGCGCGTCGCGCGCCTGTCGAGGACAAACTTCCGCTGAGGTACGTTGAACTCGTTTCCTCCCCCAGACTCGATCAGTTCATCGAGGCGCCCGGCCCGGCGGCCAAACGTGACACCAGCCGTCCCGCACCACTCTCGAATCTCGACCGTAAAGCGAGTTCACCGCGCCCGTCTGATGGACCGCGTACCGACCGGCCGGGCGAGGGCGGTATCTACACGCCTCCCGGATCACCTGACGGAAGGCAGGAATCCTCGCCGGTTCAGCAACCTTCACCCCGAACTCCTGCCACACAAGCAGCGATGCCGTCCCAGTCTGCCAGTCAAAGCTCGTCTTCGAACGAGCGTTCAGCGAATGGACCTTCGTCCGTGGCGGCGGCACCTTCAGCTCCAATCGACTGGCGCGCTGCCGTAAGCAACGTCAGCAAAGTCGCCTCACTCGGAAACTCTGCAGGAGTTGGGGAAAGCGGCGGAGAGAAAGGATTCGCCGACGCCGGCCCGATCTCTTTCGAGAGCGACTGGTTCGAGTGGGGCGATTACGCGGATTCAATGGTGCGAAAGATTCGAGTGAACTGGTACGCCAACATGCCCGCGATCATCCGTATGGGAGTCAAGGGCGTCGTGACCATCCGTTTCACAATCCAACGAAGCGGCGAGATCACTGACATCACAGTCCTCGATTCGTCAGGCGTTCCGCCCTTTGACTTCGCGGCACGAAAGGCCATCGAGATCTCCTCTGCTCTGGCACCGCTGCCGAGAGACTTTCCGAATTCCACCGAGCGCGTTACGGCCATGTTCTATTACAACCTGCAGCCGCCGCGCGCCAAGCTGCGATAGAACGAAACGAAGCGACCCGTTACGCTTTTGCCACAGTCCGAAATGAGTGCGAATCTTTGACGAACCCTTGACGTCGAGCCTGCAGAATGCCCGCAGGCTTCCGATAAATGCTCTCGCCAAAACTCGACCAGACCCCGCCAGTTCCTCCCGCGCCCGCCCCTGACGTTGCCGGCAGAAGAGGACGCCGATACGAGCGGATACGACTCTCGCGCCCCATCGTGGCTCGACTCGGTTCCCTCAGCGTCGTGCTCTCCGATATCAGCGTCATCGGTGCACGGGTCGAGCATAACGTCCAGTTGGCAACTGGAAATATGGCGCGACTCTCCTTCCGCTGGAATGACGAAAACATCGAGATACAGTCGAAAGTCGTGCGCTCCAAACTCGAGCGATTCTCCTCCGGCTCCGATGGACTCACCATCTATCACTCCGGGCTGGAATTCATCGGGTCAAGTCCGGAAGGGGCGCGAGCGCTTCACCAGATGATCAGCAGCCACATCATCCGTGCGCTCGAGGAACAGAAAGCGAACGCGCGCGGTGTCGTGCCAGAAGACCTCGACGAAATGCCGATCTTTCGCGGCGGCGTTCTCTCGCAGGGCCGACGCGATGGTGGCGGCGGCGCGCTTCCCGTCAATCGCATCGCTCGCCAGGCTGCGTTCATAAGCTTCAGGCTGGACAAGATGCGCTGGCGCCGGACCTGGACCACGAGTCGTGAACAGCCGGAGGACGGTTTCACAGTTTCATCCGACGAGGAGCAGGAGCAACTGCATCTGCTGTGCAGAACGTATGAGAACGCCGACAGCGAGGGAAGAAGACTCATCAGAATCTTCGCGCAACTGAGCGTTACCGAAGGCGAAGGAGTTCCACCTGGCCGCTACGAGCCCTGAGGTGATCCAGAAAATCCGATGATCGAACTAGGCCGCGTCACCATTCCCTCCGAGTACGGAGAAACGACTCTCATTCATCTCCGCTGCCGCAAAACAGCGAGCGGCATGGAAATCGTCGGTGGAGAGGATGATCGTCCGTTCGACGCGGCAACGTTTCGTTATCTCAGGGACGAAATGGGAGCTCGAATCGTCTCCGAAAATCCCGAAACCCTCTTCAAACTCCTCGGCTTGAGCCCGGAAGAAGAAGGGCTTCTGATCCGCTGAGTTCGACCGTTGCTACGGCCATCTCTTTTCCATGTCTCAAATTGCAGTTCACGACCTTCTGGCGAGTTCACATCGATCGGCCCTGCCCTGAAGCGACGCCTCGTTCCCGTCGCGGCAAACTCTCACGTACTTCCATGAAGCGTCAGGGATCTCTGCTCCTCGTAAGCGGTATTGCCCCGCCAACAGGTGAAGTGCGTCCGCGAAGGTCACCCCGTGCTCCGGGGTGAATGGCCGTCGCCTATTTCTTCTTCGCTGGAGCGCTATCGCCTTTATCGCCCTGCCCGGAACTGGTCACGTTCCTGGCCTTTTTTTTCTGATCCTGCGAGAGCGATCGACTGACGTCGTCCGACTCGATGATCCTACCCGCGTCGTCGCGACGGATGTAGCGCTTGTCACCAGCATGAGGTTCAATGAGTTCTCTCTTCTTGTCGGGCATTCTGGTCTCCTCCGTTTCTGACGAGCAAACCCGATGCCGGGACCTGACCACCGATCATCGCGTCAGCGACTGACGTGCGACCGCTCGAGAGTCGGTGGTGCGCAGAGAGCAAAACACCCTCGCGAGTGGGTGGGTGGTTCAGAATCGATTTGGTGGAGCCGAGGGGGATCGAACCCCTGACCTCCTGAATGCCATTCAGGCGCTCTCCCAGCTGAGCTACGGCCCCAAAGGTTTCGGTCGTCGCTCGTAGCCACGGCCCGAAGAGCGCGAACGCTAACATGCCCGCACCTGCCCGTCAAGATCACCAGCCCGCCGTCTGGATTTTATCCGTTGACGTGGCCGTCTTCTTGCTTCGAAGCCGATGAATTCAAGCCGCAGATCCAGGACGGCAAGCCAGTCCAGGTGATTCTTCAATCTGAATGTGAACTTCAGGCTCGAGTCGAGCCCTGAGAAGAGGAGATTTCTCGAATGGAAGGGATGGAAAATACATTTACAGTCATGGGCATCTGGAACGAGATGGGGTTCCTCGCCAAGGGCGTCGTGATTCTGCTTTTTCTCATGTCGGTATGGTCGCTGACCGTGGCCATCGAGAGGCTCGTTCGTTTCAACAGAG
>JBKJUK010000277.1:0-9946 GCA_046590705.1 Thermoanaerobaculia bacterium
CCCAGGTGAGGGCCAGCAAAAGCGCCGGCCAGAGATGCAGAACCGATCGCCACCGTCGCATGATTGCGAGCGAGACCAGTGCGGCCACGATAAAGGCCACTCCTTCGTTCTTCACAAGGGCGCCCAGACCGAGGTAGACCGCGGCGACGCGAATCTCAAACGGCGAATCTGTGCGCAACGCGGTGCTCAGCAGGAGAATACCGATGCCGCTGTAGACGATGAGCAGAGGCTCGCCCAGACCGATCGGAGTCGATAGCAGAACAGAACTGATGGCGAGCGTACCGACTGCCGCAGCGAGGTGAGACCTGGTCGCACTGATGAACCGGTCGTGGAGCATCAACAGTCCGGCGGCACCCACTGCCGTGAAAAGTATTCCGACGCGCTGATCGTCCCAGCTTCCCTTGAAAAGAGTCAGGTAATCGAGACTGAGCGGCAACAGCAGCGGATAGTCAGGGTGCGATTCATTCCATGGAGCGCGAAGGAACGACCAGTCCACTCCGCCGCTGAGCGCAAACAGGCGGGCTTTGAGACCCCAGATCGCCCAGAAATCCCACTCCCAGAGGGGTGCCAGCGTGGCCAGAACGGCATGGCCGGCCACGAGCGAGACCGTGAGCGCGTCGACCACGGCCCCAGACTTTGTCCGCGCGATCGCGGGACCGTGGTCCGTGAGCTGCGCGGTATTTTCTCCACGCGAGAGCTGAAAAAACGCTGCAGCGGAGATCGCGGAAGCGACGGCAATCAGAAGTGGAAGCGACCATGTAATTCCGAGAAGAGAGAAAAAGAAGAGGAGCAGTGCAAGTAGTGCGTTGCCGAGCAGAAACGCTGCCCCGAGGATGGTTGGTGAACCAGTACCGCGATGCAGGAGCACGGCCAATGGAAGACCGAGGACGAGCGCGACCAGAAGTGCCAGCGCAATCACTTGGCCCGCCTCAGCAAAACCCCATCATGGCCACTCCAGACCACATCGAAGCCTCCCACGCGTGCTGAGTTCTGCCAGGACGCGATGTAGTCGGCTTGCGCGAAGTTCGCGGTGAGGAATTGATCATTCCTGTTCACGAGTGGTAGCACTTCGCGGCCGGCTAGAAAATAGGCGGCGCGGAAATACCCGTAGGAGTATCCCCCGTGCCATCGTTTCCCGGGAAAAACCACGGCGACCTTCGCACCGCGCCCGGTGCGGCGCGAAACCTCACGAAGAAAGTCGGGATATCCGGTAGCAGCACGGTCCGGAATCCGGGTCATCAGGCTTTCATTCCGTGCGCGTGATGCCCGGCTGAAAAGAAGGTCCAGGAAGAAAGGCTCGAAACTGCCGACGACTGCAAACGCAACGACGGCGGCTGCCGCGAAGCGTCTGAGCATCTGCATCTGCGAATGACTCACCATGAAACGTTAACACGACCATGAGTTCGTGGTCGTTCACTCCGAACACGCGAACGCATCGCGACCGCGTTGGGTGTACCGCAACGATGAAGCTCCGACCCCGTAATTGCGTTGACTTCTCAGTTCAAGCTCCGACCCCGATACCGACGTTCAAGCTCCGACCCCGGAGTCCGATAGAACCTCTGACCGCAGGCTCGACGCTGCCATGAGGTGTTGATTGCGTAACGATCGACGCACGACCGCGCTGTCAGTCGGTGAAGCTCCGACCCCTACCCATACCTACCATAGACCCCTACCTAGATCCCTACTACCCTACGGCCCCCTACCCTACGTGGGGTCGACCGCAAGCCACCGGTCACGATCACGCAGTTAGCACGGTTAGCGCGCGGCGGTCACCACGGCAGCCCGGCGGTCACGGGGTCGCCCGGCGGTCACGGGGTCGGAGCTTCAGTCGTCACGGCGGTCACGGGGTCGGAGCTTCAGTCCGGGTACCGGTGTTTTCGCCCGGTATCGAGCGAAGGATCGTGCGATCCCGCGCCGCCATGGGGCTGAAGCTCCGGTCATGGGGTCGCAGCTTCGGCCCGGCCGACTCTCGGTCGTCGGGTCGGAGCGATACCAGATCCGGGTCCTCCCTGACAGCTCATCAAAAGGCCATGAGGTCGCCCTGAAGGTCCGACCCCGCGATCGATTTTCGCCCGGTATCGAGCGAAGGATCGTGCGATCCCGCGGTCATGGGGTCGGAGCTTCAGCCCGGCCGAGTCTCGGTCGTCGGGTCGGAGCGATACCAGATCCGGGTCCTCCCTGACAGCTCATCAAAGGGCCATGAGGTCGCTCTGAAGGTCCGACCCCACGATCGACCCCGCGATCGACCTGTGCTCTGAAGGTTCGACCCCGCGACCCCGCGATCGACCTGTGAACGCGAGGGTCGGAAGGGCGTGGTCGTTGAACTCCCACCCCGCGCCGATTCCGGCAGACAGAGTTGCGCAACAACGCTTCAATTTTGCGGGATTTGAGGCTCCGCTCAAATTACCGAATACTCACGATACCGACTCTCCTGGCGAACGACCCTTTATCAACGACGAGGCGAACCATCTCGTCGGCGAGATCCTGATAGCCAGTCTCGTCACTGCCCGGAGGTAAATCGTCGTAGAGCGATCGCGAATGTCCTGCTGGAATATCATCCACGAGAGTGAGTGGACACATCAGCGTCCAGTCCAGTCCGGAGTCGCGCAGAGTCTCGTAGTTCCGCACATGCTCGGCAGCGACGTTTGAGTACTCGGCTGGCACACCCTTGCTTCGGTAGCCACCCTTCGGATCATCGAGAGCTCCACCTGCGGCGATTGATACGATCCTGCTCACTCTCGCTGATTTCATGGCTTCGACGATCGTGGTCACGCTGTCCGAAAAATCAGTGGCCGGGATGGTGATGTCCTGCATCCCGAGACAACAGATGACAGCGTCACGCCCTGCAATGGCCTGACTAACCGCTGCAGTTGAACGAGCATCTCCGCAGACTACGTCTGTGGCCCGGTTCGGGCCGATGCGGGAAGCATCTCTGACGAATGCGGTGGTTTCCCATCCCTGCTTTCGAGCTGACTCGAGGACCAGAGAACCTGTTCGGCCTGATGCGCCAAAGACCGTGACTTTCATTGTTCGCTCCCCATGGATGAATATCTCGCGTTCAGCTCGGCGATTTTACACAGACGAGCGGGGACGGCGCTTCCGGCGACTTCTGAGAAACGTTTCACCCTTCGGAGAAATCTGATAACCGACCTCGAAGCTCTGCGTCAGCCCGAGCTTTTTGAGCTTCACCACGTCAGCCTTGAACTCCGGCGTCGGGCGGCCGGCCTCTTTCGCAAGTCGTGACGCCGCGACACGCGGATGGAGTTCGATCAGTTTCAATGTATCCGCGGTCCACCGCTCCGTCGCTTTCTCATCCAGCAGAGCCAGAGTGGCCTCGATTTCGTGCGCTTCGTCAGCATCGAGACTCGCGTCCAGCGCTCCTGGAACAAAGTCTCCGTCCCCGCCATGATGCATGGTGACCTTGAAAAGCAGCGAGGCCGGTTTCAGAGGTTCGTCCGAGCCCTGCAACAGATATTCACGAAGCTCCCTCAGAGACCTGAAACCCGCCATACGGGCCTCGGCTGGAGTGACCGCGCTGAAGGGTACGCGCTCGATGGCGTCGACGACCATGACCCCGATGGGATGAGCCCGGTAGCGCCCGCCTGCCCGCACCTTGGCCGTGGTCCACCGGCGGAACGTGACCGTCACGGCCCCCGACACCAGCCCGTCCAGAAAGCGTTTCTGAAAAAAGAGCATGCAGAGAGTGGAGCAGGAAATGGACGCCGTAGCAACGATTCACTTGGCGAGGGTCAAAAACAATTGAGGATGGATCTCGCAGCCGGACTATCATTTCGCTGCGCATCAACTCTGCCGGCAGAATGCCGTCGGGTCAAAGCGCGGGAGGCAGCATGACATTTCTCACCTGGATCATCGTCGGCTTGATCGCCGGCGTACTTGCATCGATGGTTATGGGCGGTACCGGATACGGCATCGTAGGCGACATCATCATAGGGATCGTCGGGGCATTTGTAGGCGGTTGGATCTTCAGCCAGCTCGGCGTTTCTACTCCATTCGGAGGACTCGCCGGCACGATTTTCGTCGCATTCATCGGCGCGATCGTTCTTCTATTCATCCTCAGACTCATCAGGTCGGGGACCTCACGACGCGCCTGAAGCGCGGACGTGATATAGGATAGCTTTCCTTCACGGCAGGCCGATCCCAGGGGTGAATTGCGTTCGCCTCTTTCGGGCGTTCCGTGAAGAGCGAGAAGGGTGCGCGCAGCGGCCTAAGGCGAAAATGTTGTGGAGGTGTCATGTCTGATCTAGAGCCGAGCATTCGTCTTTCTTTCGAAGCAACCGCGGCTTTAGCTCCCGCGGAGAACCTGCCGTTCCAGCGGCTGCGGATTCTCTCCAGCAGCGCCAGCGGAATCCACTACGTGCGCGACGCGAAAAACAACGTTCTCAGGCGTCTAACCGACGAAGAACTGCTCGATCTGAGTGATCCGAAGCCCTGCCCGTCTTGTGGAGAGCAGTTCGGATGCGAGCATTACAACCTCGCTGGTGAGGCTATGCTGTCGGACGACGAACTTGATGCAGACGTGCCCGCGTACTGGCGAAATTTCGCTCGCAGCGAGGGAGTGAGCCGGAAAGATCTGACAAGGCTGCAGGCGATCGGCCGAAGCGAAGAAGCGCAGGCGTTCGTATTCACCAGCAACGCAGAACGCGACCTCCGAGCCCTGGAGATCCTGCTCCTGCTCAACGAGTCCCACTGACCAGACTGGCTACTGACTACCAGCTAACTGGCTACTGGCTACTGGCTACTGGCTCAATAAGGCATCTCCTCGTCGTCGAGGCCGAAGTAGTGACCGAGTTCGTGCACGATGGTGTCGCGGATCTGCGCTGACGTCTCCGCGCGAGTGCGGGTGGTTCGCAGGATCGGACCGCGGAAGATAGCGATCTGGTTCGGAAGCGACGGGAGCGCATCGTGAGACTTCCGCGTGAGTGGAACGCCGCGAAAAATCCCGAGCAGTTCGCCCCCCTCCCCTCGCAGAGCTGAATCTTCCTGGCCCGGCTCGTCCTCGACTGTGATCACGACGTTCTCGATGAGTTGACCGAAAGGCGCAGGCAGATCGAGAATCGTCTCCTCGAGCAGGAGGCCGAATTCGTCAGCGGAGAGACGCAGATCGGGGTTGGTCATTGGCGGCATGATAAATGTTCCACGCACGCCCTGCACTGTCGACACAAACTTTTCGCGGAGCGCAGACCCGTCATTCGCCGTCGTGGCTCATCTCGTCGATCGCTACGGCCACCGCGAGGATCAAGGCGTGGTCTTCTCCGTCTAGGATGTCGACCCCGTAAGAGTCCCGGATCGAGAACCATTTTTTGGAGATCGAGGCGATTTCGTCGCTGCCTCTCCGGATCACATACTCGTGATCGAGGATGCTGCCCGTGGCGGTCAGACTCTGGCCTGTCTCCATGTCGATGGAGAACTTATCCCGGAATGGAGAGATCAAGGCCTTCTTCACTGTGGCCAGCGTTGCGCCGCCTCGCGAGATGATCATGGTGTCTCGAACCTTCAGCAGCTTTTCCCGGATCGTGGCGGCTTCGTTACCAGTTGCATCCTCGAGGACGAACGTGTCGCGGATCGTAAGCAGTTTACCGCTCACTTTGAATGCTCGACTCCCGCCCGCGTCTTCGATGTCGAAATCGTCGGTGAAGGTGAGTAAACGCTGCCGCAATTGATAACGAGCCATGGAAAGCCTCCCGCAGTGTCCGCTGCCTGCTCACTGCGGTGCACAATACCTACCATTCCGGATCCATCACGAGCAGCGCCGGCTCCATTCACAGAGACCCGTCCAAGCAACGAAGTGGCTTCACATCAACGACAACGATCAACCAGAGGAGATGAAGATGCGACGAGCGCTTCTGCCACGATTGCTGTGATCAATTCCTGACACGACCGCGACGCTCAGATCGGTTCGGTCATAGAACAGGGGATGTTTTGCAAAGGAACTCTCAGCGCCGCCCGGATCGCCTCCGTGATACCCCACCCAGCACCTTTACTGTAGTTTCGGCCGTCACTTCGCTGCCACTCACTGCCGCAGTGAGTGTGTATGTAGTCGTCGCTATCGGAGTTGTCGTAGCGGAGCCGCTCGTGCTTGGCACAACGGGGTCGCAGCTTCAAGACCGGCACGGCACAACGGGGTCGCAGCTTCAAGACCGGCACAAAGGGGCACAAGGGGGGCACAAGGGGTCGCAGCTTCAAGACTGGAGTTGCTGTCTACCGAACCGGGGTAGTTCCACGAAGCTTCGACCCTAACGTGGCACTACGTAGGGGACCCCTAGTGAGCTAACGTGGATGGCAGGTGAAGCTCCGACCCTAACGTGGCGCCAGGTGAAGCTCCGACCCTAACGTGGCCCCAGGTGAAGCTCCGACCCTAACGTGCCTAACGTGGGGGACCCCCGACCCTAACGTGGCAAACGCTAACGTGGCACTAACGTGTGGCCTCACGGTCAACGTTCCCACTACGCTCGCCGCCTTCCAAACGGCCGATCAACAACAGCGCACCGACGCAGTCTGGTCGAGTCTGCTAGTAGCGTCATGAATCGCCCTCGCCGATTTCGCCTCTCATCACGGGGCTCTCACTTCCCTGCTGAGAAGATGACACACCGTGGACCGACTGCTGGCGTCTCCTTCAGGAGGCCAGAAAATCGAAATTCATCCCCCCACCTCACACAGATCGATAGGGCCGAGAGGCCAATGATCGCCCGTGCACGTCCGTGTCTAGAAACTGACCATCGCGCGGAGCTCACTGGTTTTCGGCACAACGAATGTTGATCCCTTCACCTCGATGATTTTCCTCCGGCGGAAGTCGCTCAGGAGGCGCGTTACCGTCTCACGCGTGGAGCCGATCATTTGCGAGATCTCCTCGTGGGTGAGCAGTACGTTCAGACGCACGCCTTTTGATGTCTCGTCACCGCGCTCGCACCAGTCCAGAAGCAGCTTCGCCAGCTTCTCGGACGTGGTTTGGGACAGGCCGAGGGAACGAATCTCGCGCTGCGCCGACTGGTACTTTTCGCTGAGCTGTTGTGCCGTGTGCATACAGGCCTCAGAGCTCATCTCCAGAAAACGAAGGAAATCTTCGCGCTTGATGAAGTTCACCTGTGCCGGTTCGATGGTCTCTGCCGACACTTCGTAGGTGGTGCCAAGGACGGTGGCGCTGACGCCGAGAATTCCACCTGGCTCGACAATCTCGACAATCAGCATTTTTCCTTCCGACGAAGAGGTCGTTAATTTTGCCCTCCCGCTGCAAAGAATGAAGACCCCTCGCGGCTGCTCTCCCTCCACGAAAAGCAACGAGCCCTTGGGATAGAAGCTCGTGAACTTCAGAGTATCGAGCGTAGTCAGCGTATCCGGCGCCATGTTGCAGAAGGCGCCCACACGACGGTGCGTGCAGGTAGTGCAGTGGTTCTGAACGTCGAGGTTGTACGGGGTCCGCATGAAGTTCTCCTTTGCTCTGCTCACAAGATCGCTCCAAATGCTGCATCTGGCCCCACCCCGCGGGGTGGGGCGCGGTACACGGACGGGTGATCACGGACACAACGCTCAGTGTTCCTCCCTGATTGGACGTAGCTCCCCCCATCGCAGACCGGACTGCCGCTCGGCAGAAACCCGAAGCGTCCTGGAACGAGGTGGACGGACCAGTGGATTCGGCATTCGCTTTGTTCCGGGCTCGAAGTGAACGTGGTTCTGATCGGAACTCTCGAATTCGCCACGCTGTCGGGCGAGGCGACGGAATTCGCGTGACGTAGCGCACATGCTGGCGTAGCAGCGATGACACCACGCGCGATCGCTATGGCCAATCATGAGTCATTCAAAAAGGAGCCAGGCAATGACAACGAGCTTCGCTGTTCAGGAAAAGCTACTGCCCGTCAAACAAACCGGCACGATGCGCGCGACCGTCTTCTACGGAGTCAACGACATTCGTGTCGAGGACGTCCCTAAGCCGCATGCCGGGCCGGGTGAGGCGGTCATTCGAGTCAGCATGACCACCATCTGCGGCACCGACCTCCACATCGTCCGCGGCGAATACCCGGTCAAGCCGGGCCTCATCATCGGTCACGAACCGGTGGGGGTGGTCGAGGAGCTCGGTGCAGGCGTGACCGGATACAAGATCGGCGACCGCGTGCTCGTGGGCGCCATCACTCCGTGCGGCCAGTGCAATGCCTGCCTTTCCGGAAAACTGTCGCAATGCGGTCACGGTTCCGGCTACGAGGCGATCGGAGGCTGGCGTTTCGGCAACACGATCAACGGCGCTCAGGCCGAATACCTGCTCGTTCCGAACGCCCAGGCCAACCTGGCAGGGATCCCCGATGATGTTACCGACGAGCAGGTCGTCCTGCTCTCGGATATCGCCTCGACCGGTATCGGCGGCGCCGAGTCGGGTAGAGTCCGGATCGGTGACGCTGTGGCGGTGTTCGCGCAGGGTCCCATCGGCCTCTGCGCGGCTCTCGGCGCCAAAATGATGGGCGCAGCAGTCGTCATCGGCATCGACGGCGACGACGACCGCATCGCTTTCGCGAAGAAGATGGGAATCGACGTCGTCCTGGATTACCGCACGGCCGACATCGCGGCGGAGATCCGTCACCTCACCGGCGGTACCGGCGTCGACGTGGCGATCGAAGCGCTCGGCACGCAGAAGACGTTCGAGACCGCGCTCCGCGTCCTCAGGCCCGGAGGCACGCTCTCCTCGCTCGGTGTCTACTCCGGTAAGCTCCAGATGCCGTACGACGCGTTCGCGGCCGGCCTCGGCGATCACCGCATCGTCACTACACTCTGCCCGGGCGGTAAGGAACGGATGCGCCGGCTCATCGAGATGGTGAGACGCGGCAAGCTCGATCTTCTTCCGTTACTCACGCACCGCTTCAAACTGGCCGACATCAACGAGGCCTACAAACTCTTCGGAGAGCGCCGCTATGGCGTGATGAAAGTGGTGGTGACGCCGTAACAGCAGTCCTCGTGGACGTAGCAGGGGGGGATGCTTAGTACATGAGGAGATGATCATGCGCGATCTCGAAATCAAACGAATTCTGGTCCCGACCGATCTCAGCGAACAACACAACACCGGGGTCGTACCTTCAACAGAATCCTCGAACCGCACAACCAACTAAACTACTGGGGTCGTACCTTCAATGCGGCCTCCCGTTTGCGGTGAAGCTGCGACCCTGCGGCTCGCGGGTTGGTGAAGCTGCGACCCTGCGGCTCGCGGGTTGCCGTTCATCCTGGAATACCTGGGTCTAACTTCAAGGCAGTCTGCGCGGCGCCAATCTACCTTTTGTAGCGCCAACAGGCCGATTCGTACCTTCAGTTTCCAATCTGAGGAGGTTTGTCCCTGCTTCTCGTAGAATCCTCGGAGGTTGGTGCACGCCGAGGGATCCTCGGAGTATGGCAAGAGCACTTCGAATTCAACGACCTGAAGCTACCTATCACATCACTGCGCGCGGCAACCAGAGGCAACCGATCTTCGACGATGACATCGATCGTGAGCATTTTCTCGCTCTCGTCGGTCTGGCCTCACGCCGGTACGGATTCGTCATCAGCGCGTTCGTCCTGATGACTAACCACTTCCATCTCCTGCTCCAGACGTCGCAGGCGAATCTGTCGGACGGAATGAAATGGCTCAACGGTTCCTACGCGGCCTGGTACAACCGGCGACACGGGAGAGTGGGGCATCTCTTCGGGGAGCGCTACAAAGCGGTGCATGTGCAGAGTGAGGAGTACATGCACCGTCTCGCACGCTACGTGATTCTCAACCCCGTGCGCGCGAAAATGGTTGCAAGCCCCGAGGAGTACCGCTGGTCGAGTTACCGCGCCACGGCGGGACTGGAGAGCACGGCAGAATGGCTGCGAATCACTCAACTCCTCCCGTACTTTGGCGAGGCGAACTGCTGGCAGCAGAACTACGTCGCCTTCGTGAACGAGGGAATCGAGACGCCGGATCCGATCT
>JBKJUK010000354.1:0-33170 GCA_046590705.1 Thermoanaerobaculia bacterium
CTGCCGTATCACTGTCATCCGACCATCAGGTTCGCGAATCGTTCTCGACGAATTGGCTTCAGCATGTTTCTAGAAACAGCGACTCACCGTACTGAAGATTCTCTGCGCAATGATCTGCTGAACATCACAGCACAGACGCGCTTACACGGAAGTCGCGATGCCGCCCTTCCGGGGCTCGGAATCATCGTCGTTACGATTCGAGACCCCAAGGCCTCACGGCCTGGGCTATTTCGATGCCGGGCCTCCGGCCCTCAAAGGCAGCCCTCACGAGCAGGATTCCCTGTGCCTCCAATCTGAACCCCTCCATTCCGAGGAACTTCAGAAATTCAAACGAGCCGCGTGTAAAGTACCTTCATGAATCGTTCTTCAGACGTGAATCTCGATGAATTAGCTCACCAGGCCATGCTCGACCGCGGACTGGAACCGGAGTTCCCACCCGAGGTTCTCGAAGAGCTTCGAACCCATCTCGCTTCGCCGCCTATCGACGACGGCGCCACACCGCGCGATCTGCGTTCCCTGCTCTGGTGCTCAATCGACAACGACGATTCACGCGATCTCGATCAGCTCACATTCGCGGAGAAAGACGCCAACGGTTCCACCCGTCACTATGTAGCAATCGCCGACGTCGACGTGTTCGTGCGCAAGGATTCGGCAATCGATCTTCACGCCTGGAAGAACACCACCTCGGTCTACACCGCCGTTCGTGTGTTCCCAATGCTCCCCGAGAAGCTCTCCACCGATCTCACGTCCCTGAATGAGGGAGAAGAACGAGTAGCCATCGTCGTGGAGATGCTGATCGACGAGAACGGCGAGCTGAAAGAGTCGGCCGTCACTCGAGCAACCGTACTGAATCACGCAAAACTCGTTTACGAGGAAGTGGGAGCCTGGCTCGAAGAGACGGGACCTGCACCCGCAAAAATCTCCGCGAACCCGGCTCTGGCCGCGAGCCTGCGTTTGCAGGATGCTGTCGCTCAGCAACTCCGCGAGAGACGCCATGAGAATGGCGCACTCGATCTACAGACCATCGAGGCACGGCCGGTCTTCGTCGATGGAAAGATCGTCGACATGAAGGCCACCGAAAAAGACCGAGCCAAACAGCTCATCGAAGACTCGATGATCGCTGCGAATGGCGTCACCGCTCGCTTCCTGCGCGACAAAGGGTTCTCCACGATCCGACGGGTCGTTGAATCGCCGGAGCGATGGGACCGTATCGCCCAGCTGGCGCGACAGTACGGACACGACTTGCCCTCCTCGGCGGATTCCATCGCGCTGGAAGGCTTCCTGCGCGCCATGCGGAAGGAAGATCCGATCCGCTTTCCCGATCTGTCACTGGCCGTGGTCAAACTGATGGGACGGGGTGAGTACGCGCTCAACGATGTGAACCATGAATCGAGCGGACACTTCGGCCTGGCCGTGAAGGATTACACACACTCAACCGCACCCAATCGACGTTATCCGGATCTGGTCACGCAGCGTTTACTCAAAGCCGCCATCGGCGGCAAGACTTCGCCGTACACCGATGAAGAACTCGCCGAGATCGCTGATCACTGCACCAACCAGGAGACGCAGGCAGACAAAGTAGAGCGCCTCATCCGCAAGGCCGCCGCGGCAAAGATGCTGAGCGGCCGGATCGGAGAACGCTTCGACGCCATCGTCACAGGAGCAGGAGTCAAGGGCACATGGGTGCGCCTGTTCCATCCCGCAATCGAGGGCAAGCTGATGCACGCCGGCGATGGGATCGACGTCGGAGACAGACTTCGTGTGAAGCTGATCGCAACAGATCCAGAACATGGCTTCATCGATTTCGTACGAACGGGGAAGTGAGGGAAGAATGGAGAATGGAGAATGGAGAATGGAGAATGGAGAATGGAGAATGGAGAATGGAGAATGTTGAATGTTGAATGCCTGAATGCCTGAAGACAGCGGCGAGCGCAGCTCGCCCACCTCAATTCTCCATTCTGCATTCTCCATTCTCCATTCAAGTCAGATGAACCTCGGGCGACAACTGAGGATTCTTTACTTCCTCGAAGACACCGATCTCTCAGGAGGCGTCCGGGTCATCCTCGCTCAGGCTGACGCATTGGTGGCACTCGGTCATCACGTCACGATCGCCACCAAAGGTGCGCCGCTCACCTGGCGCTCCTCGCAGGCCGAATGGATGCACGTCGACGACTTCTCGCAGATCGAGGGGACCTGGGACTTCGCCATCGGCACGTTCTACCCAACTGTTCCTCACGCCTTTCGCATCGCTGGGCCGCGCGCGCTGCATCTGTGTCAGGGCTACGAGGGCGCTATCTCCTACTACCGCGAACTCGTTCCGATCATCGAATCGATCTACGACCTGCCCATTCCCAAGCTGGTGGTGAGTGAAAATCTGATCGAGACCTGCACACGCTTCACCAGCGAGGTCGTGAACATCGGACAGATTGTCGACGACGAGTTCTTTCGGCCCGCTGCACCGGAACGTCAGGGGTTGCCGCGGGTTCTGTTGTCAGGACCTGCGCAGATTGACCTCAAAGGTATTGACGATGGCTACGGAGCGGCGGCTCATGCGCGCGCCTTCGGCGGCCGGTTCGAACTGATTCGCGTCTCCCCCTGGGCACCTTCCGGTGCTGAACCTGTCGACATCCACGTCCAGGAGTTTCACGTCGCACTCAGCGCGGCTGCCATGACCCGCCTCGTGCACAGCTGTGACATCGTGCTGGCTCCCGGGCACGCCGAGGAGGGCTTTGGACTGCCTGCCGCAGAAGGGATGGCAGCGGGGCTCGCTGCGGTGCTCACCCGCATTCCGTCATACCTCTCGTTCGACACGACACACGATTACGCACGATTCGCCGAGGCTGGAGACGCGGAACAGCTGGGCGACGAACTCCTGCAACTGCTCGAGGATGACGACCTGCGGGACCAGGTCGCCAGGCGGGGCCGGGAAGTAGCGGAGAAGTTCCGCTCCGAACATGTGGGCCGGCGTCTGGAAGAATATCTGCTCTCCCGAGACGCGCTACTTCCCTGATTCGATTCAGATCCCCGCTGTCGAACATATGCTCGCTCGCACCTCTTGACCAGGTTGGCGCAAATCGTGTAGAACGTATCCCGGATGAAGTACACCCTCAACGTCGCCACCCTCTACTGCATGTGTTGCTGTAAGCACATCAGCGGGAGAACGGCTGCGTCGTGAAATAAAAGAAACAAACGAAACGACAACCCCGAAAACCCGCAACGGCGCTCCGTTAGCGGGTTTTTTGTTTTCTTGCTCATTCGCTTCCGTATCGCCGTCGCGGCCCACATCCAAGGAGAATGCGATGAGCGAAAGCAGCGAACTGGCGATTTACTACGAGCACCCCGATTGGTTCCGTCCCCTCTTCGAGGAACTGGACCGTCGGTCCATTCCTTATCAGCGTCTCCATGTCGATGAAGCTGTCATTGATCCTCAAAACCGACCGAGCCAGCAGCTGGTGTTCAACCGGATGAGTCCCTCCGCGTGGAAGCGGGACCTGGGCGACGCCATTCACTTCACCAGTTCCTACCTGCGGCATCTCGAACTTCACGACGTCGAGCTCTTCAACGGATCCGAAGCGTGGGCCTTCGAGACCAGTAAAGCCGCTCAGCTCTCACTACTGTCGCGACTGAAGGCGCCCGCACCCCGAACCCGAATCGTTCATGCCCACGCCTCACTCTCCGCTGCAGCATCTAACCTGCAGTTTCCGCTCATCACCAAACCAAACGTCGGTGGAAGCGGTGCCGGCATCCGACGCTACGACACACTCGCGCAGCTGCAGAAGGCGATCGAAGCGGGGGAGGTCGATCGCGGGCTCGATGGAGTGGTGCTTCTGCAGGAGTTTCACACTCCCAAAGACAGGATCATCACCCGGATCGAAACGCTCGGCGGAAACTTTCTCTACGCCATCCGCCTGCACCTCGGGGAGGATTCCGGCTTCGACCTCTGCCCGGCTGACGTCTGCCAGACTGTGAGCGGTGAGCCCATCAGCAGCATCGCCTGCCCCGTCGATTCCAGGAAAGCCGGACTTCGGGTAGAGCAATACGCCCCACCCCTGGCCATTGTCCGCACCGTGGAATCGATCGTGCGAGCGGCCGGAGTGGATGTGGGCGGTGTGGAGTATCTCGAGAGTGCGCGCGACGGTGGCACATATTTTTACGACATCAACGCGCTCTCGAATTTCGTTTCCGATCCTCTCACCGTCATCGGCTTCAATCCGACCGCAAGACTCGTCGACGTACTGCAGGACCGACTGGCAAGGAGGGCCGCATGAGCGCGCTGCGTTTTGGATACTGGCTCCCGATGTTCGGCGGGTGGTTGCGCAATGTCGAGAACGAGCGCATGGAAGCATCGTGGAAGTACGTGCGCGATCTCGCGGTGCGCAGCGAACAGATTGGTTTCGATCTTACGCTGCTGGCTGAGCTGAATCTCAACGATATCAAGGGTCCCGATGCCCCGAGTCTGGACGCCTGGAGTACAGCCGCAGCGCTGGCGGCGGTGACGGAGACGCTGGAGCTGATGGTCGCGGTCAGACCGACGTTTCACCATCCTGCGCTGCTGGCCAAGGCGGCTGCCAACATCGATCAGATCGCCAGCGGACGTCTATCTCTCAATGTGGTTTCGTCGTGGTGGAAAGATGAGGCGACGCAGTATGGCCTGGCCTTCGACGAACATGACGACCGCTATGCACGCACCGCCGAATGGCTGACCGTGGTGAAAGGGCTCTGGACAGAGCCGCGATTTTCTTTCGAGGGAAATCTTTATCGCATCGACGAGGCTGTTCTAGAGCCGAAGCCGATTCGCCGTCCCTGGCCTGTTCTCTACGCAGGCGGAGAATCGGAGACCGCCAAGAACCTCATCGCTGCGGAATGTGACGCTTACGTGATGCATGGCGATTCACCGGAAGTTGTCGGACGGAAGATCGCCGACATGCGCCAGAGACGCGAACTCTTACGTCCATCGTCGCCACCACTGCGCTTCGGAGTAGCGGGCTATGTGATCTGTCGTGATTCAGAGTCGGAGGCACGCAGTGAGCTGGCGCGAATTACCGATGTCCACGCGACTTCGGCGGGGTATTCGAATTATCACCAGTGGCTGTCAGGAACCAAGCTGGAGCAGCGCGTCAGTCTCGAGGATTATTCAGTCTCGAATCGCGGCCTGAGGTCGGGATTGACCGGAACTCCGGAGCAAATCGCCGAGCAGCTGCACGCCTTCGAGGGCGTGGGCGTGGACCTCACACTATTGCAATTCAGCCCGCAGCGGGAAGAGATGGAGCGGTTCGGTTCGGAAGTGATTCCACTGGTGCGGGGAGCGGAGCGGAGGGTGGCAGTTTGAACGGCAGGGCCGGAGGCCGGGGTCAGGGGGCCGGAGCGAGCACCGCGGCAGTTGGCGGTTTCGGTGATGGAGGTTAGCCCTGGTTGGGGAACGGAGAACTGATGATGCGGGACTGATGAACGCAGAACTCAGAACGCAGAACGATGAAGTGAGAAGATGGGCGAGACGCTGCGAACAGACCATGTCGAAACTCGCAGCGACAGCGCGGTGCTTCGCTCCGGCCCCCTGACTCGGGCCCCCGGCCTGTCTCAACTCACCCCAGCGTCATTCCAATGAGCCGCGCGATCGTCAGCGTCCCGCAGCGGTAACTGCGAAGAGGAATCTCCGGTCCGCGCGGAAGCGGTGAAACGCTTCGTCAGCGCGGCGCGGTACGGAGATTCCTCTTCGCACACCAACCGCGCAAGCTCGCCGGAGCATCGCCGCTCATCGGAATGACGTTGCCGTAATTCGCGAACGCTTCTACTCCGGCCCCCGGCCCCCAGACTCCGGCCTGCCTCTAGCGTTCTGCGTTCCGCAGCCCCAGCCCCCAGACCCCGGCCTTCATCAGGTAACAATGATCGTCTTGTCTTCCTGACGATGCCATCGCTGCGTTGCCAGGATCTCGTCGACCGCTGCAAAGGCGGCGTCGATCTCTTCGGCTTTCGTGTAGAAGTGTGGCGAGAAACGAATCCCTGACCCTGGCCTGAAGTCACAGACGATGTCGTTGGCGTTCAGTTCCATCGAGACTTCTTTGGCATGCGGAATACGGATCGACACGGATCCGCCTCGAAGGGCCGGTTCTCGCGGAGTTCGCAGCTCGAATCCGCGCGCGTCGGCCAGCTCGATTAGTCTCTGGGTGAGCCGCAACGATTTTGCCCGGATGGCGTCGATGCCTGCTTCCGCTACGAGTCGCGGTCCTACCTGCGCTGCGTAGATGGCCGGGATGGCCGGAGTGCCGAGTGCAAAACGAAGTGCATCATTGCGGAAGCGCATCGGAGGTGGCTCGAAGCCGAATGGATTCTCGTGCGCCATCCATCCAGTGAAACTAGGTTCCAGTTTCGGTCTGAGCTCCGGATCAACGTAGAGGAACGACCCCCCGGGACCACCGCAAAGCCACTTCAGTACGCCGCCGATTGCAATGGGGACATCCCAGCCGGTTACATCGGTGGGCACGACGCCTGCTGACTGGAACACATCCAGCACGAGCGTTGCTCCGACTTTCCTGCAGTGCCTGGCCACGGTCTCGATGTCGATCAGGTAGGACGATTGGAACAGGACGTGCGCGAGAGGAACGAGCACAGTGTTCTCGTCGATTGCCGCGAGCAACTGATCGAGGTCGACGCCAAGACCACTTTCATCTGCCGGAACTGTGACCACCTCTGCGCCGAAGCGTCGTGCCAGTCTGTCGTAAATGTAGCGGACAGATGGAAACTCACCCTCGACAATCACGACCTTGTTGCGCGGCGCCACGTAATCGAACGATGAAAGCACCACCGCTTCGGCCGTGGTCACATTCGGCAGCATCACTACCGAGCCTGATGGTGCGCCGATGAGCGGCGCGATCATGTCGCCCACTTCCACAGACATGTTCCACCAGCGATCACCCCAGGCGCGTACGCCGCGCGTCGCCCACATCTCGGCATACTCGGCCAGTGCCTCCCTCGTGCCTTCCGGCATCGCGCCAAGCGAATGGGAGACCAGATAGTTCGTGCTGTTCACAATCGGAAACTGGGGGCGGAATCGTAGAAGCTCATCAGTCATGAAGATCCTCGGGTAGACAGTCTGCAAACCGTACGCACAAGAGGTGAAGTGGGATTGCACCGCTTGCGCCGTATTTTTACGACGCACGACTAGCGCAGCTCGATCAAAGTGATCTCGGAGGTCATCCCGAGACGAAACGGCACGACCCAGAAACCAGTTCCGGTGTTGATGTACATCTGTGCATTAGCGCGACGGTAGAGACCCATGTGTTCTTTGAGAAACAGCCCGGCCAGAGAGAGTCTCCAGGGTCTGAAACCAAACTGCCCGCCGTGCGTGTGTCCAGTGAGTGTCAATGGAACATTCGCCGCAACCGCAGCGTCGAAGATTTTTGGCTGATGGGAAAGAACGACCGTCGTTGCCCCGGGCGGTCTTCCAACCAGGGCCCGAGCGAGATCGGGCTCGAGCGCCTTGTGCTGCGGGTTCCGCTTCGCCGCTGAGTCCGAGGTTCCTGCCAGCCAGAGGATGGAGCGGTTGCGCGTCAGTGGAACGCCTTCGTTCACCAGAAGGCGAATCCTGCTGTTGCGCAGATCGGCGGTAAGCTTCTCCGGGGCGCCGTAAATATCGTGATTTCCGAGAACGGCGTAGAGCGGTGTCTCAGCGCGCAGCTTCCTGAATCCGCGCAACAGTTTCGGGGCGAAGTAGGGATCGTCGTCGACGAGATCGCCGCTGATCAGCACCGCGTCAGGCCGCAGTTCGTTCACGCGCTGAGTGATCTGGTCTAGCCGCGAAGCGCGAGTGAACATACCGACGTGCAGGTCAGAAAGCAGAACCAGTCTGGTGCCTTGCAGACCGGCGGGAAGACCGGCGATGGTGATGGGGACGACTTCTGTTCGCAACGGCACCAGCGCCTGATAGCAGCCGACCAGCGCGACTAGCGCGAGGAGTGACAGAAACAGTGTGGATTTCGGGGCAGCGAAGATCGCGAACGTCGAAGGCCGCCTGCGAATCAGCCACACCAGCGCAACTAACCCGATGAAAGCAGCGTAAATCAGGACAAACATGGCCCACGTGAACCATGGCGGAGCGACCAGAGCTCTGGCGAATCGAAACGCCGGCGCCGTACGCATCGACATGAGCGGAATCAAAAGCCAGGGCAAATTCCCGCCGACCGCAAGCACTTGAATCAGCCGACGACGCCCAGGGTGAACGCGCATAAGCGTTCGGATCACGACCACATTCAGCAGCGCGATCAGAATGAGCGTCGCAACAACCGCTGCAAAGATTCCCCAGTTCATGCGCGCATTCTAGAGCAGGCCTGGGTGCTGGCTCAGATGGACGGGGCGTTCCACCACAACCATGCAACGTCATTCCGATGAGCAGGCGATGCCCTCGAGAGCTTGCGCGCTCGATGTGCGAAGAGGAATCTCCGTTCCGCGCCCCACGAATGTAGCGTGACACCGCATCCGCGCGGACCGGAGATTCCTCTTCGCAGTTACAGCTGCGGTACGCCGCCCATCGCGCGGCTCATCGGAATGACGAGCCGGTGAGGCCGGCGGAGACCGGAATTTGATTCACCAGTCGCCTCGCAATGACCCGGGAAGGCCGTGCTACCGTCGCCTCCAACATTCTCCATCCTCCATTCAACATTCTCCATTCAACATTCTCCATTCATGCTCATCCACACTCCTCCCGACTTTCGTTTCCCCGCCGCCGTCGTTTCTCACGGCTGGTACCAGCTTTCGCCCTTCAGCTGGGACAAGGCAGCAGCCACTCTGAGTCGCACGGAGACCATCGGAGGAGAAACGTTCGATCTGCGGATCACCCATAAGGGGGACCGCCTCGTCGCCAGAAGCGCACAATCGCTGAAAGGGGTCGAATCAATTCTGCAGGAGCGGCTGGCGAGGATGTTTCAGCTTCAGCTGGACCTCGGCAACTTTCATCGTCTTTGTCGCGGCCGCGCCAGCCACAAGCAGATTTCGCGGGCGAAGTTCGGACGTCTGCTCTGCGGTTCTACTCGATTCGAAGATGCCGTCAAGATCATCGGCACCACCAATACCACCTGGAAGCAGACCGTGCGAATGATCGATCTTCTGGTGGAGAACTACGGAGCGAAGTCACGCTCGGGGCGCCGCGCGTTTCCGACGCCTGGCGCAATCGCGGCCGCCGACCCTGACGACATGCAGCAGCTCTGCAGGCTGGGCTATCGGGCCGCCTACATTCATAAGCTGGCAGGCATGCTCGAGAATGGTTCGCTCGATCTGGAGTCACGCACGCTGAACGAACTCACGACCGACGAGCTATCACGGTTCTTCAGAACGCTGCCTGGAATCGGTCCCTACGGTTCGGCGCATCTGCTGGCCATGGAAGGTCGTCACGATCAGATCGCAGTGGACACGGAGTTTCGCCGTTTCGTGCGCGAACAGCATTTCTCCGGCGAAGCGGTCCACGATTCAGAGCTCGTCGCACACTACGCGGCATGGGGAAACTGGCAATATCTGGCTTACTGGTCGGAGCTCTGGATGGACATTCGCGCGACGGTGGAGGCGAGCAGCCAAGCGTCTTCTGCGGATTGATCGGAATTATGTTTTTTCGGGCTTCGTTTGAGGCTGCATTGGTCGACTCTCTCCGTTGGGGCTCTCGAAGGTTCGAGACCGGGGTGGACGACCGCAAAGAGACCAATTGAACGATAGAATCAAACAACTCCTCAAGGAACTCGGCAACGCCATCAACGAGTCGATCTCTGCGTCGGCTGAAGTGAATGAACAGATCCAGAAGATCCGGGACGAAGGCTACAACCTGTACGTCATGCTCGATGCCACCATCGGTCTCAATCGCGAAGACGAAGACCATCATGGTGAGAACATCCGCGAGGAGCGGTCGGCCGGGCTGGCTCCAACTGACGTCCGCTTCCGCATCGACATCAACGACCTGAACTTTCTTCGCTCGGTAGGAATCGATCCGACCAGGCGTGTACGATCCACCAAAAAACTCGAAGGGAAAATTGGAAACGGCGAGGAACAGCAGTAAAGCAAATCTGTACGACTATCCACCGGCGGCCCGCGAGGAACTGCTGGCAGCTGTCGTTCAGCCGGCCTACCGGGCCAAACAGATCAGCGAATGGGTCGCCCGCGGCGCGGCGTCTTTCGCCGAGATGAGCAATGTCCCTGGCGAGACCAGAGCGCTCCTCGAAGAACGCTTCGAGCTGACGCTCCCCGCTGTGAAGAAAATCACGGCGGCAGCCCCTGACAGTAGCCAGAAGTATCTCTTCGAACTGCCCGACGGGAATCTGATCGAGTCGGTCTATATGCCCATGGGCGAGCGCACCTCGATCTGTCTTTCATCGCAGGCGGGTTGCGCGGTCGGTTGCACCTTCTGCGTCACCGGCTTCTTCGGTGCCGGTCGCAACCTCACCGTGTCCGAAATGGTGGGGCAATACCTGATGATCCGGAAAGACAAAGCCCTTTCAGCTGAAAGGATGAATGTTGTATTCATGGGCATGGGCGAGCCGCTGCTGAACTTCGACAATGTCGTGACTACCATGCAGATCCTCGAGCGCGACATGGCCTGGAAGCGCATGACCCTCTCGACCTCCGGCATCATCCCGGGCATTCAGGCGCTGGCAAAGCTGCCGCAGCGTCCGAATCTGGCAGTCTCCATCAACGCCCCCGATCAGCAGCGACGCGAGCAGATCATGCCCATCACTAAAAAGTATCCTCTCAAGGATCTGATGGCCGCGCTGCGCAGCTACCCACTCGACAAAGGACGCTACATCACGGCGGAGTACGTTCTGCTGGCAGGATTCAACGATTCGACCGCCGATGCGGAAGCGTTGATACGCCTGCTGCGCGCCGTCCCGGTGAAGGTAAATCTGATTCCCTTCAATGAGGACCCCAATCTTCCCGAATGGATGAAGCGACCAACCGACAAAGCCATCGACCGCTTCGCCGATGTACTGGCCGCCCGCAAAGTACCTATCACGGTCCGCCGTTCCAAAGGCCGCGACATTGCCGCAGCCTGTGGCCAGTTGCGGGGGAAAACGGATAAGCGGCCGAAAGCTGATGAACGCAGAACTCAGAACTCAGAACGTTGAAGTGAGAAAGAAGACGGCGACCGCCTTGTCATCTCGATGCCGGCCCGCGCGGCGCGGCGCGGGGAAATGTGAACTGGCAGGGACGCAGCCGTCATTCCGATGGAGCGCGCCGTGCTCGATGGCGAGCGCAGATAAGAATGCGACTGAGGAATCTACGCAAAAGGTTCGCGCTAGATATTCACAGCGCAGGCCCTGTGCGTAGATTCCTCGCACCCTCCCATCCCGCCGCTCGGAATGACGGCGCTCCTGCTGATGTACAGAGTTTCTGCTTCTTTTTCTCAGTCGTCGCGCAGCGCGGTTGCCCGCTCGGGATGAGTTGAAGATTCCTTTCTTACGTCATCGTTCTGCGTTCTGCGTTCATCAGTTCATCGCCTCATCAGCTATGCTTTCCACTCCATGAAAACCATCCACATCGCCATCCTCGCCACCCTGGCACTCTCCGGAGTTACCGCACTCGCCCAGCAGGCCTCCCGCACCGCCGTTCTTCCGCCAGGTCTCGCCTGGAACGGTAAGAGTCGCGCACTGGTCGTGCCGAAAGGCGATCGCTGGATCACACCCTCGGAAGTCGACGACCTGCGGACCACCCCGAGCTACGACCAGACCGTGGCCTGGCTGCAGAAGCTGGTCGCTGCCGCGCCGCAGCTGAAACTCGCCTCCCTCGGTAAGTCGCCTGAAGGTCGCGACATCTGGATGGTGATCGCCTCGAAGAATGGAGCGTCCACCCCACAGGAACTGCAGCGCAATGGCAGGCCTACCGTCTTCGCGCAGGCTGGCATTCATTCCGGAGAGATCGACGGCAAGGACGCCGGACTGATGCTGCTCCGTGACATGACCGTGCGCGGAACAAAGAAAAGCCTTCTGGATAAAGCGAACTTTCTTTTCGTACCGATTTACAGCGTCGACGCGCATGAACGTTCCAGCGAGTTCGGCCGCATCAATCAGCGCGGACCAGTAAAATCCGGATGGCGCACGACAGCGCGCAATCTCAATCTCAATCGCGACTACATGAAGCTCGACGCACTCGAGACGAGAGCCATGATCTCGGCGCTCAACCGCTGGAATCCGGAGCTCTATATCGACCTGCACGTGACCGACGGCGCCGACTATCAGTACGACGTGACCTACGGCTTCGACGGACCGCATTCCCACTCCCCAAATATCGCCAGGTGGCTCCAGACCACCTTCGTGCCTCGAGTTGATCGGGATCTCTTGGCCATGGGGCACATCCCGGGACGCTTCGTTCAAGGAATCGCTGGCGACGATCTGGCGAAGGGCATCATCGAGGGGACCAGTGATCCCCGCTTCTCGAATGGATACGGAACCCTGCGGCACATGGCTTCGATTCTGGTCGAGAACCATTCACTCAAACCCTACGACCAGCGTGTGCTCGGTATGTACGTGCTGCTGGAGAGTGCATTACGCAGCGTCGCTGATACCGCTGATGTACTGCGCGCCGCAACCATCAAGGATCGCAACAGCCGGCGCGAGAATGTTCCGCTCACATGGACCGTGGATTCCGAGAAGAAGCCCGAGATCATAGAGTTCCTCGGGATCGAGTCGCGCGCTTCGCTGTCGGCAATCTCCGGCGCTGTACAGCGCGAGTGGCTGGGCAGACCGGTGACCATGAAGATCCCACTCATCACCTCCTTCAAGCCTTCATCGTTCGCGCGAAGGCCGAAGGCCTACTGGATTCCGGCAGCATCGACCGAGGTGATCGATCGTTTGCGAATGCATGGCATCAGCATGGAGCAGATCAAGACTCCACGAACCATCGACGTGGAGATGCTTCGCGTGGCCGATCCGAAATTTGCCGCCGCACCCTTCGAGGGACGGATCATGGTGACCGGAACCTTCACGCCGGAACGTCGAAAAGAAACCTTTGCCGCGAATTCTGTCCGCGTCGTCACCGACCAGCCGCTGGGTGACGTGGCTATGTTCCTGCTCGAGCCTGCGTCGCCAGACTCATTTTTTCAATGGGGTTTCTTTCACGAAATTCTTCAGCGAACTGAGTACGTGGAGTCGTACGTGATGGAACCGATGGCCGAGCGAATGCTGGCCGAAGATCCGAAGCTGGCCGCGGCCTTCGAGAAGAAGTTGCTGGAAGACGAGAAGTTTCGTGCGAGCAGCAGCGAACGTCTGCAGTGGTTCTACGCGAGGACTCCGTTTCAGGACGAACGCTGGAGACTTTACCCGGTAGGAATCGAGCGCTGACATGCGTCTCTGCGTTCTCTACAATCCGAGCGCGGGCCGCGGCCGTGCAAAGAAAAAAATCGACGAAGTCGTGCGTGCATGCGAAGCGGCCGGACCCACTGATGTCATCGAGACCAGAGACGCACTGCATCTATCGAGTGCCGCGGCCGCAGCATCGCGGGACGACTACGACCGAATCATTCTCTGCGGTGGTGATGGAACGCTGAACCTGGCACTGCGCGATCTCGATCTCTCGAACGCGAAGCTCGCCCTCATTCCCCTTGGCACCGGCGACGACTTTGCCGGCGCTCTGAACATTCCGAAGGACACCACTGCTGCCATACGCATCGCGCTCGGAACTGAACTGCGCACAGTGGATGTGGCCGTCGTCAACGGAGTCCGTTACCTCGGGATAGCAGGCGTAGGCTTCGATTCCGAGGTCTCTGAACACGCCAATCAAGTTCGCTTCCTCAGCGGTCCACTCGTTTATCTCTACTCGATTTTTGCAGTCCTCCGACGCTTCAAGCCGCTCATGCTCACCGTGCAGAACGAGGCGCCGCATGAAGTGATGTTCGCGGTGGTCGCAAACTCATTCCGCTATGGTGGAGGAATCCGCATCGCACCGATGGCGGCCGTCGATGACGGAATCCTCGATCTGGTGATGGTAGGCAAGACCAGCAGACGCGATCTACTGAAGAACCTCCCGCGTTCTTATCGTGGAGAACACATACTTCTTCCCCACGTGACGTCTCGCACTGGAGCAAGTTTCACCCTCGACACATCGTCGCCGGCCTTGATCTACGCTGACGGTGAAAGGGTAGCTGTGACACCGGCCACGTTCACAGTCATGCGGCAGGCGCTGAAAATCGCAGCGGCTTCGCCGAATGGAAGATGAAGAATGGAGAAGGGAGAATGAAAGTCAACAAGCATTCTGACCAGACTCGAGAGGATTACTCGTAGGGGCGAACTGCGTTCGCCCGCTCTCCCGGCCGTTCGCGAAAGGACACCGGGGAGCGGGCGCGCGCAACGCGCCCCTACCGTCAATTCAGCGTGAAATTAATCGGCATTCCCCAGTCACCATTCTTCGAAGGAGTTCCCTTGAACATTCCGCGTCGCTTCCGACTCATCCTCGTCGCCGTCATTGCCTTCAGTTGCCGGCAGGCTGCTGATGTGACTTCCGCGGCTCCGTTGCAATCGGCCGCGCCGCGGGTTTCTGAAATCAGCGCCGAGCGGAGAACACCGGTGGTCGTAGCCGTACACAACGTCATGCCCTCAGTGGTGAACATTCAGACCGAGTCGACCATCCGTGAGCGACTGGTCGATCCCTTTTTCGGCGATCTCGGACGGGATCGCGCCTACAAGTCACAGTCTGTCGGTTCAGGCTTCGTCTGGGCCAGCGACGGCATCATCGTCACCAACAATCACGTGGTGGAAGGCGCATCACAGGTGCTGGTCAACTTCAGCGACAAGCGGCAGCTTCCAGCGCGGGTGATCGGGGTCGATCCTGACAGCGATCTGGCCGTGCTCCGCGTCGATGCGAAGAATCTCACTGCAGCATCGATCGGCAGATCGGTAGATCTCCTGATTGGCGAGACGGTCATTGCGGTCGGAAATCCGTTTGGGCTCAGTGGCAGCGTTACCACCGGCGTTGTATCTGCGACCGGGAGATCGGTCCCGTCGAAGGAAGAGGGACGAACCTATACCGACTTCATCCAGACCGATGCTTCCATCAACCCGGGCAACTCCGGAGGCCCGCTCCTCAACATCGAGGGAAAGGTCATCGGCATCAACGTAGCCATCTACGCGCAGGGTCAGGGAATCGGCTTCGCCATCCCCGTCGATCGCGCGCGAAAAATCGTCGAGGATCTCCGAAAATTCGGAGAAGTGCACAGTGCCTGGATCGGAGCAGTCACAGCCACGATCACTCCCGAAGAAGCACGCCGCCTCGGACT
The DNA here is from genome assembly GCA_046590705.1 of Thermoanaerobaculia bacterium. Taxonomy (GTDB): domain Bacteria; phylum Acidobacteriota; class Thermoanaerobaculia; order Gp7-AA8; family Gp7-AA8; genus JBKJUK01. The sequence goes on from JBKJUK010000354.1 coordinate 15,242, forward strand.
GAAATCTGAAAGAGGTGCACTCGTCACACGAGTGTTCACCGGCTCGCCCGCTGATCGGGCCGGCATTCGACCAGGAGACGTCATCCTTTCAGTCGGTGGTCAGCCGATCGAATCGCGGGAAGAGTTCTCGACACGCACGGCCACTGCCACGACCGGACGTTCTCTTTCAATCGAAATCCGCAGGCAGGACTCGACCACAACGATCAACATCACCCCCATCGATGCTCCTGCCGATCTGGGGGCCAGAATTCTCGCTGAGATCAGTGGCCTGACAGTTCGCGACAGTGGAGAAGGTGTGCAGATTTCAGAGGTTCGTCGGGGATCGCGCGGCGAATCGATCGGCCTCGAACCGGGCGATACCATCGTAGGAGTGAACGGCGTGGAGATCTCGTCCGTGAAGGAACTCTTCTCACAACTGCAACGCTCGGCAGAGCGCGCCTCAGCGGTGCTGTCAGTCGCCCGAGGACGCTACATCTACTCACTCTCGTTCCCGCTTGGGCAGTGACGCGACCGTCATTCCGAAGGAGCGCGCCCTGCTCGGCAGGAAGCGGCAATAGAGCTGCGACTGAGGAATCTACGCAAAAGGATCGCGCTCAATATTTTCAGCGCGGTCCCTTAGCGTAGATCCCTCGCACCCACCCATCCCGCCGCTGGGGATGACGACTGCCCGCAACTACTGGTTACTGGCTCCTCAACTACACGCTACTGGTTACCGGCTACTTCAACCAACCATCCACATCGTGACGAGCCCCGTCACTCAGGTTCTTCGCGGCGCGGGTGTCTCGCGTTGCGCGAGCGCAGTTGCAGAGCAGGTCGATGAGCTGGCGAATGTCGAAGGGTTTGCTCACCACCGCGTGCACAGAACGATGGTCGAGCTTCTCGGGAAAACCGTAGGATGTCGCGGCCGCGCTCATCACCACCACCGAACGGAGGTTCTCTTCACTGGTCTGGCGCAGGTAGGCCAGCACTCCGAAACCGTCAATTTTCGGGAGCATGAGATCGAGCAACACCACATCGAAGGCGCGCTGCTCGAGCATCTCGATGGCCTGCTCGCCATCTTCCGTGGTGACAATCTCGAATTTTGCAAGACGTAAGGCCGTCTCGAGGAACGACCGTATGTTCTCATCGTCTTCGACAATGAGGATAGAGAACGGCTCGTCCGAGTTTGCCTGCATCCAGCGCGGGTTACGATACCGTAATCCAGCGGCCCGGAAAAGGTGCGAAAACGGTAAACTCAGCCCCGCGGACGATTCAGAACAGCGACAGTTGCAGGATTCGTTGCACCACGGTGGGAGGCGGCTGCGGCGGCGGCATCATTCGTTGCGGCCTCGCCTTTCTGCCGAGTAACATCGGAAGATTCTTCCGCAGCCAGTCCTTGGCTTCTCTGTGATACCTGAACTCGCGCTCACGTGCGTGGAATCGGCGGTCGTGATTGGCTCCCACCACGTGATGCAGATATTCGTGGTGAATGATCGACAGGATGAAGAAGCGCGGAATGACCGGTTCGTCGAGAGACGGGTGGATCGTAATTTTCGTTGATACCCGATGATACGAACCGAGGCGGATGCTTCGCCGCTTCCGCTGGCTGGACCGCTTTCCCCAGTGGATAGGAAGCGGAGCCGACTCAGGAAAGTACTCGCTCCTTACTTCTTCGGCCAGAGTTCGCAGGTCGTAGTAGCTGCGCGGAGATTCAGATGTGATCAGTTCTCTCAATCATTAATGGATACCATTTTTCCTCTCAAAATAGCAATCGTGTAATTGTCTCCGGACAGATATTTCGCCGCCACACCACGCACTTCTTCGAGCGTTACGGCCTTCACGCGCTCCAGGAACCGAGCCGTGAAGTCGAGGCCCAGACCATAGAGGGAATGCTGTGTGATCTCGCTGGCGAGGGCGCTGTTGGTCTGCAGCCTCAGCCGCATCGACCCTGCGATGTACGATTTGGCCCGCGCCAGTTCCTCTTCGCCGAATCCATCGATGGCCAGGCGCTTGATCTCTGACAACAGGCCCTCACGCGCATCATTCTCTTTCGAGGCGTCGCTGGCGATGAAGGCCACGAACGCTCCGGCCAGTTGATGCGCTGAGTCGCCAGCGTAAACGGTGTAGGCCAGCGAGCGTTTTCCGCGCAGTTCCGCGAACAACGTTCCAGCCAGTCCCGAGGTGATGTCCTGCAGGACTCGCAGAAGCGTCCAGTCGTCATGCTGCGGAGTCACGGAAGGAAATCCGATCACCAGCGCGGTCTGCTTTCTGTCACGCACTTCCACGACCTCGCTCGATTGCGAAGGGGGCACCGGAGCCGGTACGGGCTCGTGAAGCGTCACGCTTTTCGGAAGGCTTCCGAAGTGTTGTTCGAACAGTTCGCGTACCGAATCTGCCATCACGTCTCCGACAACAACGGCCATGGCACTGTCGGCCGTGACTTCGCGTCGATACCACGACTCGACCTCGTCGCGCGTGACTGCGGCGATCGACTCGGTGTATCCGGCGTCCGGATATCCGTACGGGTGATCGCCATAGAACGAATCGAAGAAAAGCTGAAAGGGGCGCTCTCCAGACGAGTCGAGCGATCTGCGGATCGAAGCCAGCTGCAGATGCCGCTCTTCTCCCAGTCCGTCTTCCGGAAAGGTCGGATGGAGCATGACATCGGCGAGGATCTCAGTCCCTGCCACAAAGTACTTGGGCAGGATATCGATGCCGAACCCGAAGAAATCCTCATCGATGGCAATGCTGATTTGCGACCCGAGAAATTCGATCTCACGATCAATCTGATCACGAGTGCGGGCGGTCGTACCTCGACGCATGGACCTGGCCATGAGCTGAGTGATACCGGCGTTCGCACGTTTTTCGTGAATGCGCCCGCCCTTGAAGTAGATCGAAGCGGAGACGGTCGGTGTCCCGGGTGTCTCCCGGACGAAAACGGTCATGCCGTTGGTGAGCACGAACTGCTGCATCGAGTCGGTAATCGTTCCCGCTGGGAGCTGTACTGCCACGGCGGGTGCGGGGATCTGCTCGTGCGCCTCGACCTCTTCGGCCATGGCCGCGTCCACTGCGCTCAGAATCTCGGCGGGCTCCCCTTCGGGTGATCCATTCGGGAGATATCGGTACAGCGTCAGATTCGAGGAAGTCAGGTACTGATTGGCCACGCGTTTCACATCCTCTGCGGTGACTGCGCGCAGTTTCTCGAGGTGACGAGCCATATCGGTGTACCGGCCGCGTGATTCGAAATGGCAAAGAGTCTGGGCCTGACCGAGCACGTCTTCCAGTTCGAAGACGAATCCAGCCTCAACGCTGTTGCGGGCGAGTTCCAGCTCGTACTCGAGCGGCCCAAAGCGCTTCATCCGCTCAATCTCTTTCAGCACTCGCCGCTCCACTTCGTCACCGATTCCCGGCTCATACGACGCACGCACAGTGAAGATGCCGATGTCCTCGAAAACGTTGTTGGAGGCCGAGGCGCTGTTGGCAGCTTCCGGACCAACGACTCCGCGGAAGAAGCGTGAGTAACGCCCGCTCCCGAGTGTGGTCCCGAGGAGATCGAGCGCCTCTTCGTCGGGATGACCCTCACCGGTGGTGTGCCAGCCGAACACGCTGTAGCACTGCGTGATGTCGCTGGTCGACTGCGCGTATCTGAATTCGTTCTGCTTCGGCTCGACAGGACCGCGTTCTTTCTTCAACTCGCCAACCGGCAGCTTGCCGAAGGTCTCCGTTACGGCGTCGATCACTTCCTGATGAACGATGTCGCCGACCACGGTCACGATGATGTTGGTTGGACGATAGAGCGTTTCGAAGAACGCCAGGAGATGGTCGCGATTGATGTTGCGCAGAACCTCGTTGGAGCCAATCCTCCAGCGTTTCATCCGGTGCTCTCGAAAGGCGGTGGCGAACATCCGTTCCGCAGCGACTGCTGGCGGATTGTCCAGCTTACGATTCGATTCCTCTATGACGACTTCAGCTTCTTTTCGTAACTCTTCAGCATCGAACAGGGGATTCAGAATCGCATCCGCCTGAATGGCGATCCCGCGCAGCAGACCTTCCTTCGGCATCACGAAGTAGTAGTTGGTCGAGTCGTAGATCGTTCCGGCGTTCGTCGAGCCGCCAAGTGACGACACGTGCCGGGCGATATCCTCAGCTCCCGGGAAATTCTTCGAGCCCTTGAAGAACATATGTTCGAAGAGATGAGCCATCCCGGCCACTTCGTCCGGCTCGTGAAAGTAACCCGCCTTCACCCAGGTGTTGATGGCGACGACGCCGCCCCGCTTGTGTTCCCGCGTCAGTAAAGTGAGACCGTTCGGCAGAACTGTTTTGCGAACGTTGGAGAGGAACACGTCCAGGGTCATGAAGCTCCTTTGGGAATCAGTAGCTAGGAATCAGTAGCCAGTAACCAGTAGCTAAAGGCTCGTGGGCGTACCGTAGGGGCGCGTTGCGCGCGCCCGCTCTGCCCGGTGCACTTTGACACAAACTCAGACGTGTGGAGCACAGGCAATCCTGCCTGTGGCGCGGAGACGTGAGTTCGAGACCGCTTTTCATCGTTCCGCACTCGATGACCTGAGCGACCGTCAATCGAAGCGACCTGTCGATACCGAGACCAGGAACCGTTCTTCGAAGTCAGTGCATCGCGCCACAGGCAGGATTGCCTGTGCCACACAATCGGCGTCTCGCGGTAGTTGAGAGAACAGTCGCGAATCGTGTCGCGTCCGCCCTGCAGCTACTCTTCTTCTGGCGCGCGCTTGTCGCTCAGCACTGCTCCGACGTTGGCCAGGGCTGCGGCGGTGATCAGCGAGGATCCAGCCGTGAGAATCTCGTCACCCCGCTTCATGCCAAGATATAAACCGACGCCGATTCCCAGCACCATTGCGCTCATCGGAAAGTCCCGAATCTGATCACGCCAGGATTCAGGGAGAAACTCCTCGATCTGCTCGAGGAGAGCATCAGGTCCTTCCGAGACGAGCGTCGCGCCGAGGCTGGCCGCACGCTCCCGAATCGGATCGTCGAAGTCGAGACCCGCTGCGGAACGTTCGTATCCATTGGCGTACTGCTTTTTTCCAGGCATTACTGATCTCCTCTGGTGCGATCACCAATCGACAACAATCAACTCAGACCGCCGCGGCGAACGAGGTTAATCGTCGTCGCGATTGCTGCGAAGTACGAGGCCGACCAGAAAGCCGACTCCGACTGAAATCAACAGTGCCTTTCCTGGATTCGCTTTCACGAAACTGCGCACCTGATCATTCACGCCAGAGAAGTCCACCTCGCTCACCTTTTCACGCACCGTGCTGTACCCATCTTTCACGGCACCCGATGCTGCGGAGTATTTCTGGCCCACGAACTCCTTCGCGCGTCCCATGCGATCGTCGGCGCCTTCGGCCGCGCCCGCAGTCGAACCACTTCCATCAATCGAGTCATCCGGAAAATCAGATTTCATGACTACCTCCAGTTGTTTCAGTACCGCGAAATTTCGACATCATCGCCTTCACTACGCCAAAGGCAGCAAGGATTGCCGACACGATGACAAGCATATGCAGAATACCGCCGAAAGTGTTGCTGGTGAGCATTCCCACCAGCCAGACGATGAGCAGAATTGCGATCAGGCTCCACATGACAGATGGTCCCTCACTTGATGGACATCGCGTTTACCACGCTACTCACGCCGCTGATCGATTGGGCGATGCGCGTCGCTGTCGCCTTCTCTTCACCCGAGCTGACGATTCCCCGCAGCGTCACCGTTCCACCCCTGGCGTCGACGGCGAGGTCATAACGCGCCAGTGCGGCGTTGCTGCGGAGTGCTTCGCTCACTCGGGAAGCCACGACCGCGTCATCAATCTGTCTCGAAGGCGTGGGATTCCCTGCACAAGCGCTGAGAACCAGCAGCATCGCGGTCAGAACCATGGCGGACAGTCGCATACGCTTTCACATGCTGCGAAGAACATGCCTCAGACTCAGACGTGCCGGAGTGTTCACCTGCTTTCTTCGGCGAGGTCGGTGCGGATCTGGAAAACATTCATGATGTCGCGCTGTGTGACGATCCCGGCCAGCCCGCCCTCCTGGTCGACGACGGGAAGGCGCCCCAGGCCCAGGGCCACCATTTGACGAAGAGCCTCGACCGCCAGGGTCTCAGGACGCGGCAGGACCGAAGATTTGAGCGGCTGCATCACCTCAGTGACGGCGAGGGTTTCTCTCTCCTGCCTGCTGACGTTCTTCACATGCTGGACGTCAATGATTCCGATTACCCTCCCGTCTCGATCGAGAACGGGGTAGATCGGAAACTTATGGTGCAGGAACTTCTCCTCCACCGACTCGAGTTGCTCATCCTCGGAAACTGACATCACCTCCCGGCCCATGATGGCTTCGACGTGAATGCCTTCCAGCACTTCTTCGAGCAGGACATGCTGATAACTCTGCTCGGCTGCATTTCTGAGAAAAACTCCGATCAGGATGTACCAGAAGCCAGCGATCCAACTTTCCCTGAAAAGCAGCACCACGCCGGCAATCATCACCAGATACGCGAACCCTTCACCGATTCTGGCGGCGACGTTGGTTGCCTTCTTCAGGCTTCCGGTCTTCCACCAGATCGTGGCGCGCAGAAGCCGCCCGCCATCGAGAGGAAACCCGGGAACCAGATTGAACAACGCCAGGGCCCAGTTCAGGCTCGCCACCGCCACACACACCGCGAAAAAAGCCTCTTGATTCTGCAGTTCGGCAGCAATGGCCAGTCCCGAGAAGATCAGCCAGAGCAGCAGACTCGAAAGCGGACCAGCCGCAGCCACCTTGAATTCGACTTTGGGGTCATTCGGCTCGTTGTGCATATGCGCAACGCCACCAAAAATAAAGAGAGTGATGCGCCGGATCGGAAATCCAAGCCGATTCGAGACGATCGCATGGGAAAGCTCGTGAAAAATGATGGAGGCGAACAAAAGTAAGGCCGCGATGACAGCCAGTACCCAATTCGCACTCGTAGTGAAACGGACGTCATGCGCGGGAAAATAGAAGCGGCCGTAGGTCCAGACCACCAGAAAGAAAAAAATAAACCAGGAGAAGTCGAGGTTGACCGACACACCGGAAACGCGAAACAGTCGAAAGCCGCGGCTCATTCGAGAATGGAGAATGCAGAATGGAGAATGGAGAATGAACGGCGCCGACGATGACTCAGCGACGCGCCGACGCCTCTTCTACTGGACGCTGTAGGTTTCACCATTCCAATCGACGCTGCATTCCGCATTCCTCATTCTCCATTCTCCATTCTCCATTCGGTACCTCCATTCTCCATTCATCTACACTTCTAATATGGGATTCGCTGTTCAGTTTACTGATGTACGACATGACTACTCACCTGCTGAGGCTGAGGTGGCCGTCCGCGCTCTCGACGGGGTCGACCTCAGCATCGCTCCCGGGGATTTTGCCGTTCTCATGGGTGCATCGGGAAGCGGCAAATCGACTCTGCTGAATCTGGCGGGCGCAATCGACCAGCCCAGCGCCGGCTCGGTTTCGATCGGGGACCATCTCCTCGAGAAAATGACGGAAGTCGAGCTGACCCGATTGCGCAGAACGTCGATCGGCTTCGTCTTTCAGTTCTTTCACCTGATCCCCACGTTAACGGTGGAAGAGAATATCGCCTTCCCTCTCGAATTGAACGGCGTCTCGCGACAGGAAGTCAAAGCGCGGGTGGAGAGTGTGCTCGCCGAGGTGGAGTTGACGCCCCGCCGAAGCCACTTTCCGAATCAACTGTCGGGCGGGGAGATGCAGCGGGTCGCCATCGGGCGGGCGGTGGTGAATAGACCCCAGCTCATTCTCGCGGACGAACCGACGGGAAATCTCGATAGCAAGACCGGTGAAAAAATTCTCGATCTCCTCCGCAACGTTCATCGGTCCTACAGTCCGACCATCATCATGGCCACCCACTCCGATCGCGCCTCGCAGATCGGCGACTACATCATCCGCGTGAGTGACGGACGAATCACATCGAGGGACGTCGTTCGTTGACTCCCTTCCGCTCGGTCTTCCGCGCGCTGGTTCTCCGGCCGCTGCTCAGAGAGAAGATCAGATCGCTCATCACCATCGCGGGAATCGCGGTCGGAGTGGCAGTACTCGTGGCTATCGAGCTGTCGAATCAGAGTGCGCTGCGCGCCTTCAGCGAATCGGTGGATGCGGTGGCCGGCAAGGCCAACTTTCAGATCGTGTCCGAGAGCGTGGCCATCGACGAAAAACTGCTGCTGGCGCTAGCGCCGATATGGAATGCCGGAGGACGGTTCGCGCCAGTCATCGACATCGACGGCACCATCGGAGCCGAGACCACGCCGATTCGCATTCTCGCGGTAGACCTGCTTTCGGATCTGCACTTCCGCGACTACCGATACGCCCGCATCGTTACAGGATCGAAATCGGACGCTGGCGGCAGTGCACTCGCAGAATTTCTCCCGCTTTTCGACGACTCGGCAGTGATCGTCTCGAAGTCCTTCGCCGAGCAACATGGCCTCCAGCTGCGCAGCCCGTTGCTCGTGCAGGCCAACGGAAAATCGGTACGGCTCACCGTACGCGGCATTCTCGAAGCGCAAGGACCGGGCACGGCCTTCAACGGAAGCTTGATCGTGCTCGACATCGCCGCTGCACAGGCGAGTTTCGGGATGAAGGGCCAGCTCTCCCGGGTCGACCTCATGCTGCCCGAGTCGACTTCGGAATCGCTGGTGCAATCCATCACCAGAAGTCTTCCTTCCGGCAGCAGAATCGAGCGTCCATCGCGTCGCAATGATCGAGTCGAGAAGATGCTGCGCGCGTTTCGCATCAACCTTCTGGCGCTGGCCGGCGTCGCACTGCTGGTAGGAATGTTTCTGGTCTACAACACAGTCCTCATCTCAATTCTGCGTCGCCGCACCGATGTCGGAGTGTTGAAAACGCTGGGCGTATCCTCGCGTCAGATTCTGACGGCCTTCGTAGCTGAGGGTGCGCTCTTCGGCGTGATTGGTTCAGTGGCCGGATTAGGACTCGGGTATCTGCTTGCTTTCGGTGCGCTCGATCTGATCGGGAAGACCATCAATGCGCTGTATGTAGCTACGACGCCGGAAACGCTGACGCTCTCTCCCTGGCTGGTCCTGTCGGCGATCGTTCTCGGCACCGGAGTCAGCGTCGCTTCCGCAATTCAGCCAGCCTTCGAGGCCAGCCGAACGCGGCCCGTGGAACTGATCAGACCCGGCCTCCAGCAGGGAGTCGATCGTGGTCGCCGAACTAAATTTCTACTGATCGCGCTCGCGGCATTCGGAGCAGCCGCACTGGCCACCAGAATCCCCGCCATCGACAACATCAGCGTCGGCGGCTACTCCTCGGTCATCCTGACGGTCATCGCTTTCTCGCTGCTCACACCGGTTGCGCTGGTGGCGGTAGCACGCATCCTTCGTCCGCCGTTTCGAATGGTCTTCGGAGTGATCGGCTCACTCGCCGCTGCCTCGATTCCGGCCTCGTTACGCCGCACCTCGGTGGCCTGCGCCGCGCTTTCGCTGGCCATCGGGATGATGGTGGCGATCTCAGTGATGGTCGGCAGCTTTCGCGAAACAGTGAGGGTGTGGGTCGACCAGACCGTGAAGTCGGATCTCTGGCTTCGCCCTGCGCGCGGCCTGGGCAATGCACCGATGGCTGTCTTTCCACCGGAGATTCTCGGTGAACTGCAGACGCTGCCTTTCGTCGCTGCCGTCGATGGTTTTCGAGGCAGGGATCTCGTACTGAACGACGTGATCATCGCCGTCGGTTCCGGCGACTTCGCCGTCGCTGCGAAGCATTCGAATCTGCCGATGATCACGCCTGCAGATTCCGCGACCGCCTTTCGCGACGCTGCCGCCCGCAACGGAGTGTTCATCTCGGAGAGCCTCTCGGTAAAGTTCAGGAAGACCGTTGGCGACACGCTCACCTTGCCTACAGCACTCGGCTCGACGTCTTTCCCGATCGCTGGCGTGTACCGCGACTACTCGAACGATCGAGGGGTGGTGGTGATGGATCGTTCGCTGTTCATTCTCCACTTCAAGGACGAGAACGTGAATACCGTGGCGGTCTTTCTCAAACCTGATGTGGAGCCGGAGTTCGCACGTCGAGAACTGGAGAAACGTTTCGGTGGGAAGTATGGCGCTTTCGCCTTTACCAATAGAGACATCAGGACTGAGGTGATGCGGATCTTCGACCAGACCTTTCTCATCACCTATGCCCTTCTGGCCGTAGCGATCGTGGTAGCTGTGCTCGGGATCATCAACACGCTTTCCGCCCTCATACTCGAACGCAAACGCGAACTGGCTCTCCTGCGGGTGACCGGGATGTCGCGCGGAGAACTCCGAAACATGACGCTGCTCGAATCGGCCATCATCGGGACGGCCTCGACCATCACCGGAGTACTCACAGGAATGGCCCTCTCCTACGTGCTGATCTTCGTGATCAACATGCAGTCATTCGGATGGACGATCGAGCTGCATCCTCCCTATCGTCTGACTGCCGTCTCCCTGCTGATCACCTTCCTGGCAACCGTGCTGGCCGGCCTCATCCCCGCACGCCTAAGCGCGAAAGTACAAATGACATGAGGAGAATGGAGAATGGAGAATGTGAAGCGGCCCTTGACTTAACATTCTCCATTCTCAATTCAACATTCTCCATTCTCCTCACATGATCCACATCGCTCTCGTCCATCCTGAGATTCACTGGAACACTGGCAATGCCGGTCGCAGCTGTCTGGCTGCGGGCGCACAGCTGCATCTGATCGAACCGCTCGGCTTCGATCTCAGCGAACGAGCAGTCAAGCGGGCCGGGCTCGACTACTGGCCACACGTCAAGCCACAAGTCTGGCGATCCCTCGAGGCTTTCGAGGAAGCGCTGCCCAGTCTGGGAGCACCCCTTTTCTTCTCGACGAAAGCTACCAAGCTTTACTCCGATCATCATTACGAAGACGACATCGTGCTCATCTTCGGCCGGGAAACCGGCGGTCTTCCGGCGTCTTTGCACGAGCGCTATGCGCCAAGGTTCGTAAAGATTCCGATCATCTCGCCACTGGTTCGGTCGCTCAACCTGTCGACGGCGATTGGGATCGCTCTCTACGAAGGTTTGCGGCAGCAGAGAATGGAAGATATAGGTTAGTCCGCTCGTGACCATCGACCCGCAGCGTCATTCCGACGAGCCACGCGATTGCACCTTACTCGCAGCCCTGGCAGCGAGGAGGAATCTCCGGTCCGCGCGGACGCGGTGTGTCAGTTCAAGCTTCGCGCCGCGGAACGGAGATTCCTCTTCGCACCTTCACCTCACAAGTCAGTGAAGACACAGCGTGCTCATCGGAATGACGTAGTCACAATGACGGCGGACGCCTGGGAGTGCCTTCTCCATTCAACATTCTCCATTCTCCATTCGGGGGAATCTCCTGGCTGGCCTCTACGGTTATGGCGCTAAATGCACATGATTAGCTCACGAAGAACGTTCTCTCTCCTTTTCGCTCTGGTCATGCTCACTGGTAGCATCTCGCTCGCCGCGGCCTCCCGTGTACGACCGATCCGCGCTGCGCGTGTCTCGCCCACCTACAGCAACGAGGTATCGCGGATCTTCCAGCAACACTGTCAGAGCTGCCACCGGCCGGAAGAAATTGCTCCCTTCTCACTGCTGACCTACGCCGATGCAAAGAGTCACGCGGCCGCCATCGAGTACAAGGTCAGCCACAAAGAAATGCCTCCATGGAAAGCCGCCGCGGCTTGTGGTGAATTCGAAGGCTCGCGGGTCCTGACGCCAGCCGAAATCAAAACCGTCACCGACTGGGTGAAGGCTGGCGCGCCCGAGGGCGACCCACGCGAGCTGCCCGTACCCCTGACTTTCGATAGCAGCTGGACGCTTGGCACTCCCGATCTCACGCTGCGAACTCCGGTGTATGTCGCACCCTCCAACAAAGATACCTACCGCTGTTTTCCGATCGATGGCCCCGTCGATGCCCGCTTCGTCTCGGCCATGGATGTTCGACCGGGAAATCGCGAAACGGTTCATCACGTGATTGCCTACCTTGATACGACCGGCGCCTCGGCCACTCTCGACGCCAAAGACGCCGAGCCTGGTTACGAATGTTTTGGCGGCCCCGGATTTTCGACCACCGGCACTCTCGGCGGCTGGGCTCCCGGTGCCAGGGCGGACAAGCTTCCCGACGGAATCGCCATGCGTCTTCCGGCACGCACCAGAGTGGTGATGCAGATTCACTATCATCCGCACGGCGGAGTTTCGGAAAGCGATCAAACCGAGGTCGGCCTTTACTACGCGAAGGCACCGACCAGACAGGAACTCCGTGTCCTTCCCCTTGTGAACAACACCTTCGTGTTGCCCGCCGGGAAGGCCGATCATGCGGTGACTGCCAGCTTCAAACTTCCTGGCTTCATCTCGGGACAGGCCTGGTCGATCACGCCGCACATGCATCTGCTCGGACGCACCATGAAAGTCGAGGCTACTCTTCCCGGGGGTGCGACGAATTGCATGATCAACATCGAAGATTGGGACTTCAACTGGCAGGGGAGCTATCAGTACAAGAAGCCGCAGCCTATGCCTGCAGGTACGTTGCTCACGCTGCGCGCGACCTACGACAACTCTGCCGCCAACAAGCGAAACCCTAACACTCCCCCGAAGGACGTCCGCTGGGGCGAAGAGACCACCGACGAAATGTGTCTCGCCTTCATCGGCTTCACCCTCGACGGCGAGAATCTGCTGCAGGGTAAAACCGTAGCCACCGACTGGATCCCACCACTGTTCTAGCTCATTACTTCGGTCGGCTTGTCCGTAGGGGCGAGCTGCGCTCGCCCGCTCCTCGTGGCTTCGAAATACACCGGAGAGCGGGCGCGCGCAACACGCCCCTACACGGTCCCGCCTACAATGCCTACGATGCTTCGCCTGATCACACTCCTGCTCGTTCTCTCTCTCCCCACGACGAAGCTCGTCGCGCAGGATAGCGGATTCAAAATCGCTAAACCAGGCTACGTTTTCAGCTTCCCCCGCGATCATGGATCCCACCCCGACTTTCGCACGGAGTGGTGGTACTACACCGGACATCTGAAGACCGCCAGCGGGAAAGACCTCGGATTCGAGGTCACATTTTTTCGAGTCGGACTGCGCAGTGAGGACGCTGCTGCGCCGCAGAAAAGCGCATGGACCATGCGCAACGTTTCTCTGGCCCATTTCGCGATCACCGACATCGGCAAGCAGAAGTTCCGCTTCTACGAGAAGCTCAATCGCTCCACTCCCTTCACCGCCGACAGCGCTACGGGCCGGCTCGATGTCTTCAATGAGCAATGGAACGTCCGGTCCCAGCCTGACGGCTCGCATCGGCTGATCGCCGCTGCATCGGGAGATTCCATCGATCTCAACCTCCGCTCACTCAAGCCGCCGGCCATCCATGGAGAGAACGGCATCAGCATCAAGGCCGAAGGAATCGGTTACGCCTCGCACTACTACAGTCTCACGCGCATGCAGGTGAAAGGGTCGGTCACCACCAGTGGGAAACCTGAAAATGTCACGGGTCTGGCCTGGATGGATCATGAGTTCGGAAGCGCCGTGCTGCGTGAGAATCAGACCGGGTGGGACTGGTTCTCGCTGCAACTCAATGACGGCCGGGAACTCATGCTCTACATCATCCGGAGTGCCGACGGAAGTCCTGATGTCACGTCCTCCGGCTCGCTCATCGAACGCGACGGAAAAGTCCGTCACCTGCGACGGGGAGAGTTTCTGGTAAGCGCCACCGGTAAGTGGAAGTCGGCAAAAAGCAAAGCGACGTATCCCATGGGATGGACCATCTCGGTTCCCTCTGAGCAACTGCAGTTGACTGTCAGGGACCGGATGAAGGCCCAGGAACTGATCACCACTTCTTCCACGCAGATCACCTACTGGGAAGGAGCGGTGAGCGTTTCGGGAACCTCGCGCGGTCTTCCCCTTGCCGGCGTCGGCTATGTCGAGATGACCGGCTATGCTGAGGCCTTCAGGATGCCGGGTGACAAGACTAGTCAACGCAGAACTCAGCCCTCACGATGAAGTAAGAGATGTCGCTCGTGTGGCACAGGCAATCCTGCCTGTGGTGCGCTGCACGAGTAAGGATCCGCTTGAACCGCCCGCGACCTTATCAGGCAAAGGAGGAGATTCGTCATCCCGAGCGGCGGATGGGTGGGCGCGAGGGATCTACGCACAAGGACCGCGCTGTGAATGAACAGCGCGACCCTCCCGCGTAGATTCCTCAGTCGCATCGCCTTCTGCGCCAGCGATGCAGCACGGCGTGCTTCTTCGGAATGACGTCCCGGCGCTTCCGTACGTAATCGACTCCGCAAACCGACAGAAGACCCGTAAGGCCCAGCGGAGAACGAGCGCTCAATTCTCGCGCACTCTATAATGTCGTCAATCCAATGAGCGAACAGGTGACCCCGGCGAGATCGAAGTTGCGCACCCTCGATGCGAACACCCCCATCGACGCGGAAGAGATCGCCCAGATCGCGCGCAAATTTGCCGACCAGGGCATGTTCGACGAAGCGATTCATCTCTTCGAGATGGCCTGCAGACAACGTCCCGGATCTGTCGAGTTCACGAAAGAACTCGAGCGCGTGAAGGAGCGTTACAGTGCCGCCAACACTCGCCAGAACGACGCAATCCGGAAAGAAGTCGTCGCTGAACGCAGCCGCGACGAAATCGATTCTTCGCAATATATCGGGCTGGCCCAGTACTACATCGATCGCGACCAGACCGCCAAGGCCATCGAATTTCTGGAGTTGGCCAAGCTGAAAACGCCGAGCAGTTATCGCCCCTGGGACATCATGGGACACCTCTACTTCTCTCAGGGCGAATGGGAACTGGCATACGAGGAGGTGACACAGGCCCGCACCTTCAACCCGTTTGATCGCGCGCTTGCCGAACTCGAGGGACGTCTCCGTTTCGAACTATCGAAACTGCCTGAGTCGCTGGCCTCGTTCATCGACGCCTTTCTGCTTTCCACCGATCAGAAGGGCGAGGTCACTGAGCCCACGCGGCGAATGATCAACACCCTCAAGCGAATTCTCAACCTCGACACCAAAGCGCTCAATGCCGTCATTCGCTCGCGCGTGGAACATCTGCAGCTCTGCACCGAGCGTCTGGAGTTGAAGAAGGAAAAGCTTTTCCGTCTCGACAGCAGCAAAGATCTCAAGGAAATTACCCGCAAGATTACCCGCGATGTGAAGAAGCGCGAGAATTTGATTCACACCTCTGGCGAACTGAGAAAACTCAGCGTCTTCCAACACATGAAGGACGAGCAGATTTTCCGGCTCGCCAAATTCGTGCGCATCGAGAAAGTAGCCAAGGGCGAATTCCTCTTCCGCGAGAACGAAGGTTCGATGGATTTCCATGTGATCCGTGAAGGTTCGATCACCGTGCAGAAAGAGACTCCGTTCGGTCCACAGCTTCTGGCAACCATCGCGCCGGGAGACATTCTCGGCGAGATGAACTTCATCGATCGCACCCACCGCTCCACCGACGCCTGCGCGGTCAGTGATCTCTCCAGCTTCAGCTTCTCCTTCAGCGCACTCGACCAGATCATGGATGAGGAAAAGGAGATGGCCGTCGGGCTGCACTGGGCGTTCTGGCGCTCACTGACCGAGAAGGTGCGCGACGCCAACGATCAGCTGAAAATGTTCTTCCTCGAAGACGCCAGGAAATCGCAGGGCCGCAAACGGAGCGAGCCGAAAAAGGCTGAAGTTCAGCAGCAGATCCGCGTGAAGTCGGAAGACAAAGTCGACCTCTTCCGCGAGCGCGGTCTGTCTGCCGCTGAAATGAAACTTCTGGCGACGTTTTCCAGCGAAGAGCGCTTTCGCGAAGGCTCCATGATCTTCAGAGAAGGAGACTCGGGAGACAAGCTTTTCATCGTTCTCGACGGCAGGGTGCGCATCTCCAAATTCATCCCTGGTGTTGGCGAAGAGGCGCTGGCCGTCCTCGACCGCGGAGACTTTTTCGGCGAGATGGCACTCATCGACGACAAACCTCGATCAGCCGACGCCAAAGCCCACGAGATCGACACGACCGTTCTTTCCATCGACCGGGCCACCCTGAACGAGATCCTGTCGATGGACCCTCACGCTTCGCTGCAGTTTCTGAATCTGCTCTGCCGCATGATCAGCCGCCGGCTTCGTGAGATCAACGACAAGATCATCCAGTGGAAATACATGTCCGGCGGATTCTGACACCATGGCCGATTTCGTGGCGACCCTGCTGTTCTTTGGATTCATGCTCGGGTCGTGGCTGATCCTCAATTTCCTGGTCCCACCACTCTGGACTACGTCCCGACGTCTTTTTCGTCGCTCCTCGGCACTCCTCATCCGCTCTGCGCGATACCGCGATTTCAAGTCGCATCGAAGCTGGGTCCGTGACTACGCGCCCGTGCTCATCATCATCCTGCTGGGCGCTGGAATCGCACTCATGCTGGGCGAAGAGTTTCTCGATCTCACCGAACTGCTTCATTCGAGCAGCCCGCAACTCGCAGCAGCAGACAAGCTGGTCTATGAGTGGGCTCGCGATTACCGGCGGAACGGGCCGACAGGTTTCTTCACCTTCTTCACCCTGATCGGCACACCGGTAGGCCTGGGCATACTCACGGCGATTCTCAGTGTGGCCTGCATACTTCGGCGAAGGTACCGCTGGGCCACGTTTCTGGTCGTCACCAACGTCACCGGCGGACTTCTCAATGTCGCTCTGAAAAGCATCTACGCCCGGCAAAGGCCGGATCTCACCCAGGCACTACGATCGGCTTCGGGATACTCGTTTCCCAGTGGTCACGCCATGGGCTCGGCAATCTGCTTTGGCGCCTTCGCCTACATCGGACTGCGCTGGTTCAGTAAGCACACTGCACGCACCGCCATCGTCGCAGCTGCTCTCACCGTCACACTCACCATCGCACTTTCCAGAGTCTACCTGGGGGTGCATTGGATCTCCGACATCGGCGCCGGGCTGGCGGCAGGAATCACCTGGCTCTTTACAGCGATCACTGCCTACGAGGCCGTTCGTCGGATACGGCTGATCCGACAGTCCCGAACGACGACTTCTGTCGATCGTTAGGCGTATCGCGCGTCGAAGAACTGTGAACGAGGTATCGGACGCGCTGCTGCGCGTCCCTACGCGGCCTTCTGCGTCCTTCCCCACTGGCTACTGGGTTACTGGTTACTGACTACTGGTTACTGACTACTGGTTACTGGTTCCTGAACTACTGACTACTGCAGCATCCGCCCCTCGCGACGGATGCGATCGCCCATACAGCGCCCGCACCATCTGTCCGATCGTTTTCTGCTGCAGAGATGAAGTCGTACAGTCCGAGAGCGTGGCGAACAGCGTGGCAATGGTCTCGGTCGCGGCATCCCTTCCAGCTTCACTGGCGGTAGCAGGCGGAATCTCCCGATTCCCGCCTTCCATGTGCCGAACCACTTCATCGACGGTGATGCGGTCGGGATCGCATCCCGGAACGAAGCCTGTCCAGTCCCCACCGATGATCTTGACCAGCTGCGCGTCTTCCAGTCGATGCAGAATCTCGAGCATCTGCCGGTCGGTCGCACCGAACTCCTCTGCGAGGCGGTAGGAAGATGGCGCCTCTTCTCTCAGTTCGAAACGCCGCGAAACCTCAACGAGCGCACGCAGAGCAAAGTAGAGGTCGTAAGAGCGGCTCTCCTCCAGTTGATGCTCGGAGGCGCGAAGAATCCCCTGCAGATTCTGATGCACGTAGCAAACCTCCACACCGATCAGAATCACCACCCACATGAGCTCGAGCGCGAAGAGAAAGATGACCATCAGCCCGAGCGTGCCGTAAATGACGTTCAGATTCCCGGTGAAAAGATAGGCCGCATACAAACCAAAGCCCCAGCGGACCAGCTCGAAGAGGACGGCCGTGATTGCCGCGCCAAACAGAGCCGACCCGAAGCGGACTTTGGTCGCGGGCACCAGCCAGAAC
>JBKJUK010000020.1:0-4335 GCA_046590705.1 Thermoanaerobaculia bacterium
GTCCGAAGAGGATCACACGTCTCCTGCGATGCTGGAGGCGCGGGCCTTTCTGGATCAGGCCATCTCGCGTCTCGATCAGTTGTCGCTGATCGATCAGGACCGACTCGCCCATCTCGAGCGGCGTTCGGTGAACGCGCGTGTGATGGCGGAGGACATTTTTCACAGCCTGAACAACGCTCTGTTTGTGACGAGCGTCAATCTGGAATTGCTCACACGTCATTTACTCGGCAAGGCGGAATGTCCACACGAGGAGGTCAGGAAATGGTTGGCGCATCTTCTCGAACAGACGAAGCTGATGACGGCACTCAACAGGCAGCTTCTGGCATCACACGTCGAAGGCGACAAACCGACCTTTCTGGTTCGCGCTACCATAAGTTTCAGGGCAGCGATCGAACGAGCAATTGAAAGGTACACCGAGGTTGCCGACGAGAAGCTGGTGCAGGTCTCATGGAAGCCGCCAAACTTCCCTGCCACGCCCATCTGGGCGGACGAAGCAGCGATCGGAACGGTTCTCGATAATCTCATCTCCAACGCCATCAAGTTCTCACAGCCCGCGACAACGGTCACTATTTTCATGCAGCGGGAGGGATCGAATCTGATCTGCTCCGTATGTGATGAAGGTCCCGGGCTGAGCGAGAAAGATCTTTCGCGAGTTTTCCGGCGCGGAGTCGTCCTGGGGCCGAAGCCGACAGGCGGTGAGTCGTCGACCGGCTACGGGCTGGCAATCTCGAGCCAGATCATCAAGGATCACGGCGGAACGATCTGGTGCGAAAGCGTTGAGGGAAGGGGTTCGTGCTTCATGTTCTCGGTCCCGACCAGCCCCCCACCATTCAGCTGATCTCATTTTGATAAGCGCAGAGCGCGGGCGACTCGTTGGCGCTGCATATCGAAGCTATGAGGGCGGCTCTGAGTTCTTCCTCGGCCCCCGGTTCTATGAGACGATCCCGTTTCGACGATGACTCTATGGTTGACGAGCTGAGCACCGTGGGTGTTTCATCAGACGCCAGGGCCCTGTCTGAGGTTGAACGGCTGTATGAAGAGAATTACGAACGGCTTTATCGAATCGCGAGACTTCGATTCCGGCTTACATCGGAGGATGCAGAGTCGTTGATCAACGACGTGTTCGTCACACTCATTCACCGATTCGACCAGGTCCGCGAGGTACGACCGTGGCTGATTGGAGCAATCAGCAATGCCTGTCGGGCACATCTCCGTTCGAGCAGGCGCTTCGAGCGACTCCCCGAAAATGACAGGGAAACGCTCCTCGCGCAAAGTGAAACGATCGATTCGGTGATTCTAGTGAAGGAGCTTCTCGCCAGGATTGATGACCGATCCGCGAATGTTCTCCGATTGCGTTTCTTCGAGGGTTTCACGGTTTCAGAAATTGCCCAGCGAATGAGCACGACCCCGGGATACGCTGCGAAATTACTGCGAAAGGCCCTCGCTCGGGCCGAAGAAGTGTTCATGACTGAGCCTACATCAGCGGGAAAGTGCAACGAGACCCGGATGGGCCCCCTGGGCCCGGATCGGATGCACGCGGAAGCTGAGCACGCATCTGTTGGACGTAGCCACGGAGCGGCTTACGCGCTGCTGCGCGCCCCGACACCAGCACCAGACAAACGAGTCAGGTAGTGACATGCTGCTGCTCCGCGCACATCAGCGACACACGGACGACCTTGGGTAGGGACGCGCGACAAGGACGCCCTTGCGCATGTTGAGAACTTTCTTCCGAGAAGGAAAAGAGGGTCAGGCCTACGCCCATTGGTTGAAGTGCCGAATGGCGTTCCCGAGCGTCGGCCACCGGCCGGGCAACCGCGACGAGCAACTGACTTTTTCGCTTTACAATCAACAACCATGGGCCTGACCCTCTACTTTCCGCGCCGGGACATAAGTTCCAGATCCCGGGACTGCAGAGGGAAGGTAGTTACCAGCTTCAAAACGTGCGCCTCATGCGGGGCAGCGATTTCGTGCAGCAGGCTACGCCGTCATTCGCCACAATCTCCGTCGCAAATCTGCTGCAGACCTCCATCAAGGTCCGCCAGCTCACTCCGGATGAGATTCGAGCCCGCGGAATCTCAATCGACGCCCGAAACTTCGATGTCTATGTACAAATACTCTGTTACGCCTCAACTGTGGCATGAGACCTTGAAAAGGGTAGGTGCGCGGTGAGGACCCGAAAAAGCGCTATGAACGAGGGAGACCTTCTTGCGGTACCGCTGGATCGGGATCATTTCGCTTTGGCGAAGGTTATTTTTGTATCTTCCTACTTTAAGGATCTCATCGCCCTGCGGCTCTTCAAGCAAGTGCTCACCGCGCCAAGACTCCCCAGCGCGTGGAACTCAGACATGGTGGGACCGATACTGTATACGAGTTCGAAAGGGCTCTCCCGAGGGTGGACAGTTGTCGGTAACCACCAGGTGACGGACGTTGAGGGGCTCATGACGAAGCGCATTGTGGGTGGCGGTATTTGGGTCAAAGATGAGGAGCTCGGCCCAGTTAGTGATGAGGATAGGAAAGTCCTGCCAAAGATGCTTGCGTTAGGACTTCCACTCGCAGAACGCCGCATGCGAGAATTACTGCCCGCAACCCAGAATTGACATGCCATCGATTTCGGCGATGGGCTGCCTGAGTAGATTTAGGTGTGGTGCGGAAAAAGGGTTTTGCACGGTGATTTCGCGAGATGTTTTCAACAATTCTCGATACTTCGACGATCGGGTGCGGTCACAGGAAATGCGAATCTGAGCGGTGCATGAGCCGGTCATTCGTTGTGAAGCGCCACTGCACCAGAATGTGCGAAGCGCGGACACACTTCGTCCACCGCGCAGAATGCGCAAGTAACAGAGGTGCGGAAAAACGTTTTGCACGTAAATTTCGGCGACATTTCGGCGACATCTGGACTTTTCGGCGGTCGGGTCGGTCCGAAAATGCGGATCTGAGCGGTGCATGAGCCGGAAATTTGTTGTGAAGCACCGCCTGCACGTGGTTACGCGAACGCACGCACACACTTCGTCACCGCGTGCAGAATGCACGGCGGGAGAAGTGAGGGCTCGATTGACGCGGACTACGCTGCTTTGCGTTCGAACGTGTACTCGTGATGCAGCCCGCCCAGGACGGGGCGGGAAACGAGTCGCGCGTCCTTCGGAACGGCGTGGCGCGCCGGCAACGGTGCGGTAGGGTAGTGCTGGGGTACGAACTCGGTACTCTGTTTACACAATCTCGGAGCTCTATTTACATCCTGAGTCATGCTAGCTCCGAGGTGACGCCATGCCCTAAGAGGGAAGAAGAGGGTCAGGCCTCCGCTCGTTGATCGATCTTGCCGCTCGCGCCGTGGAAGTCCACGATCCGTAGAATAGCCTCCCCGGTTTGAAGAGTGCTCCCCTGGAGCGACTCGATCGCCTCGGAGATTTGCGCATACCGAGGGAACCTCGGTGTTGCGATGGCAAGACCACTGAGACTCGAGCATGAAGGCGCGTACTGGCATGTCACCCAGCGCGGGAACGAGCAGCGAGCGATTTATTTCGACGATGACGATCGCCGGAAGTTTCTCGAACTTCTGGCGGTGACTGTGAAGCGTTTCCGCTGGTTGCTGCGAACGTATGTGCTGATGACCAACCACTATCACCTCGTTCCGCAGACGCCGGAGTGCACGCTCTCACGCGGGATGCACTGGCTCAACTTCATGTACGCGCAGTACTTCAACCGCAAGTACAAACGGCGCGGACATCTGTTTCAGGGACGGTTCGATGCGAAGCTGGTCGAGGAGGGCGTGTACCTCAACGAGGTCCTCCGCTACGTTGTACTCAATCCTGTGCGGGCGAGGATGGCCGCGCATCCAGGCGAGTATGCGTGGAGCAGCTACCGTGCGCTGGCCGGGCTCGAGTCAGCGCCGGAATGGCTTGCGACGGAGTGGCTGCTCGCGCTCGACGATGATGCTGCGAAGGCGCGCGAGATTTATCGCGACTTTATCGCAGAGAAGATCGAGGACCGCAGTTCGGTGTGGAGCGGAGTGGTCGGCCAGATCTACTTCGGCAGCGCCGGGTGGATCGAGAAGATGCGGAGCCTGGTTGAATCGAAGCCGCGAAGTGATGAGCATTCGCGCGCGCAGCGGCTGATTCCGCGGCGAACGATGAGGCGGGTTATCGAAGCTGTGGCCGAAGCATGCGACATTGAAGTGGCCACGCTGCGCGAGACGCACGGAGGAGTTGCCCGCATGTTGGCCGCATGGATTGGCTGGAACGAAGCGGTGCTGCGGCTCCGCGAGATCGCCGCGGCGCTCAAGCTACGCAGCAGCGGCTACATCTCGACGCTAGTGCGTGAATGCGACGAGCAGCTCGC
>JBKJUK010000066.1:0-5501 GCA_046590705.1 Thermoanaerobaculia bacterium
CAAGACGGGTGTGGAGGCTTCCGAAGCGCAACAGAACACGCGCGTGGCCTTCGATCGCCTGACCGCAGATCTCCGGATGACAGGTTTCGACTTCGACCGGGATGGACGTCCTTCCGGCGCCGTCGGCGGCGTCAACGTCGCGCAGCAGCCCGATGAGCAGTTCGAGTTCATTGGCCAGAGCGCTGTGACTCTCCGCGGAAATCTCGACTACAACCTTCCGCCCGACAACGGTCGCGAAGCGTTGCTGCAGTCGACGCAATTCCCGATCGTCACCACCGGCAACGACGAGATCGTCACCTACGCCCTGGTCTCCGCAGTGAGCGCTGCAAACAACGACACCGTGACTTTTTACGCTGACGTCCCGAACCGGGCTTCCTTCCCGGGAACCGGTGGACGCCCGGAGAATCTGGTCACCATCGACGGTGTCGACACGGATCCGACCTTCGCCAACCCGCCCTACACACTGGTGCGGTTCACTCTCGATCCAAGCACTACTCAGACCGTGATTCACCGCGTGGCGCTGGCGAACAACATCCGCAGCATGCGCTTCACCTACTATGAAGATGCCTTCGGAACAGTGCCGCTGAAAAACATCGCCGGCACCGCCGCGGCAGTGATCGAAAATGTTGCCGGACTCGGTCAGTACGACCCCGGCCTCACTGCCGCCATCGAGCAGCGTCAGATCCGCGAGAAGATCCAGTCGATCCGGGTAGTGCTGGTAGGGATGAGCGAGGCACCGGATATGGCCTACACCGATCCAGGCGAAATCGCCACATCTCCAGCTCTCCGGTTTCGGAAGTACCGTCTCGAGAGTCTGATCAACCCCAGAAACGCCGGACGTCGCGGATCGAGAGAGCAGCAGGAAAGTTCACCAGGCGCTCCGACCATCACCAAAGTCTGCGTCGGCTACTGCGGCGTG
Source organism: Thermoanaerobaculia bacterium (assembly GCA_046590705.1). Lineage (GTDB taxonomy): Bacteria > Acidobacteriota > Thermoanaerobaculia > Gp7-AA8 > Gp7-AA8 > JBKJUK01. The sequence goes on from JBKJUK010000066.1 coordinate 920, forward strand.
GTCTACCTCGAATGGCAGGCACCAGCCATCACCGAAACGCAGGGCGGCGTCGAGAACTACCAGATTTTCTACGACACCGACAACGTTGGCGGCTTCGCAACTGCCGGACCGGTCACCCCCCTGACCAGAACCTACGTACAACTGCCTGACGCTTCGCAGCAGTATTACTTCGTAGTGAAGGCCATCAACAGCTTTGGCTCCGGGCAGTCGCCGGAAATCGGGCCTGTAGACGTGCGCAACAACACCACACCGAGCATGCCGACGCTGGAATCGATCACTGGTTCGTTGACCAACCCTTCGGGCATCACCAACAACCCGGCGCTTCCGAATGCGATCCAGCTTACCTGGATTGCGCCGAACACCGTGGCCAGTGGCTCCTATTCGTGCAACACCGGCACCCCGCCGGCAGGAGTGCCGGCCGAAGAGATCAGCGGCTTCAGAGTTTTCCGAGGAGTATCGCCCACCGCATCCTCGATGGTCATGATCGCGAACGAGAACGAATCGCTGACCATTGATCCGATCACACGACGGGTCACCTTCATCGACGAAGATGTTCCTTCGGGTAGTTCAGTCGCAAACTGCTTTCCGTACTACTACTCGGTACAGACTGTCGAACGTCTCTGCGCAGCCGGTAACAATCAGGGTTCGTCGGTTGGCCTCAGCGCCCGCACCGCGATCATTCGCGGACAGGCGCTCTCCAACGCCGTTCCAGACGCTCCGTCCGAACTGGAGATATTGCCCGCTCCTGCGTCCGACTGCGACGGCCTCAGCAAGTGCGACGTTGCGTTGAGATGGCCCGTAGTGACTCAGGAGGCGCCGGCGACGGCAGGTGGTCCTACTCCCCCAGGACGATTCTTCGTCACAGACTACTTAGTCACGCGGCTGCAGCGGGTGCAGGGTTCCGCCACGGTAAGCGGCACCGTCACCATCGCTGTGACGGCGTCAAACGGGACCTTCACTCCGGCCTTGAGTTCCAATCAGTCCCCGGACTTCGTGGAGTTCCGCGACGCGAACGTCGACCAGTTCGGTCCCTCCGCCGTACCGTACATTTATGAGTACTCGGTACAGGCCAGACAATGCGCCTCGACCCTCAGCGCCCCGAGTCCGTCCCGCCGCTATCCATGTTCGTTCGGCGGAGGATCACCGATTTCGTTTGGAATCGCACTCGATCCAGTCATCGAAGGAAATGGAACAGCGTCCGCTCCATGGCAAATTGATACACCCGCTACGGTGACGTTCACCGCTGCGGCCGCGATTGCCGGAGTCAGGATCACGGCACGACAGGGGTCTACCTCAGTCCTTGTCGGACAAATTCTGCCAGGTGCAGGAACCTTCACTTCCGCCTCGTACGGGTGGCCGCTGGGCTTCGATGACGGAACTCCCGTTCGAATCGACGTCACTGCGACCGACACCGCTGGATGTACCTCGACCCGGGTCTTCTACGCCGAGTCGGGACCGACTAACTGCTGCCTCAGTCCGGCCAGTGTCAATGCCACAGTTCTGAGCTTCAGCGGACCGAGCGGCGTAGTCTTCATTCGACTGATCAACACCTGCGCTGACGATCTGACAATCGATCCCAACGGAATCAGCATCGACTGGGACGCGAGCAAGCTCTTCGACTTCCCCAAAGAGATCACCTCGGTCGCCTACCGCACCAACCCAAGCAGTGCGCCGACCGTAGAACACGTTCTCAATGACTCCACCAGTCCGACGGCCACTTCCCCGCCGCCAGCGGCCCTCGGAAGCGTGGCAACCGACACGCCCGGGACCGCTGATGACTACCTGATCAAAATCACCTTCGGTTCTTCGTTCGTTGACAATCCCGTGACGAACGTCTGCGTCACCTATCGACGACCCTCTGACCTGACGCCGCAGGTGTGCAAGATTGTTCCAGCACCTTCGGTCACTCCGAACCTGTGCAATTGAGGCAGAACGATGAAAGCGAACTTCATGATGAATAGATCAACGAAAGAAAAAGGTTCGGCCCTGCTGATCGGCCTCATGGTCATGGCCGGACTCTCCATGCTCGGTCTCGGATTTGTGGCCGTCTCAGAAACCGAAACGGCAATTTCCGTCAACCAGCGCAACGCGGTACAAACCGCCGCGGTGGCTGAGGCAGGCGCACGAGCAGTTGTGGAATGGTTCCAGAACCCGCGATACGCCACCAGCATCGGCATCATGCCAGCCAAAAGCGCCGCCAACTCCGCCGCTCTGAAAAACGATCGTTTTCAGACTGGAGCGCTCTCGAACATCGGCAAGTACGACGAGGCCGCCGATTACTTCTGCTGCGACCGTCCCTACAAACCCCTGGCGGAAGAGAGACTCTTCGGCTCCGGACAGGCGGAAGATTTCTCGGACAGCGACATCAGCATCCACCGTATATCGGCTACCACTTCCACCACCGTCGCCGAGACATTTCTCGATCAGTTCAATCAGAGACTCTTTCCGGCAAACAATGAAGGAGTCCGGGTCACCGCCATCGATGTCTTCGGCCCGCCGATGATCGGTGCGACAAGAAACACGCGTGGCTACTGGGACCTCGGCGATCGCTACGGTCTGGCAACCATTCGCGTCACTGCGGAGAAACGAGTTCAGAACCAGGTTGTGTCGACTCGGACAGTGAGGATTGTGGTCAACGAGTGGCCGTTCCCTGGACCTCAGGGTCCGATCCAGTCGAACGCCAACATCCAGACCGGCGGAAACATGACCGTCCACTGGGGAAAAATGACCTCGCAGGGATCGATGGAGATCAAGCGCGACATCGTGACGCTGCCTCACTTTAATGCGTGGCACCGGGTCACGTTCGAGAACGGCTACGACTCGGCCAGCAAGTGGACGAAGACCACCGCTTACGTCGCCGGTGATATCGTCTATCCCGCCACTCTTCCCTCCGCCAATTTCGACGATCTTTATCACTACGTGGCGAGTGCTGGCGGTACGAGCGGTCTAATCGAGCCTGCTGTATGGCCGACGGCTGTGGGCGGAACGGTACCGGACGGCACCATTATCTGGACCCGTCGTGCAGGTCCCGCCAGTTATAAAGTTGACGCGTCGCTCGTAGAACCGAACAACCGTTTCCAATGGCTGAACCGCCTTGTTGGAACGAGCGTGAACGATCCGTGGGGCGAAGCACGTGCACGCGGTGCTCTCATCACACAGGGCGCGCTCCCGGCCATTCCGGCAGGCGTGAACCAAGCCTTCAAGTATCAGGTCGCGACAGTTTTACCGAACCCGGGAATCGCCAGTCCGACTTACGAAACCGCCACGCCGTATGCCGGCCTCTCAAGCTGGTTTCAACTGCAGGATGCGACCGTCGAGCCAGAGAAAAAAGAAGTCGTCTTTCCAAGAATCGACTATCAGTTCTGGAAAGAGATCGCACTGGCCGGCAAGGGACAGGATGGCGTGTATTACCTGCGGTGGGTCGACACGGACCGGTTCACCGACGGCAGTGCCACCAGAACCTTCAAGCAATGGACGAACATCTTCACCGGCGCCCGGCCCGGTTTCTATTTCTTCGACACTCGGAATGGACAGAATCCGCAGGTCGCGGGAGGCAGTGCCTTCCTCACACCAGCGATCGACATCAGTTCCGCGGGCGGCAATACCTGGACCATGTCCGGGTTCATTTACTTGAACTCCGCAGAGTTCGGAACGCAGGGAGTCAGCGGCATGCCGGGGGATTTCGCCTTTCCCGGCGAACCCTATCGGGACATTGGGTACCGTGAGCTCGACATGACCGGCGCCGGCTTCGCCAGCTGGAAAGTAATGCGTAACGTTGCCGCTCCATTTGCTCCCGCACCACCGATCAAAGCAGGTAATCGGCGATGGGATTACCAGGAAATCCCTGGTAGCCCCACACCTGACTTCGATGTTGTCGTGCAACTCAGGCCGGCGGTTCGTAAGCCCACCGGAACAGCAGCTGGAAGCGTAACGAGTACTCCGCTTGCAGGGGTCTACCTCCCTGTCCCGTATTTCGACGGCTGTAATCCCGGCGTGACATGCTCGGAGCCCCACGAGCCCTACCTGAATCTGATCTATCCTCTCAACGCCTGTGGCGCGAACTGCGCCACCCCCAACCCGATGGTGGTCGGCTGGCAGAACCCCGCCACTCCTGTCGGAAACATGAACTTTCCGACCACGAAGAAAGACGACGGGACCTTACCGAACTGCAATACGCCGAGTGAAGTGAGACTCTGCACCGGTAACTGGCGAAATAAAGACGGCCGCATTGACGACTGGAGCGGCGGTGACGGGCCGGTTCTCAACGGAGTCTTCTACAACGAAGGACGGATGAACTCTTCAGGTAACGCGCGTTACTTCGGTTCCGTCCTGATCAACGGAAACGTAGTCGGGACCGGTACCCCGGACGTCTTCTTCGACGAGCGACTGGTCAAAGACGAATGGCCGCCAAAAGAATGGCCATTCCCTCGCGTTTACATCTCCGCGATCCAGACTGACAATCAGGATTAACTGCAAGAAAACCTGAAAAGAGAACGCCACCCTCGAGGCGGCGTTCTCTTTCGATCGTCGCGACGCCAGAGACCGCGTTGGTCAAACGCGCGACTTACGCAAGGATTGTGTA
>JBKJUK010000086.1:0-5618 GCA_046590705.1 Thermoanaerobaculia bacterium
ACTCGCGCACGCGAGGAAGGAGGACATTTATGAAGAAATTCACAGGCGTCATGTTGATCGCTGGAACGTTGCTCATCCCGGCCGCAGGGTCGGCGCAGACGCAGTCGACAAAAGCAAAGCTGGCCGTAGCGCTTCAGAGTGAAATCGACCAGGCCGTTTCCGCGATGACGGCTGCTGAAGGCGCAGGCGCACCGCTGTACGCGAAGGAACTTTACGATGAAGCGCTATGGCGCGTAAAGTTCGCCAGGACCAATCAGAACGCCACGAAATCCGATGTGCGGGAAGATGCCCGGCTACGTGCAGTCGAAGCGCGCTTTGCTGCGCGTGCTTCCGAAGCAAAAGCTCGTTTGATCGGAAACTCGGCCGAGGTGCGGAATCTGCGGACCGACGTGCAGCGTCTGGGAGGAAAACTTCCAGAGGTCATGCTCTACGACGAGGCGGTCCGTCCAATTCGGCAGGGCAACGACTCTCGCGAGAGACTCGAGTATGCCGCTGCGGCCATCGCACGGTCGAGGGCTGCCGGCGGAGAACTAGCGCCTGGCGGCGATCTGGTGCGCGCCGATGAGCTGCTCTCCACCGGGAAAAAGCTTACCCGCAATGATAGGAACTCCGAGAGTGCCGACCATCTCGCCTTCATCATCGAGATGCTGGCGCGTCGCGCCGAGTACACAGCACGCCGTATGGATGTCGATCGATACCTGCCGAGTGCCCGTCTCGAGCGTACCAGGCTGGCGCAGGTAGCAAGCGAGCAGGCCGCAGCGGCTGAGCGGCGCGCTCGCGAAGAAGCAGAGCTCCGCGCTGCGGAACTTCGTAATCAGCTGGCGGCCGAGGCCCAGAACAGAAAGATGCAGGAAGATGAACTTGCTCGTCTTCGCGGACAGGTCGAAGCGAATCAGCAGATCGTCCGCGATCAGCTCTCGCGCGATCGTGAAGCAAGGCTGGCTGCAGAACAGAGCCTTGATCGACTCATCATTCAATACGAGACCGCTCTGGCCACGAACAATGCCGCCGCAATCGATCAGATGCGTCGTCAGGTGGAAGACCAGCAGATCACGCTTCGCTCAGTGCAGGAACGTGAGCGTCTCAGTGAGCAGTCATTGCGCAGCGAGATCGATCGTCTCCGTGGTGAACTGAACGCAGAGAAGGCCGCCGGAAGAGGATCATCAGATGTTGCGGCGAAGCGCGAGCAGCAGCTGGCGTCACAGCAGCAGGAGTTTGATCGTCTGAAGGCTGAGCGTGAGACAGCGGATCAGCGCCGCATCGAGACAGAGCGCACGCAGCAGGCCGCAATCGCTCAGGCTGAACAGCGCCGGCTGGTGATGGAGCAGGAAGCTACGCAGCTCCGTGATCAGATGGCACAGACCACTGCAGAGTTGAACAGTGCCAAAGCAGAAATCGCGCGACGCGACATCACCGATCAACAGCGTATGGAGTCGATGCAGAAGGCCCTCTCTTCGATTGCAAAGACCCGTACTGAAGCACGCGGCTTTATCGTCACGCTGCCCGGGATCTTCTTCGATACCGGTCGCACCACGCTCAAGAGCGGCTCGAGAAATACCTTGAATCGGATTGCGGAACAGCTCAGGGTGAATCCGGGCATGAAGGTCACCATCGAAGGGCATACCGACGGAGTCGGATCTGAGCAGTCGAACCAGGCTCTTTCAGAAAAGCGAGCCGAGGCGGTCCGCTCGGCGCTGATTGCACAGGGGATCGATGCCTCGCGCATTGTCGCGTCAGGTTTGGGCGAGTCCGCTCCGATCGCCACGAATGATACGGCGGCCGGAAAGCAGCAGAACCGCCGAGTCGAGCTGATCATCGCTCCCTGAGAAATTTCCCTTAGTGATCATGATCCGGAGACGAGAGTACCGTCTCCGGATCATGTCCGCTTCCCATGAGTCGTCGCGGTCGTGTTAGGCTCGGTCCAATGGATGACGGCTTGCATGATTTGCATCCTGCGGTCCGCGCGCTCAAGACCATCTGTCGCTGCAATAACATCAAGTTGCGGACCATCGAGCGGGCGATTCGGCAGGGAGCATCGACGATCGCCGAGGTTGCGGCGCGCACGACGGCCACCACTGGATACTGTGGAGGCACCTGCACTCCGGAAGTACAGGGTATGATCGACGCTGCTCATCCGAAGTCTGCCGTAGTTCCCGCCGAGAAGACTACCAGCGATGATTGGTGGGTTCGCCCGGCAACGGAGAAGAAATGATCGATCGACGCGTCGAGCTGTACATCAAACCTGGCTGAACCACCTGCCGCAACGCGGTCGCTTACCTGGAAGGTAAGGAGAATGTGGAACTCGAGAAGTTTGATCTGGGGAAGAGCGCGCCTCCGGTAGCGACGCTCCGCGATTGGATTTCACGGCTCTCGATCGACGGCATCATCAGCACGAAAAGCCCGGCTTACCGGAGCATGGGCCTCGCCGAGAAAGCGCTCAGTGAGAATGCAGCCATCGCGCTGTTTCAGAAAGACAGAAATCTTCTGCGGAGGCCGATTGCGGTGATTGGAGACAGGATCATCGTCGGCTTCTCGGCGACCGACTACGACGAAGCGCTGGGAGCGTGATTGCAGGTATCGCTCATGCCGCTGGTGGCGCTGACAGTCATGCTCTGGTTGCTCTGGAGTGAATCGCTGCGAAAACGGCCCATCTCCCGGATCTTTTATTTCGTCCGTACATTGCTGTACCTGGGCATGACCGGAGTCCTGATCTTCAACCTCGTTCGCTACCCGGAGATGTTCACCACCAGCGCTCGTGTGACTGCGATTGTAGCTGCCATTGTGGGGCTGGTCGGAGCGGTATTCTTCTTCAGGAAGACAACCGGAAGCCCGAGCGGTAGGACTCGCACGCCCCTGACCTGAGTGCCTTCTCGTCGCGTCCACTCAGGAACGTCATTCCGATGAGCCACGTGACTGGAGGCGTTACGCAGCGCTGCCTGCGGAGAGGAATCTCCGGTCCGCGCAGACGTGGTGGATCGGCACGACCTTCGCGGCGCGGAACGGAGATTCCTCTTCGCGCGTGACACCTCGCCTGGGCTCGCACGAGCGTCGCGTGCTCATCGGAATGACGTCGCGACGCAGAACGTGAGTTGCTGTGCTGTCACTCACTCCGGCCCCCCGGCCCTCGGCCCGCCTCCGCGTATCTCCTTCCATATCTCTTCGAATGCAATCGCCACCGGCGGCCGCAGCGCGGGACCGGCCAGGAGGTCGCGGAACTTGCGTGAGATCGGCGAGGAAAACTGATAGGCGCTCCCAGTTTGCGACGCGTAGAGCGAGCCAGCCTGCTTCGCCAGCGTGTGCGTGACGAACGTCTTACAGTCGCGCACCAGCGCGAGATAGCTTTTCTCAGCTGAGAGGTGTGCGCCGTCGACCGCCGCAGCCAGAAAGGCCCGCGAGGCTTGTACGGTCAGGTGAAAGGCCACAGCCTCGGACTGCTGCAGTGCGCCTGTGGCGCGCGAGACTATGTCGCAGGAGAGTGATTCGGCGATCCCTAAGAAGATCGCGGTGAAAGAGAGAGTCGACCAGTGGCGGTTATTTCGGCCGGAGACCATGCCGCGGTAGCCGAGAACGCCAAGGACGGCGGCGTCGGTGAAGCGGAGTTCGACGGATTCGCTGCTTCGCATTCCGGTTGCGTCCCAGGTTTTCGAAACCTCAACCGAGTCGCGATCATTCTTCACCAGGTAATACTCGATCGACTCCGATTCATCACGCGCCGCAGCCATGTAGTAATCCGCGTGCAGACCGAAAGAAGAGAAACTCTTCAGACCGCTGAGGGTCTGCTTTCCGCCAGACGTCGTGACTCTGGCCTTCGATTGATTCAGGTCCCCGGCCGCACCCGGCTCGGAGTTGGCAACGCCAAAAATACGGCCCGCTATCGCCTCGGACCAGGCCCACTCACGCTGCTGCTCGAAATGCGGCCGCTCGGCCTCTGGCAAGTCCGCTGGTTCGAGAAGATAGTTCGCGAGAATCGACGTATGCATGGCCAGCATGAGCGCCGTCGAGGGAGAGGCCTGTGCCAGAATTCGAAGCGTATCGAGGGCCTTCTTCAAGTCTGCACCGAAACCGCCTGCGTGAAGCGGAACTGTCAGTGCCAGCAGACCTGCTTCGCGTAGATCGTCCACGTTCCGCGAAGGAAACACGGCGTCACGATCATGCTCGACTTCTCGTTCCGCCAGTGCGGGTGCCAGACGTGCGGCGATGAGTTCCGGATCTCGACTGCTTTCTTTTCTGATTGCGCTCATCTTGAACGACATCCTCCAGAGTTGTGCTCTCCAGGATCAGGGCCACTGCATCGCGGACCTGTCTGAAGAGACTGTGGAAAGCGGGTGAGGCTTCCACGGGCGAGGGACTGTAGAAGTTTTCACTGACACTCGTTACTGGTGCCAGCGGGCCTTCCATGGCCCGAACAATTTCTGCGATGGGAACGTGCCGCGGTTCCCGGGCCAGCGCGAATCCGCCGTCTCGTCCGCGCCTCGAGGTGATGATCCCGGAGACTGTCAATCGGCGCAGGATCTGTTCGAGGTAGGCAGGAGAGATATGAAAGCGCTCCGAGATTTCCTGGCGCTTGCAGAATTCCGGATAGGCCTCGGCAATGGCCAGCAGGGCCAGGCATCCGAATTCGCTGGCCCCGGTGAGCTTCACGCTGGCTATGATCGTATTGTTTATATGAAAGGTCAACAATGTCTGCTGATAAACTCGGGGAGACGTGAAAGAGATCGGATCACCGCAGGTCGCGCTCATCATCCCTGCGCTCAACGAGGCTGAGTCCATCGCAGGAGTAGTCAGCGCCGCATCGAGAGAGGCGGTCGATCTGATCCTGGTCGGCGACAACGGCAGCGACGACGACACCGCTGCGCTGGCTCGCGCTGCGGGCGCCACAGTCGTACTCGTGAAGGAGCGCGGATACGGAGCGGCCTGCGCAGGCGCTCTTTCCCTACTTCCTGACTCGGTCGAAATCGTGGTTTTCGCCGATGCCGATGGCTCGGACGATCTGAGCGAACTACCATCTCTGATCCTGCCAATTCAGCAGAATGAGGCCGACCTGGTGATCGGCGCCCGCGTCGCCGCACGGCGCCAACCTGGTTCGCTCACGCCACAACAGCGTTTCGGAAACAGACTCGCGACCACCCTGATCCAACTTCTTTACCGCCATTCCTACAGCGACCTCGGACCGTTTCGAGCGGTACGACGTACAACGCTGGATGCCATGCAGATGCGCGATCGCCGCTATGGCTGGACCGTGGAGATGCAGCTTCGCGCCCTGCAACTCGGAGTGCGCGTCGTCGAAGTTCCAGTCAGTTATCGCAGACGGATCGGAAGGTCCAAGATCAGCGGAACTCTGACGGGCGTCCTGAAAGCGGGGTGGTGGATTCTCTACACGATCTGGAAGTACAGGAAGGATCCGGGACGCTGAGAAGATTCTGTTCGTTGCAACCCGAGCGGAATTCGGCAGGGCACGGATCGTGAAGCCGACCGCCTCAGGGAGCAACACGGATGAACTGGTTATGGATGTTGGTGGCCGTACTGATTGCCTTCTGGGCCGCAGGTCTGATCTTCGACATCATCGGCGGCATCATTCACATCATTCTCTTCGTTGCGCTGGCCGTCGCGATCTATGC
>JBKJUK010000102.1:0-32520 GCA_046590705.1 Thermoanaerobaculia bacterium
GGCTCCCTTCCGTCGCATCACACCGCGATTCACGATGAGCGAGCTTGATTGAGGGCTGTCGATGATCTTCTGCTCGCCGTTGAGGAGCATCATCCCGTCGTTGATCAGCTGACCCTGTTCGAGAGCTACCAGCCCGCGCGAGTTCCAGAGAATCGTGCCGCCATTCCGCAGAGATCCCGAGAGCAACAGGTTGCCACCCGAGACCGTGAGAACGCCACTGTCCTCGATGACGAAAGAGCCACTACTGTGGATCGAGCCGGCACTCCAGAGCATCTCCCCGGCGATACTGACGCTGCCGCTGCCACGTAGAGTTCCTGTCAGATCGAGCACGCCGTCCTTCAACACCTTGATGGCCCGGAGGTAGTCGAGCGTTGCCGCCGGTGCAATCTGAATCCGCGGATTGCCGGGCGCACCAATGGTGAGCGAGCCGACTTCGATGGTCTTTTCGACTGCTACGACGTAACTTCCAGCGGCATCGATGCGCACGTCGTCATCGGCTGCGGGAACAGTTTTAGTACTCCAGTTGGCAGGAGCGTTCCAATCCCCACCTTTCGGGTTGATCCATCTGACTTCGGCGGCTCCAGCGACCGTGGCCGCCAATATCAGAATCGATCCGATCAGAAGACGGGCGACGAGGCCGGTGTCGCGAGGCATCGCTGCTTTCTGCATACCATTCATCATTGTGGCTCCGGGTTACGCGCACATTCTGCGCGCTTCGCTACAGCAGGTTAACGCTGCCTGCTACTTCAAATTTCAAGATTCGTTCTTCCGCTTCGCTGCATACGGAGCGAACAGAGGGTCGAACAGAAACGCAGGAAGGAGCCGTGCAATACGCATGGCCATCGCGGTGGGAAAAGGGAACTCGACAATCTTCCTCCCCGCCTCGATGCCGTCGATAGTGATTCGCGCAGCCTGATCGGCCTCCATCAGGAACGGCATCCTGAAACGATGTCTTCTGGTCATCTCCGTCCGCACGAAGCCGGGATTCACGATGGTCACACCGACACCCGACTTCCTGAGTTCGACGCGGGCACACTCCAGAAAGTTCTGCATGGCAGCTTTGCTTGCCGAGTACACCGACGAGGTGGGTAAACCCCGCAGGCCGGCCAGCGAAGCGACGCCAGCGAACTGTCCATTCCCTCTGGCCAGCATAGCCGGCACTGTTTCGTGGAAAAGGTAGAGCATCCCGTAAAAATTCGTGGCCATGATCATCTCAGCCGCGGGAAGATCGAGTGCCACAGCCGGCCGTGACGACGACACTCCGGCATTCGCAATGGCGAGATCGATCGCTCCGAAACGCGTCACCGTCGCGGCCACGGCCTCGCGCACGGAACCGGCATCACGGACGTCGCAGGCCACGACCAGGGCGCGGTCGGCAGCGCGCTCGCTATCCACTGTCTGCTGCATCAGTTCGACGCGCCGAGCCAGCATCGAGACCTGCCACCCTCGACGGAGAAGCTCACGCGTCATCTCCAGACCAATCCCGCTCGATGCCCCTGTAATGACTGCTGTTCGCATGCGTAGAGTATAGATCGAGCAACGAACACGTCCGACCGGGCCACGAGCATCGTAGAATGCGCGTTCGATTCGCAGCTGCCCAACCAGGAGAAGAATGAGCGTCGACAAAAAGAAACTACAGAAATATGCGACCGAGAACCGGTCCGAGTTCGAGTCCTGTCTCAAGACCCTGGTCGACATCCCCACCGTCTCGGCGCAGCTTCAGCATCTGCCGGACATGCGACGCGGAGCGGACGCAGCGGTCGAAGTCATCCGGAAGCTGGGCGGCGAAGCAGAGTTGATCAAGACCGCCGGCCAACCGCTGATCTTCGGACGTTTTAAAACCTCACCGAAAGTGCCAACTGTGACGGTGTACAACCACATCGACGTGCAGCCCGCGTCGCGTGAGACCGAGCCATGGAAGTCTGAACCTTTCCAGATGACCATCGAGGGCGACAAGTACCTCGGACGTGGCACCACCGACGACAAAGGTCCCGCACTCACTGCGCTGTTCGCCATTCGCGCTGCTCGCGAAGCGGAGATTCCAGTGAACATCAACGTTCTCTGGGAACTCGAGGAAGAAATCGGCTCACCGAATTTCGAAGGCGGAATCAGCAAGGTGGCTCGCAAGCTGGCCACGGACTCGGTGGTGGTCTCCGATACGATCTGGGTCTCGCGCAAACAGCCCGCTTCCGCTGCAGGTCTTCGCGGAATGCAGGGTTTCACGCTGACGCTGCAGACAGGTGAGACCGATCAACACTCCGGCGTCACGGGAGGAGCGGCCAGAAATCCGCTCGGCGAGTTGATGAAACTCGTCAGCGAGATGTACGACGCGCAGACCGGCAAGGTGAAGATCCGCGGCTTTTACGACGATGTCGAGCAGCTTTCGAGGAAGGAACTCGCGAACTTCGTCGCCTCAGGCTTCTCTGTCAGCAGATTCAAGAAAGACCATCTCTTCCGATCGATCCGCACGGAAGACACAGTCGAAGTCATGAAGCGAATCTGGTCTCTGCCTACCTTCGAGGTCCACGGCCTCGTCGGCGGCTACACAGGTGAGGGCGTGAAGACCATCGTTCCACCGATGGCTGAAGCGAAAATCTCCTGCCGCCTGGTGCCGAACATGGATCCGGCGAAAGTGATGAAGCTAATCACGGCTTTCGTCAAAGAGAAGAACCCGGACGTAGTCGTTCGCCCACTCGATGCGATGCATCCGTACAAAGGAACGATCACCGGCCCCTACGCAGACAGCATCAGGCGAGCGATTCATTTCGGTTTCGGAAAGGAACCGGTCTTCATACGCGAAGGCGGATCGATCGGAGCCGTGATCTGCATGGAACGGGTTTTCGGCTGCCCGGTCACCTTCCTGGGACTCTCACTTCCGGAACATGGCTATCACGCACCAAACGAGAATTACGACTGGCAGCAGGCTTCCGGCGGGATGGTTTCGTTCGTCAAATACTTTGAAGAGGTAGCTTTGATTCAGTAGTCAGTAGGGAAGTAGCCAGTAACCAGTAGGAGCGGCAGTAGCTTTCCCACTGGATGCTGGCTACTCAGGCTATGCGCTACTCCCTATGTATACGTAGCACGGACGATCCGGTATCCGGTGCCACCGCCTGGTTTCAGGCCGCATCCTGCGCCGAAACAACCGGGCGTTTCGGCTCACGCGCGCCCATGATCAGAAGCCACAGGCAAATGCCGATCTCTCCTAAGCTACCGGGCTTGCTGGCGAAACTCGCGACGGTGGTCTCCGCGTAACCTGAGAAAAGAAGACTTCCGAAGAAGTCAGTCAAGTAGCCGAAACACCCCACCATCAGCAGTATGCCCAGGACCCTGGGAAGAAAGCCGGACTTGAACACGAGATAGCCGAACGGTAGCAACCATAGCCCCCAGAAAATCTTGGAGACGAGCAATCCGTTGCTGTACGCGTCGAGCGACAGCATCACCCGAGCATGCAACTGCTCGGTCGTGAATGCTTGCAAGTAGTCGGCTCCGCTCAGGAGAGACAGGATGTCGAGCTTGTTGAGCATAGTGACAAAGGAGATCGGAACGCTGACCACGGCGAAGGCCACCATGAGTACAGCGGCGTTTCGGCCGACCGGACTGAGTAGCTTGTACAGAGCGAATGGCAGCAACAGGAAGGCCGTGTAGCAAATCAGGCCCGCTACGATACCAAGCCGAAACAGCGGCTGGGATGCCACGATATTACCTACCGTTGCGGATGCATCGCCCCGCACCGTGATCTGCGATGGGACGTAGGCTAGACTGAAGACGCCAGTCACCACGACGATCAGGTATAGCAACCCCGCTGTTCTAGCGGTCTTAGCAATCGTGGTCAAGTCTTCGCTCCCTGATTCGCTTGAATCAACTGTTAGGCCACACCCTCAGTCTGCCTCGGCCAACGCCATGAGTACCAGACCACCAGTGATGTGAGCACGATCTCAATCGCCGCAAAGAACATATAGAACGTCCAGCCACCGCCTGTCAGAATCAGCAGCATGACGATGGTGTAGAAGATTCCGACGGCGATGTTGAGCCAACGGCTCATGGTGGCCGGCATCGCCAGGGAAAGAAAAACCATCAGACTTGGTACTGCCATCAAAACGGATGTACCTAAAAGCATCCCTTGCGTTACTGCCCCGAGAGCCATTCTGCCATCGAGCATTGCTTGCAGCTTTCCGGGCGCATAGAACTGGAAATAGTCTGCATAGACATAGCAGAACATCACGCTCGTCCAAAGAGCGGATATCTTCATCCTCGTGGGAATCTTTGCATCTTCCAGTGCTGGGGAACCCATCGCTACCTCCGGTGTTATTCGTGCGGCCTAACCGAACCCACGCTCACCCGCCCGGCCCGCACGAATCCTAACACCTAACTGAAGCGACACGCGCGCGTCGACGGAATCGATTCGTTTAATCAGGTTGGCTAGTCAGGAAGCAGTAGCCAGGTAGGCTTGCCGAATGAGTATGCGGCCGGGAGCTTTCTACTGGCTACTGGCTACTCAACTACTGGCTACTGAAACAAAAAGCCCTCCTTGCGGAGGGCTTTTTGTTGCTCTTCTTTAATTCCTTAGCGAACTGGAATTGGAACCATGGCTGGTGTGCCCAGTGATTCGGCTACCGCTACGAGGCTCTCAAGGATCTCAGCAAGGCTGCGCATGGCTTTCTCGATCTCTTTGCGGAGATCGTCGAGCGTCTTTTGCGCTGAGTCACCGAGTCGCTTGCGGGCTGCAGCGTACTCCGCCTGCAGTCGTTCCAGTTGTGCTGCCGTGTTCTGACGTTTGATCTCGAGTTCGGCAACCGCATGATTCGCTGCGACAGTGGCCGAGTCCTTTGCGGAAGCCCAGCGCACTGACAGAGCCTCGATTCTTTCAGCGAGCATATCGGACGCGCTATGCACAGCGGCGTCGAAACGCTCCTTGGTGCCTTTGCTGGCTTTCGTCGCCGATTGCCGCAGCCTTTCAGGGACCTCTCGAAGGTCCTTCACGATTCCCAGCTTCGAACCGATCCAGAGACCGTAGTAGCTGACGTCGATCTGCCACCAGAGATGACCCTGTGCGGCAGAGCCGGGATAAAAGTGGTGGTTGTTGTGCCATCCCTCGCCAAGAGTGATCAAAGCCATGATCATGCTGTTACGGCTGTCGTCGGTGGTGTCGAATACACGACGCCCGAACACATGCATGACACTGTTGATGCTGAACGTACCGTGCCACAGGAGCACAGTCGAGAGGAAGTAGCCGTAGAACAGACCGACCGGTCCGAAGGCGAAGGAAAGCGCGACTGCATAGAGCATAGTCGGCACGTACTGATTCTTCTCTAGCCAGCGGAGCTCCGGAAATTTCGCGAGATCAGGGATACGCGACAGGTCGGTATCGCTTCGCTCTGCGGAGAGAATCCACCCGATGTGACTCCAGAAGAATCCGCTCTGCATGGGGCTGTGCAGATCCTCAGGCATATCCGAGTATTTATGGTGATGACGGTGATTCGACGCCCACCAGAGCACACCCTTCTGCGCCGAAGTCATGGCCAGGACAGCCATGCAAAGCTGCCAGAAGCGATTCAGCTTGTAGGTGCGATGGGAAAAGTACCGATGAAAGCCTGCGGTCACCGCGAACATGCGGATCACGTAGGAAGCAAGACAGAGAATCACACCCTTCCAGGAAAAGCCGAGGTAAAAAACTCCCAGCGCCAGGGCATGGACGAGAATGAAGCCTGTTGCGGCACTGACCTTGATCTTCTGCAGAGGAGCAGGCGCGACTACACTCGTGTCTGTGGACAAATTGATCTCCTCCGGGGTTTGATAGATGACTTATATCGACTACGTCGGTTAGCTCACGTAAAGCATTCGCCGGGTTTGTTTCTTCCCGGCACAGCCTGCTGAGCGAGTACGGCTCGCCCGCAGCTCATGAGTATGAGCCCTAACCTGCATTTCTTCAACCCTTTACGTTCGTGGTTACAGAGTGAAAAATGCGATCTGGAGTTTTCCCAGCAGGATCTCTTTCCGCTCACCCGTCCGCGTTTCCTCAGGCAGCTCCTCAAACGCGGCCATCGTGAGCAGGGTCTCGCCGGCGGCCGCAACATCTTCTCCCAGCTTCGCGGCTAGATTGACCTGCTCCCCGTAGTAGTCGTCCTCGCTCGCTAGGTAATGAAGCGTACCAAAGCCAACACCGACAGAAACTTGAAAGCCAAAGGTCCGGACTCGCTCATGCGAACCGAGCGCTGCCTCCACGGCCTGTTGCAGGCTCGAGAAGAAGATTAAAAGGTTGTCGGCGTCGACTTTGTAGATTTCGCCGCCGTGTTGCTGGAAATGCGGCACGAGTTCGCTCCTCATCCGCCAGATTCGTGCGAGCGCCGCATCGGTGCCCTGTTCCAGCACCAGGCTGGTGAAACCAGCCAGATCCACGATGACGATCGCGCCAACTCTTGGAATCGTCGCAGGACCGCGGAGATCGTCATGGTGGCGCGAATCTTCGATCATGTTTGTCCTCAGCCAGCGATACTCACAAAGCATCGCTGTGGCGTGGATGTACGAATGCGGTTACACACCGTCTACTTGAGACGAGGAAGTTTAATACCCTCGCGCAGAACTGCTGCGAAGAGATCCCCGACCTTATCGAGTCGCTTCGGCATTGAGCGCAGGTTGAATTTCAGAGGGTCGAGCCGCGCGTTGACCTCTTCCCATTTCAGCGGAGCCGACACCGGAGCGCCATCGAGTGCTCGCAACGAATAGGGCGCGACGATGGTCTTCCCGTAACCATTCTGCAGACAGTCGAGATAAAGCCTGCCCTTGCGGGCGCTGATCGATCGTTCAGTGGTGACAAAGTCCACTCTCCTGGCGACTGCGTCCGCAAGCGCGCAGCCGAAGGTGACGCCCTGCTCGTGGGTGTGCCCCTTCTTCAACGGAATCAACAGGTGAATCCCCCGCTTGCCTGAAGTCTTCGGAAAACTCGGCAGTTGCAACTCTTCGAAAAGAGCGCGGAAAACCAGGGCGGCATCGACGGCCTGCCTGATCCCTTCACCTTTGGCCGGATCGAGATCGATGACGACCCAGTCCGGAGCATCGAGGTCCGATGTGCGCGAGGACCACATGTGCGTGGTGAGAACGGAGTGCTGCGCGAGCCACTGCAGCGTCTCCGGACGATCGACAACCAGGTGTCGCACCGTTCGTTTGCTCGTGCGCGTTGGCGTGTCGGCGAAGGTCATCCAGGATTTTCCTTCAGCGCCGATATTCTGGTGGAACCACGACGGCTTGTCGATCCCGCTGTTCCAATGTTCGAGTGCGAGCGGCCGTTCGGTGAGCGCGGCGATCATCGGCGCACTGACCGCGCTGTAATAGTCGGCCACGTCCTGCTTGGTGTAGCCATCTCGCGGATAGAGAATTCGATCTGCACTCGAGAGCAGAACTTCCTCCGGCGCCGCCGCCACTGTACGTGCGCTGGCCTTCGCCGCTTTCCTCGCGGAAGGCACCTTCTTTTCAGGCTTCATTTCAGGACCGCCCGAGGCCTTCTCACGTCCGCATTCCTCGGGCTCTTTGTCGGGCCGGAATCCGAGGAAGGAGGGATGGCGAAGTTTGTCATCGGAAGTCCACTCTGTGAAGCTGACCTGCGCGACAAGGCGCGGTTTCACCCACGTGACCTCCTTCATGCGCGGGGCACCTTTCACAGACGGTCGAGCGACTTTCTCGGCCGCGAGCATCTGTGCAAGACCGGCCCTCATCTTCGCGCTGAATCCGGTACCGACCTTCCCTGCGAATCGATACTCGCCATCTGCGAAGATTGCCAGAAGCAGGGCTCCGATCTGATTGGGAGCGTTGGTGGCCGGCGTGAAGCCGGCAATGGCGAACTCCTGCGCATTCTGAGTCTTGAGCTTCAGCCACGCCTTTGAGCGTTTTGTTTCGTACGTCGAACCTCTGGCCTTGGCCATCACCCCTTCGTATCCAAGTCGTACGGCCTCATCGAGTGCCGCCTCGGTGGAGAGTTTTAGAATCTCGCTGATCTCGATGCCCACTCCCTTTTTCTTTTGCGCGGCAATGAACTTCACCAGCAACTTTCTTCGCATCTCCAGCGGTTCAGACCGAAGATCGACGCCTTCCAACCAGAGAAGATCGAAGGCTATGAAAATGATTTGCGTGGCCTGCTCGCCTTTCTGCAGGAGCTGAAAGCGCGAGCGCCCGCTCTCATCCAGTGCCACAATCTCACCGTCGAGCACCGCGTCCCCACTCATGCGTCGCAACTGCGCGGTAACACCAGGAAAGCGGCCGGTGAGGTCGAGACCATTCCGGCTCCAAACGGCGAGCGCTCCTCCGATCGATGCAGCGACCGCGCGAAACCCGTCGTATTTCCATTCGAGCACCCACGACTCCGAAGGTAGTGACCTGCTCGGAGCCAGCGTTGCAAGCATCGGCGGAAACAGGTTTTTCAGGACTGCTTCAGGTGAAGGCGAGGCGGTTTCTTTCTGTGGTTTCGCCATTACTGGAAGAGTGTGCGCGAAAAGTGCCATTTCCGCTCGTGCGCTCAACCCGCTGAGAGGCCAAGCTGGAAAGGTTGAGAAGGTGGTGGCGACTGCCGTGTACGCGCAGACGCTGGCACTCAGCTTCCACTGACGAAAAAGAACTACGTTCTGCGTTCATCGGTTCATCTCATGCTGCAATCGACAATCGTCCGTAGCCCGTGAGGTCCCTCGCCTCCCCGCCCTTCCGCCCGCTTCTGGATGAACCTCCTTCAAGGAACGAGAGCAGAGCCGAACTCGAACCGGTCATCCGTTCATTTTTGTAAAACCCCTGTGCCGCGCCGATTCCGCTCTCGCTCGCCACATGCGTTCGCCTCACAGGGCCGGAGGCCCGGCATCGTTGTAGCCACGGCCGTGAGGCCGAGGAAAACGCGCCCTGCGCCTGCTTCTGAGCCGCGGAGCGGCGGCATCGCGACTTTCAGCCATTCGGTACGAACCAAAATTCGTACGCATCGGTCAGTTGTCGTAACGTCGACCATCTACTCGGTCCCGGTCGAATCGATGCCGCCCCGCCGGGGCTCCGAAGGTTGTCGGGTGTGCTGCATCCACGGCCTCACGGCCGTGGCTACAGCGATGCCGGGCCTCCGGCCCTCTGCGGGCGGCATCGCTCTCAACAATGCGTCGCTCATCCTTTCATTCATGTAGAACCAGGGTCCCGCGCCGATTCCGCCCGCTTCCGGGATGACAGCGTTGCATTCATTTCTTTCTTCATCGTTCTGCCTTCTGCGTTCATCAGTCCGCCCTCGCGTCCACTTCTGATCCGATTCCCACACACGCCGACAACTGTTCACAGGCCGTGCATCGACTCGTCACCGTTCGTGCACAACGTCCCTTGCTATCCACTGAAGTGAGCCGAGATTGGATGAGAGAAGAAAGTTGCGCTGCTGAGGAGGATCTGCCGATGTTCGAGAACTCCGTGGTCGAATCGAGGGGAGGTAAGCGAAAGAACGCACGTGCCTGGTTGTTCCCGGTGTCACTTGGATTTCACCTGCTGGTCGCTGCAGGAGCGATGTTCGCCGCGGTCTGGAGCGTCGAACTCCCGGGTGCACCGCCGAATCAGATGCAGGCATTCGCCCTTGCGCAGGCTGTCCCGCTTCCACCTCCGCCTCCAAAGGGACGACCAGACACGCCGGAGAAAGAGAGTGTCACCAAGCCTGCCGTAACCACTACGCCGACTACCGTTCCATCTGCAGAGATCATTGTCCCCCAGCCCGCTTCCGCCAACACCGACGTCGCCACTCCGGGCGACACGGAGTCGGGCGAGACCGGGGTGACTGACGGAGTCGTGGGCGGAGATCCTTCCTCAATCGGCCTGGAAGGGCCGTTTGCTGAAAATCTACCAGCGACCGACCCGATCCCTGACACTCCGCTGAGGGTTGGAGGCGACGTACGTGCGCCGGTGGCCATGTCTGCGCCGGCGCCGCGCTTCCCTGACCCGCTGCGAGCGGCTCGACTCTCGGGGACCGTGACACTGGAGTGCATCATCGACCGCCAGGGCATCGTGCGAAATATTCGTCTGGTCAAAGCTTCGCATCCGCTCTTCGCGTCGTCGGCAACTTCAGCTGTCAGCGCGTGGCGCTTCCGACCGGGGACTCTCAACGGACGAGCAGTCGATACGATCTACGAGCTCACCGTGAACTTCAGTTTGAGGTGAAGCGAATGGAGAATGCAGAATGCTGAATGGAGAATGCATCGAATGAATGGACGGCGTGACTTCGCTGCGCGAACGCAGCAGTAAGGCGCGGTTGTCGTGTTTCTACTCCGGCCTCCCGACCCCGGCCCCCGGCCGCTTTTAGTCGTTGTAAAAGCGCTCGTCCTTTTCAGCCATTTTTCTGAGAGCAGCGGCGGGTTCGAATCTCGGACCGTGGGCGGCCGCGAGCGCTTTGAGCCTGCGTATCAGTTCTGGCGTGCCGAGCGAATCAGCGTAGCGGAGGAGGCCACCGCGAAAGGGTGGGAATCCCGTTCCAAGGATCATTGCCAGATCGATGTCACCTGCCGAACGCGCGATACCTTCCTCGAGGACCAGAGAGGCTTCGTTGATCATTCCGAGAACCATCCGGTCGCGCATCGATTCAGATTCGCCCGCGCGCGGGGCCGAGACACCGGCCAACCGATAGACTTCCGCATCGGGTACACCCCGCTTACCTTCAGTCCACTGATAGATACCGCGGCCATTCTTCTTTCCGAATCGTTGATCCGCGATGAGTTTTGAAATCAGTGACGAACTTTTCATCCGTGCGCCAAACGCTTTGAGCAGTACTTCGGCGGCCTTTGAAGCGACGTCGATTCCGACCTGATCGAGAAGCTCGAGCGGGCCTAACGGCATACCGAAGGCCAGCATGGCCTCGTCGATGGAGTCGATGCTGTTTCCTTCCTCGAGAAGGTAGCCGGCCTCGTTCATGTAGGGTCCGAGGATTCGATTCACGATGAAGCCTGGACCGTCGTTGCAGACGACCACGGTCTTGCCGATGGCGCGTCCCAGCGCCGCAATTGTGGCCACGGTCTGCTCGGAAGTTTTCTCACCGCGGATGATTTCAACCAGCGGCATCTTGTCGACAGGACTGAAAAAGTGCATGCCCACGACGTTCTCCGGTCGCGCCGAGCCGCTGGCGATGTCGGTGATGGGAATGGTCGAGGTATTGGTTGCGAAGATTGCATCCTGCGAGGAAGCAGCTTCAAACTCCTGCAGGACTTTCTGCTTCACCTCGAGTTTCTCGACCACGGCCTCGATGACTACCTGCACGCGAGAAAATCCCGACCAGTCGGTGGTGGTGGTGATTCTCGAGAGCTTCCGCTGCATCTCACCCGCTGTGATTCTTCTGCGTTCGAGCTTCTTCCGCCAGATCTTCGAAGCTGCTTTCAACCCGCCGGCCAGCGCCTCATATTGAATGTCACGAAGGCGAACGCTGATCTCTTTCTCGGCCAGCGCATAGGCGATTCCACCACCCATGAGGCCGGCCCCGAGAACCCCTGCGCTGTCGATCTTCCGCGGATGGGGTCCGCTCTCCTTCTTCGCTGATTCCATCAGGAAGAAAAGGCGAACGAGATTGCGCGACTCGTCGGTCATGACCAGTTCACCCGCTGCTCGCGCTTCGGCACGCAGGCCGGCCTGCATACTCTCGCTGAAACCGGTCTCCATGACCTCGATCACTTTCAGATGCGCGGGATAGTGACCGCGCGTTTTCTCCATGACACCCGCGCGGGCTTTCCTGAAAACGAAGCCGCGCCCGAGAGGATTACCTTCGAGGAGGAGACGTGACTTTCCGCCATCCTTCCCTCGTTTCACTTTCTGTTTCTTCGCGAAGGTGATCGCTGCTTCGACAGCAATCGCGGCCGGAAGAATCTCGTCCACCAGACCGGCGCGTTTGGCGCGTTTCGCGTCGAGCGTTTTTCCAGTGAGGATCAGATCGAGCGCAGCTGGTATCCCGATCAGCCGCGGCAGTTTCGTCGTTCCTCCCCAGGCCGGCAGGATCCCCAGCTTGGTTTCAGGGAGTCCGATCGACGACTTGCGTCCGTCGCTCATGGCCCGATAGTCACAACTGAGCGCAAGTTCACATCCGCCACCGACGCATGCGCCATGAATTGCTGCCACAGTGATCTGTGGAAGCCGCTCGATCTTCGCGAAGACGTTCTGCCCGAATCGAATGAATTCTTCGGCCTGCGCCGAGGACTCGACTCGTGAGAATTCACTCACGTCCGCTCCGGCAATGAAGATGTCAGGTTTCCCCGAGGCAAAAACCAGGTGAGTCAGTTCAGTGCTGGTACTGATGAGATCGAGGAAGGCATCCAGCTCTTTCATCACGGCCGTCGAGAACTTGTTGACCTTCTCCCCCGGCAGGTCGAACCAGAGCACTCCCAGACTTCCACGTCTCTCGAGTCGAAATGCCGCTGGCTCGAGCGGATCGGTTCTCTTGTCAGGTACTGTCATCAGGCCTCACTCTCGATCGATCCGTCTTCGACGTACATCGCGTCGATGACAGCTTTGTATTTCTCGTCGACGACTTTCCGCTTCACCTTCATCGACGGCGTCAGTTCGCCGGTCTCGATAGAGAAATCTTCTGAGAGCAGTGTGAACTTCCGCACCTTCTCCTGCCGGTCGAGATTTGCGTTGAAACGGTCGATCTCGTCTTTGAAGATCGCTTTCACCGCAGGATCACGTACGAGCTCTTCCCTAGTCGCGAACTGCACGCCCATGGCGCGGGCATCGCGCTCGAGCTTCTCGAAATTCGGCACGAGCAGAGCGGCGACGAACTTGCGGCGATCCCCGATCAGAACCGGCGTGGCGATATACGGAGAAGTCTTGAGCAGTCCTTCGAGCGGCTGCGGCGCGATGTTCTTGCCGTAGGCATTGATGATCAGATCTTTCTTGCGGTCCGTGATCAGCAGAAACCCGTCGCTGTCGAGTTCCCCGATGTCGCCAGTCTGAAACCAGCCATCTTTGTCGATGCACTGTGCAGTGGCGTCAGGGTTATTGAAGTAGCCCTTCATCACGTGCGGGCCTCGGGTCAGAATCTCGCCGTCGGCCGCGATGCGGACTTCCACACCAGGAATCACTTTTCCGACCGTACCCAGTCTCCTGGCCGTCGGCGTATTGATGGCGATGACCGGAGAGGTCTCGGTCAGCCCGTATCCTTCGTAAATATCAACTCCAGCACCGATGAAGAATGCCGCCAATTCTGATGAGAGTGGTGCGCCACCAGAGAGAACGAATCGAACCCGGCCTCCGAGCCGATCCAGAATCTTGCGAAAGACCAGACGATCCGCTGCGATTGATTTCAGCGTCAATGCTGCGGGCATCCGCCTGTTTTCGATCTTATACGGCAGCCGCTGCTTCGCGACTCCCAGAGCCCAGTGGAAGATCTTCTGCTTCGACCCTGGCGAACTGGCTACGTTGTCCATGATCCGGGCCTGCATTTTCTCGAACAATCTCGGAACCGCTGCGAACACGTGAGGCTTGATTTCCTGCATGTTGTCGGAGACTTTCACCAGCGACTCCGCGTAGGCAATGCAGCCGCCACGAGTGAGATAACAGAAGTCGGCCATGCGCTCGAGAATGTGCGAGAGCGGCAGGATCGACAGGGTCATGTCGCCCGTCTCGAACGGCATCAGCGAGGTGGTCGCAACGATGTTGCTGGTCAGGTTTCCGTGCGTGAGCATGGCCCCTTTCGGGTTGCCGGTCGTCCCCGAGGTGTAGACGATCGTGGCCAGATCTGAAGACTTGCGAAGTTTCAGAAGTTCGTCGAATCGGCCGCGTCCTTCCGCGGCCTCCAGTTTCGAGCCCTGCTCGACCACCGACTGGAACGACGTTGCACTTCCGGTCATCGATTCAGTGACTGGATCACAAAGAATGATGTTCCGAAGTGAAGGACAGTGATGTTTGATCTCCAACAATTTCTGCAACTGCTCGTCGGTGGAGGCGATCACTGCCACGGATCCGGAGTCGTTGAGGATGAACTCGATCTGCCACGCCAGCAACGTCGGGTAGACCGGAACGCTGACCGCGCCGGCCGCCAGGATCGCCAGATCCGACATGGTCCATTCGGGACGGTTTTCCGAAAGGATGGCAACGCGGTCGTCAGCCTTCACGCCCATGCGGCGGAGAGCCGTGGAGAAGTGCCGCACCGTATCGGTGAACTCAGAGAGCGTGACGTCGATCCAGCGGTCTCCCCGCTTGAACTTCATCACTGCGGGCCGCTCGATTGCGATTGTCGTCAGATATACGTCGTTAACTGTCTGAATCGTCATGATGAAATTCACACTCCGATGAACGGGGCAGCATCGAGCAGACGATCATCGCTGCTCTGTCACACCAATTTTCTGCTGGCTCCGGAATCACTGATCATAGTGGAAGCGGAGATGCTCAGGAAGGTCGTCCCAGTCCTGCCAGCACGAAACTCGTCAGTTCCGCTGCGTGGTCGGACGGCAGATACTCCCGGTCCGACAGGATCCAGGTCGTGACGGCCTCGTCGAGCACTCCGAAAATGGCGTTCGCAATCAGCTGCGGCTGAAGATTCGCGCGGAACGTTCCATCCGTCTGGCCCGACTCCACAATGGTACGAAGAAGCTGAAGGTACTCAGTGACTTCCTCCCGAGAGACCACGCCCATGAATTTCAGGCTCTGTCGCAGCTCGACCTGGAAAACAACTGCAGTCGCCCGATGCTCGCCCAATTTTGCGAGATGGTGGCGCATGGTCAGGCGTATCTGCTCGGCAGGGTCGGAGGTGACGGAGAGAACATCTTTCAACGAGGCCAGATAGCCGCGCGCTTTCTCGCGAAAAATCGACACCAGCAGATCTTCTTTGCCGGAGAAGTAGAGATAGATGGTTCCGTCCGCGACGCCGGCCTCTTTGGCAACATCCGTCACGCGTGCGTTGAAGTAGCCATTACGGGCGAACACGTCGACAGCGGCGCGGAGAATGCGCGTCTTCTTGTCGAGGATCTGCTCGTCGGCTACGGTCATGAGGTCTGAATGAATCGTCATTCACCTTCGCAAGTCGGCGCCGAAGTGTCAAGCTCGGGGCAGTAGTTAGTAGAGGAGTAGACAGTAACCAGTAGAGAGGCACATGCCTCGCACCAGCACCGGTGTTCGCTTCCAACTACTGGTCACTGCTTACTGGCTACTGGCTACTGGTTGCTGGTTGCTGGTTGCTGGCCAGTAGCAAAATGCAATCATCATCGCGAAATTACACGAGAATCACGGCGCGTCATTCCGATGAGCACGCGAGGCTCACGTCAGCTTGCGCGCTCTGACTGCGAAGAGGAATCTCCGTTCCGCGCCGCGTTGGTCGTGTCGTTCCACCGCGGCCGCGCGGACCGGAGATTCCTCCTCGCAGTCACAGCTGCGTAATCATCACGAGTCACGCGGCTCGTCGGAATGACGTCGCGTATGTGCTCGCGGGTGCTTCTTCGCTTTCGGGTCGTCAGAGTCCATCTCAGTTACTGGCTCCTAACTACTAACTCCTGTTACAAACCACCTCCACGACCATCTGTGTCGATGAAATATGCACCGCGTGCGTACCGGGAACCACGCGAAGCGCGTCGCCCGCCAGTTCTCTGAGATGTCCAAGGTCCACCAGGGCGTCGTCGGAACCGGCGATTACTTTGGAGCCGGCCGGCAGAGTGATCGGTTCCTTGCTGCGTCGAAGATGATAGAAGGCCACTGGAAGTACACGTCTTAGTCCCGCTGCCCAGTAGGCTTCGGCAGCGTAGCCGAGTACCTGGATCGGCTCCCGCACCGCGTCGCGGATGAGGGCGGTGAAGAGCCGGCTCCAGGGATGGCGCCGCCGACTCCAGATGGGAGACATGAAGATCATCTCCGTGACCAGGTCAGGCGCGATGGACTGCAGTTCCAGCAGCGTCTGACAACCTGTGGAGTGCGCAATCCAGCGCATGGCGGGGAGTCTTCTCTCCCGCGCCCAGTCACGCAGAACCATGGCGTGATCTGCGGGGGCAGTTTGCACGTTCAGGGAAAACCCGGAACCTGGGAGGTCGGGAGCAATGGCCTTGATACCGCGCCCTGAGAGCCCTCGGGCCAGCGATGAGAAGTATCGATTCCCGATCCCCAGGCCGTGAAGCAGGACAACCGAGGGCAGAGGTCCCGACTCCCGATGCCACAAGCCGGCCGCAGACCCGGAGACACCCCAGGTGAATCCTGGCGGCTGCTGCGAAGTGTCAGGCAGAGCGCTGGCGTCTACTTTGCGCAGGAACGCCAGCGCACTGGTGTTGAACGACTCGGCGTTGTCCCACATCGGTACGTGCGCCGCATCGGGAATAGTCACGAGTTCGGCATGCGGGATCAGTTCGTTGATGGCAAAGGCGTACTTCATCGGCACAAAGAAGTCATGCTCACCCCAGACCAGGAGCGTGGGAGCAGCGACGCTTCGCATGGCCTCCCTGGCATCATCGCGAAGCAGGCGCGCCGATGCCACGGCAACGGCCGATGGGCCGGCCCTGAAAAAATCGGAGAGCAGAACGCGGGAAAACGAGATGGCCTCGGCGGGCGGCATGGCCATCTCACCGAGGTGGACGCGCGGATCAAGCCCGAAAGGGATCCCGGTGGATGCAACCAGTGTCAGAGAACGAACCAGGTCGGGCCTGCTGGCGGCGATGTGGATGGCAGTCTGCCCGCCCATGGAGTGACCGATCAAGTGCACGGGCTCACTGAACGATTGCTCAAGCCAGCGCGTAAGCATCCCTGACGCTTCGCTGAAGGTCAGCGGCATCGGGCTTCCAGGGCGGAAGCCGCGGTTGCGGCCAAAGCCGACCAGATCGACGGCCACCACCTCGTGCTCTTTCGATAGAGCCTCGACATTTCGCTTCCACCATCTGCCGGAACCGGACAGACCGTGGATGAGGATCACCGGAGTTCCGCTCCCGGACCGCTCCGTCCAGAAACTGTAGGGAGGAATCTCGACACGCTCCTGCTTGGACTCCATCGAGGTGCGCCCGTGCAATCAAGCAGCCAGTGATGGGGGCGGGGATGATGCAGGCCGGGGTCAGGGGGCCGGGGGCCGGGGTAGAAACTGTGGAGCACAGGCAATCCTGCCTGTGACGGGACCAGCTGACTTCTTTCAGCGCGTCACAGGCAGGATTGCCTGTGCTCCACTCATCCGCGTTTTTAGACCGCGACAATTGTGGGAACGATTCTCGCTTTCTCACCTTCCTTTCCAGCAGGAGGCTCGAGGTGAACGGACGGATTGTCAGCAGCCCCAGGGACGTCGGCGAAGTGCTCGCGGCGACACGAACCATCGCCGTTCTCGGCATCAAGCCCGAGTCCCACGCAAGCCAGCCTGGATTCTTCGTGCCGGCTTACATGCTCGATCAGGGATACGAGATCATTCCGGTGCCGACCTATTACCCCGACGTCACCCAGATATTGTCGCGGCCGGTTTTCCGCAAACTTGCCGACATCAAAGTCCCTGTAGATATGGTGAACGTTTTTCGGCGCCCATCAGACATTCCTCCGCACCTCGAGGACATCCTGGCCCTGAACCCGAAGTCGGTCTGGTTCCAGAGCGGGATCACCCACAATGTTGCAGCGCGAACGCTGGCCGACGCTGGGATTGTGGTGGTCCAGGACCAGTGTCTGATGGTTGAACATGGTCGCTGGGCCCGGTCGCGTTGAATTCCCTTTTGTGGGCTTCACCGCGAGCGTCCAGAAAGCTGCTATTGGACGGAATAAAGCTGTAGCCGCCAGTCCGGAATAACGTTTCCTGCGCAACGATTTACAATCCCGGCACCCAACAACTAACCATCGAGGTCAGGATGAAACGTAGCGTCACCGGACTCTTCCTCGTAGTCGTCGCATCTGCATCGTCAGTGCTCGCCGCAGAGACGGACAGCCGTAAGTCCTACCTCGTGGCGACCCGCCGGCCTGTCCGCGAAGTCCGCCTGCCTTTCATTCAGACGGAAGCGCATGACGTGCACGCCTTCACATCGGTCAACGGATACGCAGCCGATCTGACTGACTCGGAAGTTGCTCAGCTGAGGAAATCGCCGGAAGTCCGGTTCATCGAGCCTGACTACGAGCGGCACGCCATGCAGCTGGGCCCGATCGCACCATCCGTCAGTCGATACACGACGGGGCAAACCGTTCCTTTCGGAATCGACCTCATCAATTCCAGGAAAGTCTGGAAGTACGGAACAGGCGCGACCATCAAAGTTGGGGTCATCGACAGTGGCATCGAGAAGACGCATCCAGATCTCAAAGATGTCTATAAAGGCGGCTACGACTTCATACAGAGCGATGACGACCCGCAGGATGAGAATCAGCATGGGACGCACGTGGCCGGAACGATCGCCGCCTCGGACAACAACCTCGGCGTGGTGGGAGTTGCACCGAACGTCGAGATTTACGCACTCCGCGTCCTCAATGCTGCCGGGACAGGAAGCACCTCTGCCGTCATCCGCGCGATCGACTGGGCCATCACCAACAAGATGAACATCATCAGCCTCTCACTCGGATCGGATAATTCGTCGGTCCTCGAAGAGTCAGCTTTCAAACGCGCTGCTGACGCCGGAATTCTGGCCATCGCCGCCTCCGGCAACGGTTATAACGACAACCCAACCGAGGTGATTGGCTTTCCTGCAGCATACGGAACGGTATTGTCCGTGGGTGCAGTCAACTCCAGCAGTGCAATCGCTGGCTTCTCGCAGCGCGGTCCTGAACTGAAACTGGTTGCCCCAGGAGTCGGAGTGCTTTCCTCGGTAACGTTCGGAAAAGGTATGTCGAACGAACTCTCAACATCCGGTCAGACGTTCGAGTCACAGTCATTGACCTACTCAGGCCTCGGGGAAGTTTCAGGTAAGCTCGTGTTCTCCGGTCTCGGCCGTGTACAGGATTTCAGTTCCCAGGTCCGTGGAAAGATCGCACTTATTCAGCGCGGTGAGATCACGTTCGCCGAGAAAGCAAAGAACGCAAAGACCAACGGCGCCACGGCGGTGATCATTTTCAATAACGACGGCGCCTACTCCGGTTGGCAGCTGAGCGATGAGGCATTTGAGTTTCCGGTCACCCTTGGAGTCGACAAGGCCGCTGGCGAGAAATTGAAAGCGCTCGCAGACGCTGACGTCACGGTCGCCGTGCGCCGCGAGGATTACAGCACCCTGAATGGCACCTCGATGGCAACGCCCCATGTATCGGGAGTGGCTGCTCTGATCTGGTCACTGGCCCCAACGGCGACGGCTGCCCAGGTGCGTGATGCAATGCTCAACACTGCGAAAGATCTCGGCGCGCCAGGCTGGGATACGACCTTCGGCTTTGGACTGGTTGACGCACAGGCCGCCGCGATGCGCCTGGCACCGACAAAGTTCCCGGCGAAGAAACCGAAGAAGCGCTGAACAGAAGCATATCTCGAACATCAAAAAGCCGGGCTCACGCCCGGCTTTTTTCGTTCTGATGAACGCAGAATTACGAACGTTAACGCGCCGGAGGCGCGAACAGAGGGTAGCCGGTGGTAAGCGCAGAGCGCGCAGCCACCGGATCAGCGGCGTCCAGTCAATGTACGCGCCCCGGCAGGGGCGCCAGAAGAGATCGGAATGCCTCACATACGTGAGTCTTCACTAGCAGGAAGTGCACCTCGCCGACGGGCCTCCAGGAAAGTGTCTCGAGCTCCTTCACCAAGCGGTATGGATGGAGATCCTCTGGCGCCCCTGCCGGGGCGCATGTAGTTGCTCCGGTCGCAGTCCGGTGGCTGCGCGCTACGCGCTTACCACCGGCTACCCTCGACGCGCGCCTCCGGCGCGTGAGGAGACCGCGGCCGGGGGATCCCGGCGCCAGCGCCATCAGGCTAGAATGCGCGCACCTAACACTGCACAGGAGAATCGGATGAAGATCGGAGTCCCCGCCGAAATCAAGAACAATGAATTCCGAGTGGGGATGGTCCCATCGGGTGTGCGCGACCTCACTTCCGACGGACATCAGGTCCTGATTCAGAAAGGTGCTGGCCATGGCAGCGGTTTCACCGACGCCGAGTACGAGAGCGCCGGTGCAGTGATCGCCGACACTGCCGATGAAGTTTTCGCTGCAGCCGAGATGATCGTGAAGGTGAAAGAACCGATCGCCGCAGATCTCGAGCGGCTTCGCGACGGACAGCAGCTCTTCACCTATCTTCACCTCGCACCTGTCCCCGATCTCACCAGTGCTCTGCTCAAAAAGAACATCACCGGGATCGCCTACGAGACCATCACCGGCCGCAACGGTTCGCTTCCGCTGCTTTCTCCAATGTCGGAAGTTGCCGGACGGATGTCAGTCCAGGTGGGTGCGTTCTATCTGCAGAAGCCGAATGGCGGACGCGGTGTGCTTCTCGGAGGCGTTCCGGGTGTGCTTCCGGCCGACGTCGTCATCATCGGCGGCGGCATCGTGGGAATCAACGCCGCCAAAATGGCCATCGGTCTCGGCGCCAACGTGACCATCCTCGATACAAACATCGATCGGCTGCGCTATCTCGACGAAATCTTTCACGGCAGGCTGGCCACGCTCGCGTCGAATCGCGCGCATCTGGAAGAGGCCTGCCGCCGCGCAGACCTTCTTATCGGAGGAGTCCTGATTCCGGGCGCCGCAGCCCCCAAGCTCGTCACGCGCGACATGATCCGCACCATGAAGAAAGGCTCAGTCATTGTCGACGTGGCCATCGATCAGGGCGGATGCGTAGAGACCGCGAAAGCCACCACGCACTCCGACCCTGTCTACGTAGTCGACGACGTGATTCACTACTGCGTCGCGAACATGCCGGGGGCGGTACCGAGAACTTCGACCATCGCACTCAACAACGCCACCCTCCCCTACACAAGACTCCTGGCCAACCTCGGGTTCAAACGCGCCGTGTTCGAGAATGCCGGCCTGGCCGAGGGAGTCAACGTATACAAGGGCAAGCTGACTTACCAGGCCGTGGCGCACTCGCAGAATCAGGAGTACACACCGCTGGAGGGGTTGCTGAAGAATGGAGAATGAGGGATGGAGAATGGAGAATGGGAAACCGGGACCCACGCGTGCGGTCTCCGAAAACAACGAGCGTCATTCCGAAGGAGCACGCAGCGCGCGCGAATGAAAGCGGAATCGCGTTGCGACTGAGGAATCTACGCAAAAGGGTCGCGCTCAACAATTCACAGCGCGGTCCCTGTGCGTAGATCCCTCGCACCCGCCCGCGCCGCCGCTCGGGATGACGGCCGAGTCACACGCAGCCCGCTTCTCCATTCTCCATTCTCCATTCTCCATTCTCCATTCTCCATTCTCCATTCTCCATTTACACTACGCCCCGCATGACTGAAATCGCCACAGCTGATCCAAGACTGGAATCGCCAACCACGGGCGAATCTGAATTCCGGGTTTCTCTGGCGCAGGAGGGCGTGCTGGTGCGCGGCGGTCTCGAGCTGCTGGCAGACTGGTCTCGCGAGTCCGACGATCACATCTGGATCGACATCCGCAGCACAGATAAAGATGATGTCGAGCCGCTGCTGGAAGAGTGGTTCGGCTTTCACGAGCTGGCCGCCGAAGATTCTCTTTCACGCGACACACTGCCGAAGCATGACCGGTTCGGTGACTACGATTTTCTGGTGTTCCGCAGCATCGCCGTCGATCTGATCGGTCACGGTGTCGACTCGATCAAGCTGGCCTGCTTCATCGGGAAGAATTTTCTCTTCACAATCCATCCGCAGCCGCTGGGCGCAGTGGATGCGATCTGGGGCCGGCTTCCGCAGGACCGCAGGATGCTCGAGCGCGGCGTGGACTTTCTTCTCTACTCGATTCTCGACACGCTGGTCGATCTGCACTTCCCTCTTCTCGACGAAATCGAAGACCGGCTCGATCAGATTCAGGAACTCATTTTCAGCGAACCTTCCCAGTCTCTCCTGGATGAGCTCCTTCACATCAAGCGCGACCTCAACGTGATGCGTCGTCAGTCATTACCTCAGAGAGAACTCTTCAATCAGATCAGCCGCGGTGATTCCGAGTTCATCAAAGAAAAACACAAGATCTATTTTCGAGATCTGTACGACCACATGTACCGCATCGGCGAATCAATCGATATCGAGCGCGACCTGACCACGGCCACCATGGAAGCCTATCTGTCTGTCATCGCGAATCGCACCAACGAAATCATGAAGGTGCTCACCATCTTCTCCTCGATCATCCTGCCGATGAATTTCATCGCCAGTATTTACGGCATGAACTTTGAGCACATGCCTGAACTCAAGTGGCATTTCGGCTACGCCTGGGCCTTCGGACTGATGGTCTCTTTCGCGATCTTCATGTTGATCTGGTTCTGGCGTCGGGGATGGCTGTTCCAGTCCAGGAAGGCCGCCGTCGCGCGAAAGAGGAAGATTCAACTGGCCATGCGACGGAGAAACGCGCGCGAAGCCAGCAAGGCCATCACCGACGAAGCGCGCCACGGAGCGTAGTCTTACCCGTGGCGACATTCGGCATCAGCAAACCGTCAGGGTAGCGGAACTGTAGGGGCGCCCTGCGGGCGCCCGCTCCCCCGGTCTTTGTCTCTCTAGGCCTTGTCTCTCGGACTTTCCACGAGAGTGCACCGGAGAGCGGGCGCGTGCAACGCGCCCCTACATGACGCTCACGTGCCCTGCGAGCGCCACACTTCAGATCGGCCCGGTCGCCCATGGTCCCCAGATCGCCACCGTCATTCCCAGCCCATACACGTTGAGAAAAAGGGTTTCGCCGTCAGGGCTGAACGTTGCTCCGGCGAGTTCGGAGTGTTCGAGTCCGGGATAGCTGTTTCGTACAAAGTCGAAGAGTTCACCTGCAGGCGTGAAGCAACGAACGTACTGCGGCCCCACCGCCGAGTCTTCGCAGATCAACAGTGAGCCGCGCGGACTAAGGCAAATATTGTCAGGCGCTTTCAGAATTGCTGCATCACGCGACTCGACGAGGAGGGTCAGCGTTCCGTCCGAAACCACTCTCCTGATCCGGCGGCGGCCGTTGACCGGCGCGCCTGCCGCGGACGGCGTGTACCGCCAGATCTGCCCGGCTTCGGCATTTCCTCCACTAGTCGAAGCGAAATAGATGCTGCCGTTCCCTGCTACGGCCCCCTCCAGGCGTCTGAAGCGGGCACCTCCTGCATCTCTGCCTTGCAGGTAAACGGTACGTGATCCCGGCACGGGATCGGGATCGGCGATGTCGACCCAAACCACCGGAAGAGGCCGTCCTGTCACCTGATTGCGCCTCGTTTCGAACTGTGGCGAGCCGAGGATGGCCAGCATCTGGAGGCGTCCGCCGAGCGCGAACTGCCCCGCAACGTTAGGGACATACCGATAGAAACCAGCAGAACCTTCGTCTTCAGTCAGGTAGGCGATACCCGTTGCAGGGTCGACCGCAACTGCTTCGTGATTGAAGCGACCCATCCCTTTCAACGGAATTGCCGCCACCGGACGGTCAGCGGAAGACGGCACCTCAAAGCAGTAGCCATGCGGCTTGTCGAATCCTGATTCGGCCCCGGCCAGTGTCTCTTCACAGGAGATCCAGCTATTCCATGGCGTCGGTCCGCCGCTGCAGTTGGCCACGGTTCCGGAAAGACTGAGAAAGTCCCGGACGAGCACTCGGGTCGACGGATCGACGATGAGAGTGGTGACACCACCGGCGCCGAACGGATCATACGAATCGAGCGGATTTCCGAGGGCTGTCCCTGCCGGTGTGGTTTCATGATTGCGCAGCAGACGTACGAACCCTCCTGCTGAAAATGCCGCCATGCCGTCAGCCGCAGGTGGAGTTCTGAGCCCGTCCGACATGAGTTTTCTTTCAAACGAAAGCACGCGATAGCTGAAGCCGGGCGGAAGAGCCAGAACTGCGATGCCACCGTCGACCGGCGTTGTCGGCGTCAACGCCCCATAGGGGCTCGAGTTCGTTTGCCAACCTGCTGCCGACGCTATTTTTCCGAATGTGGAATCGAGTGTGATCCCTGCACCGGCCAGGGCAGCAGCTCTCATGAAGTCACGGCGGTCCAGTGGTTTCACCATTCCGCCTCCGGTGCGAGGGAGACGCCAACTTACTCGAGCAGACAATCTCGGGCATCGACTCGAGTGTCGAACAGCGGCTCTGGAAGGCTTCCCCTCCCTTGACACAGGGGTCGCTCATCTCCTATATTACTAGCACTCGACGAGCCTGAGTGCTAACAGCACAGCACGCTCGGCGACGGCCGGGAACTCTTTCCCACCAGCCGTGAACAACATTCCAACAGTAGTGAAAGGAGCAGATATGTCCGTCAAGGTCCGTCCGCTGTATGACCGCATCCTCGTGAAGCGCGTCGACACCAAAGAGCAGGTTCGTGGAGGAATCATCATCCCCGACACCGCCAAAGAGAAGCCCCAGGAAGCAGAGGTATTCGCCGTCGGCGAAGGCAAGTACGACGACAACGGCAAGCGCATCAAGCTCGACGTCAAGAAGGGCGACAAGATCCTCATCGGCAAATACTCAGGAACCGACATCAAACTCGAAGAGGGTGAATTCACCATTCTTCGGGAAGATGAAGTCCTCGCCATCATCGACTAACTCAGCGAATCCGATCCGCCCGTCACACGAACAGATTTCAGGAGAAAAAACATGGCCAAGAAAATCACATACGGCGAAGAAGCGCGGCAGGCAATCCTCCGCGGCGTCAACAAGCTTGCCGACGCAGTCAAAGTCACACTCGGACCGAAAGGCCGCAACGTCGTCATCGAGAAGAAGTTTGGTTCACCCACGATCACCAAGGACGGCGTCACCGTCGCCAAGGAAATCGAACTGAAGGATGAACTCGAGAACGCTGGCGCGCAGATGGTTCGCGAAGTCGCCTCGAAGACCTCCGACACGGCCGGCGACGGAACCACCACCGCCACCGTACTTGCACAGGCCATCTACCGCGAAGGCATCAAGAACGTCACTGCCGGATCGAATCCGATGGAAATCAAGCGCGGGATCGAGTTCGCCGTCAAGGCCGCCGTTGAAGCAATCGACAAGCTCTCCAAGCCGGTCGAAGGCAACAACATCGCCCACATCGGAATGATCTCGGCCAACAACGACGAAGAGATCGGAAAGATCATCGCCGAAGCCATGGACAAAGTCGGAAAAGACGGCGTCATCACGGTTGAGGAAGCCAAGGGTCTCGACACCGCACTGGAAGTCGTCGAAGGTATGCAGTTCGATCGCGGCTATCTCTCACCGTACTTCGTGACCGATCCGGAGCGGATGGAAGCAGTTCTCGAGAACGCCAAGGTTCTCCTTTACGAGAAGAAGATCTCCTCGATGAAGGACCTCCTCCCGGTACTCGAGCAGACCGCAAAACAGGGACGTCCGCTGCTCATCATCGCCGAGGACATTGAAGGCGAAGCACTGGCAACTCTGGTCGTGAACAAACTCCGCGGCACGCTCAACGTCGCTGCCGTCAAGGCACCAGGCTTCGGCGATCGCCGCAAGGCCATGCTCGAAGACATCGCCATCCTCACTGGCGGCAAGCTCATCTCGGAAGAGCTCGGCATCAAGCTCGAGAGCGTTCAGTGGGCCGACCTCGGTGATGCAAAGCGCGTCAGCGTCGACAAGGACAACACCACCCTGGTCACTGACACCGATGACAAGTCACGCAAAGATACGCTGGCTGGTCGCGTCAAGCAGATCCGCGTTCAGATCGAAGACACCAGCTCGGACTACGATCGTGAGAAGCTGCAGGAGCGTCTGGCCAAGCTGGTTGGCGGCGTCGCAGTCATCAAGGTCGGAGCAGCAACCGAGACCGAGATGAAAGAGAAGAAGGCACGTGTCGAAGACGCGATGCACGCCACAAAAGCAGCAGTCGAAGAAGGCATTGTCCCGGGCGGCGGCGTAGCACTGCTCCGCGCAATCGATGCAGTGGCAGCACTCAAGGTCGAGGGCGACATGCAGGTCGGTGTCAACATCATCAAGCGTGCACTCGAAGAGCCCTTCCGCCAGATCGTGCACAACGCCGGCCTGGAAGGTTCGGTCATCCTCAAGGAAGTCCGCGACAAGGGTGGTGTGTTCGGATTCGACGCGCGTTCCGAGAAGATCGTGGACATGCTCGAGGCCGGAATCATCGATCCAGCCAAGGTCACCAAGCAGGCCCTGCTCAATGCATCATCGATCGCAGGTCTGATGCTCACCACCGAGGCAGTCGTCTCCGAGATCAAGGAAGACGGCCCGGCACAGGGCGGCGCACCGCAGGGTATGGGCGGTATGGGCGGCATGTACTAAGACTCACATCAAATGTTGCAATGAAAAGGACGGCATTCGTGCCGTCCTTTTTCATTTTGTGCGGATGTGAAGCGGGCCGGGGGCCGGAGGCCGGAGTGAAGGCCACCTGATCATTCTCCCGTTCAACCACGCCGTCATTCCGATGAGCACAGGACGCTTTGGCGAACTTGCGAGGTTTGATGCGCGAAGAGGAATCTCCGTTCCGCGCCGCGAAGGTCGTCCCGATCGACCGCATCTGCGCGGACAGGAGATTTCTCTTCGCATTCACATCTACGAGACGATGACAATCGCGCGGCTCATCGAAATGACGTCGCGTCTCGTCGTCCGTCCCAGTCATACTCGCATTGCTGGATGCTACCTTTCTGCTGTCAGTCTTCGACGCCAGAGGGTGCGCGTGACCTCAACGCATCGCGATGAGCTACATCCATCTCTTGCTTTTGTCTGCTTCGCTGCATAAGCTTCCCCTGTCTCTACACATCAATTGAATATCAGTCCCGAGCGCTGTCCGTAGGAATCGCGCGGGCCGCGTTGCCAGTCGGCATCCATCGAAACCGGCAGCACTTTTCGAGAACAAACAGGAGAAACATCAATGAAGCTTGTCCAGAAACTGTCGCTCGCCGTAATGATGCTGTTACTCGCGGCGTCCCTACTTGCCCAGGGAACCACGGCCAACCTGACCGGTAACGTCACGCAATCCGGCGCAGGCCTGCCCGGTGTGACAGTTACCATCTCCTCCCCTTCTCTGCAGGGAGTGCGCACAGCCGTCACCGGCGATGGCGGCGCTTACGCTTTCGCCTCCATTCCGCCAGGCGACTACACGGTCACCTTCGATCTCGAAGGGATGCAGCGCGTGACGAAGAAAGTCATGCTCAGTCTGGCGCAGACCAGCCGGGCTGATGCGACGCTGAGTGTCAGCGCCATCTCCGAGGCCATCACGGTGACTGCATCCGCTCCCTCGGTTCTGGAAACTTCGCAAGTCACCACCAACCTTCCGGCAGAGTTCATCGAGGAGCTCCCGATCGGAAGAACCATCACGCAGCGTATTCAGCTGGCACCAGGTGTCAATACCGGCGGCCCGAACGGGCAGACCATCATTCATGGCGCGCAGTCGTTCGATAACCTTTACCTGGTCAACGGCGTGGTGGCCAACGAGAATGTACGCGGACAACCGCACAACGTCTTCATCGAGGACGCAATTCAGGAGACTACGCTTCTCACAGGTGGCGTCTCGGCAGAGTACGGCCGATTCACAGGCGGTGTGGTCTCGACCATTACCAAGTCAGGCGGCAACGTCTTCTCCGGCTCGTTGCGCAGTAATGCTACGAACGACGCCTGGGCAGAGAAGACCATCTTCCGCGACCCTGTGACAGGTGTTGGACAGGTCGAGCCGATCGACAACATCAACGAGGTCTACGAAGCAACCTTCGGCGGGAGAATCATCCGCGATCGCCTCTGGTTTTTCACCTCGGGCCGATACGAGGATCGCGCAACCACTCGTCAGACCCGCAGGACCAACATCTCGTACATCAATGGCGTCGAAGATCGGCGGTATGAAGGAAAACTTACCGGGCAGATCACCCAGCGACACAGCGTGGTCGGTTCGTACCTCGACTCCTCCACCGCCGAAACGAACAATGCTTTTGGCAACGTGGTCGACCTTCGGAGTCTCGCCAATCGCGAACTGCCTCTGAGCCTCCTGGCCTTTCACTACAACGGCGTGCTCACCAACAATTTCCTGATCGAAGGGCAATACAGCGCGAAAGATTTCGCTTTTGTCGGCGGCGGCGCCACCTCACGCGACATCGTCGAAGGAACTCTGCTTCGCGACATCGTGACAGCTGAGCGACTCTGGTCTCCCACGTTCTGCGGCGTCTGTCCCGACAAAGAAAGAAACAACAAGGATTACCTGCTCAAGGGCTCGTACTTCCTCACCACCAGAGCACTCGGCAGCCACAACATCGTGGCCGGTTACGACCAATTTCACGAGCTCCGGAAGGAAGATAATTATCAGTCGGGAAGCGACTACCGCCTGTTCGGTAACTTCATCACGTCTGGACAGAACGTATTCTTCCATCTCGAGCCGAGTGTGCCGGGTGACCTCAACTCATTCATCGAATGGGATCCGATCCTCGCTTCCAGTCAGACCTCCGACTTTGCCACCAAGTCGCTCTTTCTCAATGACAAGTGGGAGCTGAACAACTTCTGGTCGTTCAACCTCGGTGTACGCTACGACAAGAACGACGGTAAGAACCAGGCCGGCGTGACCACCACCGACGACTCGGCCTACAGCCCGCGCCTCGGCCTCACCTATGACGTCCGCGGAAACGGCAGGCAGCGCGTGACTGGTACCTACAGCCGCTACATCGCCAAGATCGATCAGGGTCCGGCCGATGCGACTTCGACCGCCGGTCGACCAGCCAGCTACTACTACGAATACCGCGGACCGGAAATCAACGGACCTGGGACTACGAACTTCGTCCCCACCGCTGAAGTCATCCGTCGCGCCTTCGAATGGTTCAGAGCCAATGGCGGAACGAACATGGCCCCGTTCGACCAGTCGGTACCCGGGCTCAGCGAGCGTTTCCGCGAAACGCTGGCCTCTCCCTACATGGACGAAATTACCTTCGGCTTCGGAACACAGGTGGGAACGAGCGGCTTTCTGCGCGCGGATGTCATCAGCCGCGAGTGGAGCCAGTTCTACGGAATCTCACGCGACCGCTCCACCGGTCAGGCCAAAGATCCGGCCGGACGCAGCGTCGATATCGGCTACATCGAAAATCAGACCGACGGACTCGTTCGGGAGTACCGAGGAGTTGATCTGCAGGGCAGCTACAAGTTGCTGAGACGCTTCACGCTCGGTGGAAACTACACATGGGCTGAACTGGAAGGAAACGTCGAAGGCGAAACCTCCAACAACGCCACGGTTCTGGTCACAAACAACAACTACCCGGAGTACACGAGATTCGCGCGCAACCAGCCAGTCGGCTATCTCAGTGCCGACATCCGTCACCGCGCTAACCTCTGGCTGCAGTACGACGTACCGACCCCGGTCGGTATCCTCAACCTCTCGCTGCTGGAGCGCTTTCACTCCGGTCAGGCCTATTCCGCCATCGGCACAATCGATGTGCGCCAGAGTGCAACAAACCTCCCCACCGGAATCGTGAATCCCGGCTACGCAACACCACCATCCTCGGTCACCTATTACTTCAGCGATCGTGGCGACTTCCGCCTGGATGACATCACCTCGACTGATCTCGCGATCAACTATTCAATCCCGATCAGCAAACTGAACCTCTTCATCAACGCAGATCTGATCAACGCACTCGGCGAAGAAGGACTCGAAGATCCGACTTTTATCCGAACGACCGTCCGCACCCGGCGGAATGGCGCAACGTTCGCCAACCCAGGTGGTACTGCCGCACGTGCCGCCGCCTTCAATCCGTTCACCGACACGCCACGTGAGTTCGTTGCCGGCGTATCAAATCCGACAGACGGCGTTTATAACTTTGCGAAAGACGTGAATTTCGGCAAGGCCATCACTCCGGCTGCTTACCAGACACCCCGCACTTACCGTTTCTCGGTGGGCCTGCGTTTCTGAGATTTATCCGCATCGTTCTTTCCACGACCCCGGCCTCGGCCGGGGTCGTTTGCGTTCAGGCCTGAGAATCTCCGGGCGAGAATTGAGGCACCATGCCCTCGAGCCACCGATACGCTTGCATTCGAAGTGGTCTCAGTAGGAAGATTCACATTCCAACGCTTCAAGCCACG
The DNA here is from genome assembly GCA_046590705.1 of Thermoanaerobaculia bacterium. Lineage (GTDB taxonomy): Bacteria > Acidobacteriota > Thermoanaerobaculia > Gp7-AA8 > Gp7-AA8 > JBKJUK01. The sequence goes on from JBKJUK010000102.1 coordinate 29,956, forward strand.
CTTTGCCACCAGGAGGATTTCTCGATGAAGTTTCTTCGCAGCCTTGCCGTCCTAGCGATCCTGCTCTGCACTCTCACCGCGCTCGGGCAGTCAACCACCGGAAACCTCACCGGCATAGTTACGACCGGCGGGGCTCCTATCCCAGGCGCGACCGTCAGCATTGATTCGCCCTCGCTTCAGGGGACCAGAACCACCGTCACCAACGAGAACGGCGCCTACAACTTTCAGTCGCTCCCTCCCGGTCGCTATACCGTCAACGTGAACCTGGAAGGAATGCAGGCCGTCGCGCGCACGGTGAACGTTTCGCTGGCGCAGACCGCTCGTGCGGACGCGGACCTGCGGGTGAGCGCGGTCTCCGAGGCAATCACCGTCACCGCGACGGCTGCCGCGGTCAACGAAACCACCAACATCTCGAGCAACTTCGAAGAGGAGTTCATCGAAAACCTCCCAACCGGCCGCACTGTGAACGCTGCGGCGTCGCTCGCTCCGGGCGTTTCGAACGAAGGTCCGAACAATCAGACCATGATCTCCGGTGCGCCGTCATACGAAAACCTCTACCTCGTCAACGGAGCGGTCGTGAATGACACGATCCGTGGACAACCTGAAGCCGTCTACATCGAAGACGCATTACAGGAGACTACCGTCATCACCGGCAACGTCTCTGCCGAATACGGCCGTTTCACCGGCGGGGTCGTCAGCGCCATCACGAAGTCAGGCGGCAACGAGTTCAGTGGCTCGTTCCGCGACTCGTTCACCAATGACGACTGGACTGGGTTGACGAATTTTAGAGACCCGGTCAGCGGGAAACCTCAGGTCGATCCGGTGGACAAGCTGAACGAAGTGTACGAAGGAACCCTCGGCGGTCGCATCCTCCGTGATCGCCTCTGGTTCTTCGCCGCCGGGCGCCTTCGCGAGACGGCCAGCAGCGCGCAAACCGTCGCCACAAACATTCCGTTCCAGCGACTCGACGAGGAGACGCGGTGGGAAGCGAAGCTCACCGGTGCAGTCACCAACAATCACAACCTCGTCCTCTCGTATCTGGACCGTCTCACCACCCAGACCAACAACACATTCGGCGCGGTCGTCGATCTGGCGTCGCTCACCAACCGCGAGCTTCCGAATACTCTGGCCACCGCCACCTATAACGGTGTGCTCACCAGTAATCTTCTTCTCGAGGCGCTTTACTCGCAGCGCGACTTTGCATTCGTCGGCGGCGGCTCGACGTTCCGAGATAATATTCAGGGAACCATTGTGATCGACCTGTCGACCGGACGACGCTCGAATTCACCGACCTTCTGCGGCGTCTGCGACGACAAGACCCGGAACAATGAGTACTGGATCCTGAAGTCCTCATACTTCCTGTCGACGCGCGGGCTGGGCAACCATAATATCGTTGGCGGCCTCGAGGATTTTGCCGAGCTGCGCAATGAGAACAACGAGCAGGGCGGCAGCGGCTATCGTGTCTATGGTGACTTCATCTATCAGGGACAGGACGTCTTTGTCCGTATCAACCCCGCCACGAGTTACATCGCCAATTTCCCGGTTCTCAACCGCAGCAAGACATCTCGCTCGGCAACACAGTCGGTGTTCATCAACGACAAGTGGGACCTGAACAATCGTTTCAGCTTCAACGTCGGTCTTCGCTTCGATCAGAATGACTCAGTCGATCAGTCGGGCGCCGTCACTGCAGACGACAGCGCATACAGCCCACGCCTTGGCGCCATTGTCGATCTCCTCGGCAATGGCAAGCACAGGGTCTTCGGCGGATATAACCGCTACGTGTCGAAGGTCGACAACGGCATCAACGACTCCGCGTCCAGCGCCGGCTCGCCGGCCGCATTTGGATACAACTATCGTGGCCCGGCCATCAATCAGGGCGACGGCCCGTACCTGCCGACTGCTGAAGTTCTTCGTCAGGTTTTCGCCTGGTTCGCCGCGAATGGCGGCGACAACGCGAATCCCGATCGCTTCGCCTCCGTGCCCGGTATCAATCAAAAACTCGACGGCAGTCTCGTTTCACCCGGCATGACAGAAATCTCGCTCGGCTATGGGCTGCAGCTCGGCTCACGCGCCTACGTTCGCGGCGATCTGATCAACCGCAATTTTGACAACTTCTATGCCAGTACCACCAGCCTGGCGAACGGAACGGTTACCGGCCCTGGAGGCAGAAAATTCGACCTCACGCTGGTTTCCAACGATGACGAAGGCCTCGAGCGCGAATACAATGCCCTGCAGCTTCAGGCCAACGTACGGCCACTGAACCGTCTCCTCGTCGGCGGCAACTACACCTGGTCGGAACTGCAAGGTAACGCTGACTCTGAGACCTTCAACAACGCGACCATCACACTGAGCTCTGCACGCAATTACTCGGAGTACATCAGACCTGAGTTCAACAACCCCGTTCGTGCGTTGAACGGTGATGTAGCCCACCGCGCGAATCTCTGGGTCACGTATGACCTGCCGACCTTCATCGGCAACTTCAACGCTTCTCTGCTTCAGCGTTATCACACCGGCTACCCCTACTATGCGGCCGCCGGAATCAACCCGCAGTTCAATGCAACCGTC